>JAYYPZ010000021.1:0-3419 GCA_036128775.1 Bacteroidota bacterium
TTTATCTGGCGAGAGGGCCTTTTCCTAAGGTATGGCTTTCTATGGACTTACCTCCTTTTTTGAGAAGGCATGACCGACAACATTTTAAAACACTGCGGCGTTTTATCTTGGAACGCTAATAGAAGACGTGGGTTTATGAAAGGTTGGGGATTATGGATATTGGGACTACTATGTATCGGGCAAGGGTGCGCCTTTAATGCGCAAGGAGAAGACATGGTCTATGCGGTTAAAAAGGATAAGTCAAACAAAGAAATTATGGAGTCAACGAAGGCATTAGATACAGCGACATTTGGAGGAGGTTGTTTTTGGTGTACTGAAGCAATTTTTCAGTCGATTGAGGGTGTAGAGCAAGTAGTCTCCGGTTATAGCGGTGGACGCTCAGAGAACCCTTCTTACGAAGCAGTGTGCAGTGGAATGACAGGCCATGCCGAGGTGATTCAAGTAGTTTTTGACCCATCCGTTATTCGTTATGAGAAACTCCTAGAAGTCTTTTTTGAAACCCATGATCCCACCACGCTTAATCAACAAGGAGCGGATAAGGGAACACAGTATAGATCGGTGGTATTTTACCATAGCGAGGATCAAAAACTTGCAACCGAATCAGTTATTAAACAGTTAACAGAAGAAGGGATATGGCCCAATCCGATCGTTACAGAAGTGAGTCCTGCAACGTCCTTTTACAAAGCGGAATCCTATCACCAAGATTATTATCGAATAAATGGACGCTCCAATGGGTATTGTCAAATTGTAATCAACCCCAAACTGGCAAAATTTAGAAAGGTATTTAGCGATATTCTTAAAGAGTAATGTTAACACCGCCCATTTATTAGGCTTTTTACTTGAGTAGTCATATCTTCTAAGTTAATCTATTGGGAAGTGGTACTCGAAGGGAGTCGAATCAAAACATTAACTACACTTGAGCTTAAGGAGGGCTTCGGGAGAAATTTCTATTCTGACCTGTCCTTAGCATCAAAATACCTCGATGGTATTCTTGATCAACTCAAAGATCCTAAAGACGCCTTCACGATTTCAGAGCTTCGATATAACGAGGCGTCCTACCACATGATGGCCTTTGATTTTAAAGCATCAAACAAGGCTTCTCTTCAGGCACTGAAATACGCCATTAAGGATGGCGACAAGGAAATGATAGGGATGTGTTACGGTTTACGTGGCAGTCTCCTGCGTTACCTTAATCTAATAGGCCTTTCCATTTCGTCCTATAATCAGAGCTTAGCTTATGCTCAATCCCACCGCAGAAAGGCCTCTTCGTTAAATGGTCTGGGCGTAGTATGGACAGTTCTTGGCGACCACGGCAAAGCAGAGGAAAAGTACAAAGCAACGCTTGATGTCCTAGAGAAGAATGGTGAGGAGTGGAGTCCTTACTACATTTTATGTGCCTTTAATTTGGCCCACCATTACTTAGGCCAAGGGCAAGGCACAGCCTTTGCTGAAAAGGTAAGGCATCATTATATGGAAATGATAAACCTTGACGCATCGAACATTCACACCTTTGCGCGTTTCTATCATTTGGTAGCCAAAATCTGCATGTATAATGAAGAATGGCAGGACGCGATTACCTATGCTGAAAGTGCTCTTCATCTTGTTGAAGAGGGCAACATGCCATGGGACAATACAAGGTTTAGGTTGCTTATGGGCAAGGCTGCTATGTCATTGGGTGATGTTGATTTTGCACGAAAGACTCTAGCTCCGGTGCATGGGCGTCAGGAAACAGCCCTACCCCACTTCCACTTGGACTACCTCAAGCTTTCGATGTTTTGTGGTTTTTCTGAAGAAGAAATTTCATCGCGACTTAGCGAATCCAAACACCAATTACAGTTGATTCAGAGCGAAGTCTTAGAAACAAGTCAAGCTGCAATGATGGATCTATCTATTCCAAGTGAAAGTCAGCCTTCTGCCTTCAAAAAATCAGAAGATCTCAAAGTCAATGTTTCCTTTCTCGATACGCACTTTTTAAGCAATGCCCTAGCTTCTGTTCAGCACTTTATCTTAAAATCAGACTCCATTACTGGAGGAATCTTTGTGGGCCAATTCAGTGAGTATATCCGTCAGTTGATGTATGCAGCAAGGGATGCCGAAATTTATGTAGAGCAGGAGATTGCCCTAATTGAGGCCTACCTTAAGCTGGAGGCACAGCGCCTCGGCTTTACTTACAAGATTCATGTTAAAGACGAACAGGAGCGCTTTTCCACACGTTATATCCCTAGTCTAATTGTTCATCCTATTGTAGAGAATGCGATTAAGCATGCGATGGGCCCCAATGGTGGAAATCACATTGATTTGCACTTTAGAAGCGATAACAGACGTTCTCTGTATGTGCATGTATTGGATAATGGTCCTGGCCTTAGCAAGCTCAGTTTGGAAATTTACGATCAAAGTCGCGGAGTGGGTAATGAGCTGATTCGCGAAAGAATTCGAATTTATGAGGAGCACGGCTCTTGGACTATATCCTTACGCCGAAAAGAACTTGAGCAAGGCTTACATGTAACCTTCAATTTTATCAAAACCTAAAAAACCATCTTGGACGAAAACTTAAAAATATTTGTCGTTGAAGACTCAAGAGAAGCCGCAGAGTCTTTGGAGATCTTATCGAAAGTGGTTGAAGAGGATATTCAGTTTGTCTATCATGCGATGTCGATTCGAGAGGCCCTTCAAGAAATACCCAAGCAGTCGTTCAATGTGCTGGTTCTTGATGTCACCCTCCCGGATGGATCTGGGTTTGATTTGTTAGAGCAATTAGGTCCTATATCCTATCCTGTAATTATCATGACAGGTGATGATACCTCGGCCATAACGGCGATTAGGCACCAAGCTTTTGACTATTGGGTAAAGCCCATAAATATTGATGATTTAAGGCAAACCTATCAAAAGCTCAATGACGTTCTCTTTTTAAATCCCATGAAGGGAAAGCTTTTAGTCAAGCATAAAGGGGTAAGCGAAATCATTCAATTCCAAGATATTCTTTACATCAAAGCGGAAAGCAATTATGCTAGAATAATATTGAATTCAGGCAGAGACATTCTAGTGGTTCGGACACTTAAGTCTATTGAAGAAAGCCTCCCAATTCATGCGTTTTTCCGCCCGCACAATAGCTATATTATTGCCACAGCGGCAATCAAAAAGTTTCATTCCGCTGAGTCAAAGGTAGAGCTTGCTAAAGAAGTAAAAATCCCAGTTAGCCGAAGTAGAAAAAAGGCCCTCCTCGAGGTGTTTAGTAGACTAAAGAGTTAGCAGCCTTCTCCGTAGTCGACGTACTTGATGGTAAAGTCCTCTCCGTAGTCGACAAACTTAATCGTGTAGTCTTCTCCATAGTCAACAAACTTCCATAGCCCTTCATTGTCTTCTCCGTAATCGACGGTCTTTACAGCAAGATCCTCACCATAGTCCACTATTTTAACTTG
>JAYYPZ010000022.1:0-5972 GCA_036128775.1 Bacteroidota bacterium
AGGATTAACTAGATCTAGGGAAAGAATATGCTCAATATGTCGATCTAACGCCTCATCAAAAGTCTCCACCTTGCCGAGTTCATCGACCGTAGCATATTGAAAATCCGCTAAATCACTGAGTCTCAAAATCTCTTTCCCCGCTTCTTCGGATACAAAATCTCCATTTTCGTCGAGCATTTTAAGGGCGTTCCAATGCTTTGGATTATGGCTTGCTGTCAGGATGATACCGCCTATTGCATTGCTGGATGACACCATATAGGCCGTAGTAGGTGTTGTTGCAAGCCCTAAATCTACCACGTCCAAGCCCATACCTTGCAAGGTTCGAATGACGAGTGAAGACACCATTTCTCCAGAGATACGAGCATCTCGACCAACGACTATACTCCCTTTTCCATGTTGAGATAGAACGTATTGCGCATAACCCGAAGCGAATACCACAATGTCGTAAGGAGTTAGCCCCGTACCCAAGAATCCGCCGATAGTCCCTCGAATTCCTGATATTCTTTTCATTAAAGCCATAAACAAGGTTGTTCAGTAATTGAAGATATGTATCTTCCATCAATTAAACACGCTAAATCCCGTCATGCCAATAAATTCTTGGTTTAGAGAGTGGTTTGATTCCGAAGACTATCACACACTCTACAATCACCGCAATCAAGAGGAAGCTGAATCATTCATTCAACACCTTCATGATTTAATCAATCGGCCAAACATGCGAGTGCTTGATATGGCATGCGGAAAAGGAAGACATGCACAAACCTTTGCGAACCTTGGGCATAGTACGGTGGGGTTTGATTTATCTAAAAACAGTATTGAACAAGCCCAAGATAAAAATGTACATGATCTGGCATTCCATGTTCATGATATGCGAGAACCTTTTCCATTTGGCCAATTCGACTTAATTACAAGTCTGTTTACTAGTTTGGGCTACTTTGATAATATGGAAGAGAATATGCTTCCCTTAAAACACGCCGCAGCTTGCCTAAAGAAAAATGGACTACTGATTATTGACTTTATCAATGTATTTCCTGCGGTTGCCAAAATGAAAGCGGAAGAAGTTATTGACAAGGAGGGGATTCGTTATCACATTGAGCGGTCAGTTAAAGACCGAGTCCTTATCAAGCGAATACGTTTTAAGCGAAATGATGAATGGCAAGAACATGAAGAAAGAGTCTTTGGCCTAGTCAGAGAGGATTTCATGCAATGCTTCAAGGATAATAATCTTGTTTGCAAAGAGGTGTTTGGAGACTATTCGCTCAACTATTTTGATAAGCAACGTTCTCCTCGATTAATCCTGATTGCTCAAAAACAATAACTTTCTATGGGAGCAGAATGGCTTCATCAGATTCAAACATTTACTCCGGCATCTTTTGATGAATTGGCCATTGTCCTGCGCAACAAAATGACATGGATTCCTCTATACATTTTAATCGGCATTTATTTATTTATGCGACAAGAAAAGAGAGTCGCCATAACCTTTCTTGTCTGCTCAGCGCTCGCTGCAGGTCTTGGTGATATAGTGTCCTCTCATATCCTTAAACCATATTTCGCATACCCAAGGCCTTGCCAGGAACCTCTTTTAGGATTCCAACTGCTTTTAGATTATTGTCCAAAATCCTACAGCTTCCCATCATCCCATGCTACCAATCACATGGCACTCGCTATTTTTTGGATAGGAAGCCGTTGTTTCTCCAAAACACAGACTATATTTTTTTTAATATGGGTCTTTCTCATTGTATGGGCGCAGATGGTTGTTGGCGTTCATTATCCAAAAGATATCGTAGCTGGACTCTTCCTTGGAAGCCTTATCGGCTATATGTTTTCAAGGATTTTCCGCTTTTTTGTTGAACAATTTTCGCTGCGGACGTAACAAACAATGTTTGACAAAACCACCTTAACTTTCTAAGTACATAGCATAAAACCATGGCACTTACTTGGATTGACAAACCCTTTGAAAAGCTAAGCAACCTTGAACTCTACAACATTATGACCCTTCGCCAAGAAGTGTTTATTGTTGAGCAAGATTGTGTCTATCTTGATAATGATGGAAAAGATGAAGGCGCTTGGCATATCTGGGCCGAGGATAAACTACGTAACATTGTGGCCTATGCTCGAATTCTAGCTCCCAAGGTGAGTTATGAGGAAGCAAGCTTATCACGTATAGTGACTCATTTGGACTACCGTAGCAAAGGGCTTGGCCAAGAACTTATGACACGTTCATTAGACCTAATGGAATCCCTTCATGGCAGTGGACAATGTAGAATATCGGCGCAGTCCTATCTTCTGGGTTTTTACAAGAGCTTTGGCTTTCAGTCCACTGGAGACGAATATTTAGAGGATGGTATTCCTCATATTCAAATGTATAGGTAGCTGAAACTGACCTACCCGGCCATAAGGTCTACCTTAAACTCCGAGGTCGTATAGAATCGAATATCAGGAAAATCTTCACGACATACCTTGAGTATCCAAGCTGAATCAGCCAGAAATACGTCGTTATCATCCTTATCCTTGACCACATGCTGATGCTTACGCTTTTTGAACTCGGCCATGGCCTCTGGCTTATCACTTCGAATCCAACAAGCCTTGTAGTAGTTTAAGGGTTGGAAGTCCATTTTAGCGCCATACTCCCCTAACAAGCGATGTTGAATCACTTCAAATTGGAGAGGCCCTACCGTACCCAGGACCTTACGTTGACCGACAGGGTGAATAAACAATTGAGCAACCCCTTCATCCGATAACTGACGAATCCCTTTATCCAATTGCTTGGACTTCATCGGATCACGATTAACGACTTCTTTAAAGATCTCTGGAGAAAAACTTGGAATTCCTTTGAAAAACAACTCCTCCCCTTCGGTAAGTGTATCTCCTATTTTAAAATTCCCCGCATCATAGAGTCCAACGACATCGCCCGGGAAAGCCATATCAACGATAGATTTCTTTGACGCCATAAAGGACGTAGGGTTGCTAAAGCGCAATTTCTTATTAATGCGCGTATGCATGTAAAAGGTGTTTCGTTCAAAAACCCCACTACAAATGCGCAAAAAAGCAATTCGATCTCGGTGCTTTGGATCAAGATTAGCATGAATCTTAAATACGAAGCCGGTAAACTTCTTTTCTAGGGGCTCAACCATTCGTGCTTGGGTTGGGCGGGCGACAGGAGACGGCGCAATTTTTAAGAAATAATCCAACAACTCCTGTACACCGAAATTATTAATAGCAGAGCCAAAAAATACTGGAGCTAATTGCCCATTGAGGTAGGCCTCTTGGTCAAACTCATCGTATAGCTCATTGAGAAACTCCAAATCTTCATCGAGTTGCTCTGCGAACGTATTACCAATGAAATTGGTCAGGCCCTCAGACTCTTTATCCTTGAAGACCGTCATTTCTTCGCCAGCACTTCCTGCGGTAAAGGCCGTCATTTGATGATCTTGCAAATGCCATACGCCTTTAAACTCCTTTCCAATACCTACAGGCCAGGTCACAGGAAATACTTGAATACCCAGTTTTTCTTCAACCTCCTCAATCAAATCATAAGGATCTCGACCATCTCGGTCCATTTTATTAATGAATACTTGCACGGGAGTATCCCGCATACGACAAACCTCCATCAACTTTTCAGTTTGCTCCTCTACCCCCTTTACGCAGTCAATTACAAGAATCACGCTATCGACCGCCGTCAAGGTGCGGTAAGTATCCTCTGCGAAATCTTTGTGGCCAGGAGTATCTAAAATGTTGATCAATCTATTATCGTACTCAAAAGACATGACCGACGTGGCAACCGATATTCCCCGTTGCTTTTCAATTTCCATAAAGTCAGAAGCCGTCGTCTTTTTAACCTTATTAGACTTAACCGCACCAGCTGTTTGAATTGCCCCTCCAAACAAGAGCAATTTCTCAGTCAAGGTTGTTTTTCCACTATCAGGGTGCGCAATAACCGCAAAGGTTTTCCTTCTAGCGATTTCGTTTTCAACATTCATGAATGCGAATATGCGGAGATTTTAATTGAGGTGTATTTTTTTATCTAAGTTTGAGTCATGTTAAAGAAACTTAAATTCATTGGTGGTGTGGCATTGAGCGCACTCTGCCTACTCCCAAATGTATTGACGGCACAGGAAGTTCAGGCTCCAACACCGAGTCAACAGGCCCAAGTAAATCTTTTTACGATTCCTAATCAATCGGCGTCCTATGTGAGAATGCCTGCCAGACAGGCAAGCCAAGAGATTGATGCTGTATTCTTCAATCCAGCAGGAACGGTAAATCTTGACGAAGGCTTTCATTTCACATTTAATAATCAAATACTGAACCAGTGGGTTGAAATCGATAATGACTATGTCTTTTTTGACCGTCCGAAAAGCTATTCAGGTAAGGCTTCTGGATACATCTTCCCGAGTACCTTTCTCGCCTACAAGAAAGGAAATTGGAATTTTCATGGAGGTATTATGATGGTTGCCGGAGCAGGAGGTGCAAAATTCTCTGATTTACCAGCTTCCGATCGAGGCGTAGCAGATATTATTCCTGCCCTTCAAGCTTCTTTTCTTAACACCATTGATGCAGATGAGGCAGCGCTTGGAAACTATGCGAATTATTCGGGGCTAACTGACTACCGGTACAACTTTGAGAGCCAAGGCGTTGGGTTTAGCCCGGGAGGACTTCTCGGTGTTGCCTACAAAATCAATGATTGGGTCTCGGTTGGTGCGCAGGTACGATATGCTCAGCAAATTACTCAAGCAGAAGGCTACGTGACCGACATTGAGGTGTATCATCCTGATCTCGGAGGATGGCAAAGTCCAGAAACCTATTTATATCAGGTAGAAGATTCAACAGGAAGTACTGTCGCTGGACTCGCGGCGTTAGCGTATGCAGACCTCGGTGGTGATCGATACATCGATGTAAAGCAGCAAGATGGTGCCTTCACTCCCATTGTGTCCATACAACTCACACCCCATGAAGACATTGTCCTAGCGGCTAAATATGAACACAAGACTGACTTTGACTTAGTTACAGAAGTCATTGATGGCAAAGATGGTGGCGGAGTATACACGGATAAAGAAGTCATCTCAAGTGACTTACCCGCTTATCTTGGTCTAGGATTAAGCTACACACCTAATGATCGATTGACTCTCGCCTATTCCTTTAAGCAGCGATTCTTTAAACAAGCTGACCTTAATGGACGAGAAGAAGAGATTGAAAGCAATCAGAATGAGAACGAGTTTGCCGTAGAATATGCTATCACACCACGACTTGCCGTGAGCGGAGGATATTCTTACTACAATTCCGCAGGTTTTAAGCCCACATATCATCGAGATGGAGACTTTTTGCTTTCTGCGCACTCTATTGCCGGCGGGGCAGCCTTTAATGTGTCGGATAAAACACGTCTTAATGTAGGAGCGCTCTTTACCCATTCAATCCCGCAAACACATACTCTACCTCACTTGTATGCTGATGGCGAAGCTATTGCAGTTGAACCTGCAGGTTATGTACCAGAGTATCAAGCCACTTTCCGCAAGCGATCCCTCATTTTTAGTGTTGGAGTCGATATGCATTTTGGCAAAAAATCAAGCACTAATAACTCTCTGTAAATGAAAAATCTCCAGAAACTCTTCATGGCTTCAATCGCCATAAACCTCGCATTTTCCTCGTTTGCACAAACACCTGTAACGAATGATGAAGAGGTCATAGATCCAGTATTAATTAAGAGCGTACGTATTGAAGCCGTAGAGTTTGAAACCCTACCCTATCGCAGCATTACTCAGATTCCAGCGGTTCATATTCATGGAATGCTACAACGTATACCCGGCCTAGATCTACGTCGTCGCGGTGTGGCTGGTAGCCAGGCTGATTTGAGTTATCGTGGTGGAACTTTCGAGCAGACCCAAGTACGACTCGATGGATGGATTTTAAATGATGCACAAACCGGGCACCACACCATGAACTTACCCATTGATGCAATGGGTGTGCGTATGGTTTCTATG
>JAYYPZ010000023.1:0-6541 GCA_036128775.1 Bacteroidota bacterium
TCACCGTCTTCCGAGGCGTTAGCCTTGCGAATAGACATCGATGTTTCACTGATTTTTCCAATAAAGAAAAAGGCAGTAAAGAGGAGTATTAAAACCGCTAAAATGATAAATGCAGACATAGCTCGCTTTTCAGAATTTAAATATGGTGATGTTTACTTTCTTTCAGAAATGGGTCCTCGACGTTTTCTAAATCTTGACGGTCTAAAGCCCGAAATGTGACAAAAAGGAAGCTTCCTAGAAAGCCTAAGAAGATAAATAGCTCTACAAAACCTAAACCGGCATGAGTAGTCGCAGGCTCTTCAGCATGATGGCCGTCGCCGTGATGGTCACCGTGACCATGACCTTCTGCATGATGGTCGTCATGCCCCATTGCTTCAGCATGATGGCCCTCGTCATGATTGGTGTGATGATCAGCGTGATCGCCTCCATGAGCCTCGTCAGTATGACCCTCCTCAGCATGACCATCGTCTCCGTGGTGAGCATCATCGCTTTGTTCGACTTCCGCTACACTGAGCAAAGCTACCTCCTCGGAATCATGATTGGCGTCATCAGCATGATGGTCGCCGTGATCGTCATCGTGGTGATCGTCGTGATGCTCTACAACCGCATTAGGCTCAAGCATGACCATTCCGTAGAAATCGAGGTAGTGCCCAAAAATCATCATAACTGCAACAAAGCCTAAGACTTTTAACTTTCGCTTGGAATCTCTACGCATTAAGACCAATAACGGCAGCGGGAAATTGATTAAAAAAGTGAAAAAGAAAAGGAACTTAAAGAGTGGCTCAGCCATACGCTTGGTATACCAAATCGTAGCCTCTGGGATGTTTGCATACCATATCAGCAAGAACTGAGAAAACCAGAGATAGGTGTAAAACACGGAAAAACCAAAGAGGTACTTACCAAGATCATGCAAGTGATTCTCATCAAGATGGGGATAGCTTCCTTTGCTCTTGAGATAAAGCAAAATCAAAATCATAAAGGCAAATCCTGCTACCGTATAGCTCGCAAAGTTGTACCAGCCGAACAAGGTGGAATACCAGTGCGGGTCAAGGCTCATGATAAACATCCAGGACAACACAGACATGGATACTGCAAAGACTAGAATGAATAAAGCGGATAAGTACTTTGATTGATTGTACTCCTTGAATGACTTGATAAAAGTCATTCGCTTAGTAAATGCAGAAGAAAACAAAGCCCACATCAAGAAGAATCCCGGTACGATAACCGCGAACATCGTCTTGTTAAGGAAGGGGCTCTTGCTCACTACAATTCGGTCAGCTTCTGCCATCCCACTGTCGGCATAAGCTACCTCGTGAGGATGAGCCCAATGGCCATATAGGTTATGCCAATCAAGTAATAGTCCAGCTGTGATAAGAACAACCAAACCAAAGATGACAAAGAGATAACGGCTCATCGCCAATGGAACCCGTTTAAAGAGAACATGCCACCCTCCGTAGCCCAACTGGTGAGCTGCTAAGAAGAATAACCCTGTTATAGCAATCCCTGCAAAATAGTAGGTGTTTAACAATAGATTAGACCAAAAGCGACTGTAATGATTGGCCGACATATCGGGTAGCACAATTGAGAGTACAATACCCAACACTCCAAGCCCCATACAGATGAAAGCTACTTTCTTAGCTTGCTTGGAATAATTAAAGATTTTTGATTCGTGACTTTCCATAGTTATTCGTCTCAGTTCATTGCGTGGTCGTGTTCCTCGTCATGTTCTGCCTCCTCAGCATCATGATCATCTTCGTGCTCGACAGCTTCATGCTCATCTCCTTCGTGACCTTCATTCACAGCATCCTCATGAGCTTCAACGCTCATAGATTCCATTTCTTCAGCTAATTGGGCTCGTGTTTTTTCATAAAACGCCGCATCAGCAGGAATAAGCGCTTCACCTAAATCACGTATGTAGTGAATCACTGCCCATCGCTCTTCTGGCGTTAACCAATTGTGTGCGCCCATTTTTCCCTTTCCATAAGTAATCGAATGAAAGGCGATACCATCTGTGATGTGATTTCCTAAAGAGACCCCTTCGCTTTCCATTTCATAAAAAACACTATAGTAATTCGCTGGCATAGCGCTGTAAGGACCATCTGGATTGTAGATCCAACCATTCCCTTCACCTTTTTCACCGTGACACATCATACAGTTGATCTCATAGACCTTTTCGCCTAGTTCAAGCACTTCCTCAGTATACGGCAAGGGATTGATGAGATCTCTGGAATTCTCTCGATTTGCTCCCTCGATCTGAGCGTATTGGCCGTTAGAGGCATACGGATCATCATAGTAATGCGTGTAAACACTTGATCTTCGAATAGCTTCGTTAGATCGAGCCTCGACACTGCCATCTAGACTTCCCAAAGGAATCGTCCCAGGAATGACCTCGCGAGCACTAATGCTGTCGGTGAAATCTGTCTCGTCATTTTTTACCGAAGAGAAGGTCTCGTAGGCTGGAGAATAATCCATATCAGGCATATAGACATATCCCGGATCATTGCCATCAGGCTTACATGCGGTGACCACTAAAGCCACAATAATCGCGAAAAAAAGTATGTTGTTTTGATGCTTCATTCTACTTACTTTCTTCATTTAATCGAATCGTTGATGACTCAAACACTTCGTCATCATCACTGAACTCCTTGGCCTTAATCTCCGCAACACCATGTTCAACCAATACATCTCGTATGGCGTTTAACTCGTCTGCCGTGCGCTTTTCATCAATGGCAAAAACCAAAGCAAAACGATCATCCGTAATGCGATCATCATAAATCCTTGGCACACGGCCTAAGGCTAATCCATTACGCACGCAATACACAATCACCATACCTACCGAGGCAAAGAGAATCGTAAGCTCGAAAGTCACAGGTATAAAAGATGGCAGCGCAAATTGTGGCTTTCCACCATAGTTAATCGGATAGTTGTAAGTATTGATCCACGTCATGAAGGTCAACGCAAATAATAGTCCGGTTAAGCCGAAAATGAATCCCGCCGTATGCAATCGACTATCCTTATACCCCAATTCATGCTCTAAACCATGCACTGGAAAAGGAGTTAAGGCATCAGTTATTTCTAATTTCTTTTCGCGCAGGGCACGAACAGCTCCTAGTAGGTTATCCTCGTGGCTAAACAAGCCAATCATAAATCTTTCGCTTGCCATAATCTATTTTTTTGCGTCTTCTTTGGTTAACAGTAAATCAGCTGCATTAAAGGAAACTTTCGATTTTCCACTCACCTGATCGGTGTACTCTGCCTTCGCATAAGGAATACCAGGAGCCCCTTGATAGCGCTCTGCATTTTCATTATCCTCGGATACTTGACGTTTTTTAGCAGCAGCCGAAGAAGAAGAGAATATTGATTTCACCTCAGCAATCGCGATCACAGGGAAGGCACGGGCAAACAACAAGAAGAGGGTAAAGAAGATCCCCAACGTGCCAACGTAGACCGCAACATCCCATATTGTCGGCTTGAAGTAAACCCAACTTGAAGGAAGGAAGTCACGATGCAGGGAAGTAACGATAATCACAAAGCGTTCAAACCACATTCCGATGTTGACGAAAATCGACATCACAAAAGAAATTGCAACGCTTCTTCGAGCAAACTTAAACCAGAAGATTTGTGGAGAAATAACATTACACCCCATCATGATAAAGTAGGCCCACATGTAAGGACCAAAGGCTCTATTGTAGAATGCAAACTGCTCATAGAGATAGCCAGAATACCATGCCGTAAATAACTCCGTGATATAAGCTATACCCACAATAGACCCCGTGAGTACGATGACCTTGTTCATGGACTCGATGTGCGCGATCGTAATGTAGTCTTCTAACTTCAATACTTTTCGCGTGATTAACATCAGCGTTTGTACCATGGCAAATCCAGAGAAGATCGCTCCTGCCACGAAGTATGGCGGGAAGATCGTAGTATGCCATCCCGGAATAACCGAGGTAGCAAAGTCAAAGGATACAATGGTGTGTACAGAGAGAACAAGAGGTGTCGCTAATCCAGCTAAGATTAAAGACAATGACTCAAAACGCTGCCATTGTTTTGCCGTTCCCGTCCATCCGAAACTCAATGCGTTGTAGATATACTTTCGAAGCTTTCCTTTTGCTCGATCGCGAATGGTTGCAAAATCCGGCATAAGACCCGAATACCAGAACAGTAGGGATACTGTCAAGTAAGTAGAAATTGCGAAAACGTCCCAAAGCAGGGGTGAGTTAAAGTTAACCCATAAAGGACCTCGTGTATTTGGATAAGGAAAAATGAAGAACGCTAACCAGATACGCCCCATATGAATACCTGGAAAAAGGCCTGCACATATTACCGCAAAAATCGTCATCGCTTCTGCTGCTCGGTTAATTCCGGTACGCCATTTTTGGCGGAATAGTAAAAGTACCGCAGAGATCAAGGTTCCCGCGTGGCCGATTCCTACCCACCATACAAAGTTGGTAATATCCCACGCCCAGTTAACCGTTCGGTTTAGACCCCAAACGCCAACTCCTTGCCATAATAAGTAGAGAATACCCACCACTCCAAACGTGGCACAAGCTCCTGCTATACCAAAGGCAATAAACCATGACATAGGAGGACTCTTCTCTGTCGTACGGACAATATCTGTGGTAATTTGGGAGTAGGACTTATCTCCCGTTATCAGGGGTTCCCGTATGGGTGATTCGTAATTACTCATATCTACGACATTCTTGTTTTGTTTCGAACTTTAGTGAGGTATTGCACGGAAGGTAGCGTGTGAATCTCCTCGACTACACCGAAGGCGCGCTCATCACTCCATTGTTTAAAGACTTTCGAAGTCTGATCATTCGTATCTCCAAAGGAGATCGCATTGGTTCCACAAACAGACTGACATGCTGTTTGAATTTCACCATCTACAAGACCTCTGCCCTCTTTTTTCGCCTCAAGTTTTCCTACCTGAACGCGTTGCACACAGAAGGAACATTTCTCAATGACACCACGTGAACGAACCGTTACATCTGGATTGAGTACCATTCGACGTAACGGATCATGCATTCCTAGCTGACCTCCTTCATGGCTGCGAGCACCATCAAAGTCATTATCTAGTCCCCAGAATCCTTCACGATCACTGAAGCTATCTGCTCCCTGGTAATCGAACCAGTTGAAGCGACGCACTTTGTAAGGACAGTTGTTTGCACAATATCTTGTACCAATACAGCGGTTGTAGGTCATTTGATTTAGTCCTTCACTACTGTGGTTCGTAGCTGCTACAGGACAAACATTCTCACAAGGAGCATTATCGCAATGTTGACACATCATCGGTTGGAAAACCACTTCAGGGTTATCCTCATCGCCTGTGTGGTATTTGTCAATGCGCAACCAATTCATTTCATGGGCACGGTGTACTTCGACTTGACCGACCACAGGAACATTGTTCTCGGCATTACAGGCAACAACACAAGCGCCACATCCGATACAAGAGTTTAAGTCAATTGCCATTCCCCAATGGTGACCATCCCCTTGTTGCTCAGCATGAGCCCCTCCATAGTAGTATTCGAAAGGCTTTTCATCATTCCATGCTGTCTCCCCATAAAGAGAAGTCAAATGGTGCTTTAACCACTTATCGCGTCGTTGACCGGCTATCGTATTGCCACTCCATGGATCGTTTTTGTATTCATCCAGGGTAGTTTCCTTAACCACTTGGCGGGTTTGTTCAACAGTGAACATGCTGTTTTCGTCTGAGCCAAGTGTTGTATGGGTAAGACCATGGTGCTGCTGAATAATTGCAATCTTATAGTCTTCTCCTTTTCCTTTGACCCGATTAACCGAAGCAACGTGGAGCATTGATTCCGCACCTCTGTCCATTAATGGATAGACGGAAGCACCACGCTCGTAGTCTGCGTGTAAGGTATGCTGGCGACCGTACCCAAAACAGATACCAAAGGCTCCGTAAGGTGTACCTGGAAGGGCAACCACTGGCAAGCTCACCGAACCTTTATCTGTAGTAAGGGTAGCGACCTGATATGTTCTTGCTTTGAAATTATCCAACAAGCCATTTTCTTCAACCCACTTTGGATTGGCTACAATGTAGTTGTCCCAGCTAATTCTTGTGATTGGATCGGCAAGTTCTTGCATCCATGGGTTATCGCAATACGAACCGTCTCCGACTTGAGGTTTTTCATAAAACTTAACCTCCAGAGCAGAAGATGAACCTTCCGCTACACGACTACCCCATCCTTGAACGTCTCCTTTACACAATGAAGTCGGTCCTTCTACTTTGTCTAAGTGAACTCCTCCATCATGAATAGCGCTATCCCAGAAAGCCCCTGTTGTCGCGTAAGTGCTTTGGTGCTTGAAGTATTCATCAAACCACACCTTACGAATAAAGTCGTAGGCTTCCATAGCATTACCACTCCAACGTAAAACACTTTCTAAGCGCTGGCGCGTATCAAATAGGGGTGCGATACATGGCTGCTGAGAAGCAAGATAGTTTGAGGTTGGCATAGCGTCTCCCCAAGATTCCAACCAATGGTGGTCGGGAGCAACATAGGCACACTTTCTAGACGTT
>JAYYPZ010000024.1:0-12672 GCA_036128775.1 Bacteroidota bacterium
AAGACCCCATCATCCTTTCAGGTCTACTACACCTTATCGAGAATGGAGATACATCTAACCTTCATCACCTCCGAGACATCATGGATGGCGATTCAAAAGCTTTTAGTGAGTTAACGAAACAACAATTCAATGACGTTATTACTAGCCAAGTAAGAGATATCGAAGCCCTTGAATCAAGCTATTCTTCAATCTTCTCAGATGCTGGGCTTCCTAGTTTTACCAAGGTATACAGCCTAGCAAAAGAGCTTTTCAGAAAATATAACCGACCCTACTCCAAAGAAAATGAAATTATAGGTCGTGTTCTTGATAAGACAACGAGCATAACTCCTCATCAGCTGGCGGTCGATCAAGCTTTGTATGAATTGGCTAGAAAATCTCTAGAGGTAAGTATTGATGAGCTCAAGTCCAATCACAAGGAGTTGTATAAGGCATGTAAAGAAGTATATAGTAATGAGGAATTGGAGGAAAAACTAACAACGCTCTATGAATCAGCCCTGATTTACAGAAGTATCAATTTACTTCAAAAGCAAAACTTGTTCGAAGGCTGGCAAGTAATGGCAAATTATCCCAAATTTATGAGGGGCAAAGCAGATATATTAGGTGATGAAGGGCTGGGATTATTGATGGGGTGGCACAACCTCTTTTTCCCTCAGGAAATCTATATGAATACAGCAAGTAATCGTCGCGACAATCAAGATAGCCCGCGAAGCTTAAGAGAGCGACCGATGTATGCCCATGTGCTCAATAATGGATGGAACGGCCTTGGAAGACCCATTGAGCGAAAAGAAAACCCGACCCTATCGGTAGACTTTCCCTGTGCAGACTATGGTAAAGTATTTTTCTATGCAAAAGAAAGTAGTGCTGTAATCATTCCGAGAAGCTTTAATACCTACCATAGCTTCACAAGAAGCCTTGATGTGAGCACTGAAGGACACATTATTGCCTTTTTTATGGCCAATAGCCGACCGGTCTTGTCCATTACTGCTGCAGATTTCTACAATGAAACCTGGGCTAATTTTGACTTCACACCCTTACCACCGCACACGATGTATACTGAGCTTACCAAACTTGGTAAACCGTAGTGGCCAGACCCCTACTCTAAGCTTAACTTGGCGTAAAGCTCTTCCTTATTAGCATATAAAAATGCCGATAGATTACCAGGCATTACCAATAAGATTCTACCATCATTGAAAACATAAGGTGTGTACTCCAACTTGGCATTGTTTATGAGTTGCTGTAAATGATGATCAACGACTCCTTGATATTTCTTTATTCCAGGTTCGATATGATGGGGAGCAATTAGCTGAGGCATCCTTAAATGTAAAACATGAAATCAATATGTATCTTCATTTGAGTGGTTTTTCGATCAAGACAAATCACACCATAACAAAATCAACTACTATGCATTCACCTTCTTTCAAAATGTTACCCTTTATGTTGATGGGGTTAATGATTCTAATGAGTTGCCGAAAAAGCTCCTATCAAGAAGCCATGAGCCAATTCGATCAAGAAGGTTATGAGCTGAATAAGGAGCGACAGGGTGGGCTTCTCATTGTCAAGAAGGACCAAGTAAGCCAAAAAGGGCAGGCCACCGGGGAAACAGAGTACTACGTTAGAGCATCAAGTCAAGATTACTTGATCAAATTTTGCGAAAGTTACTGTACTAGACGACAGTTTGAGTCCATGTTATCTTGTGATCTTTCTGTGGATGATATGATGCACTTATGCTCTTGGAAAGGATCGTATCGCGTAAAACAGGGGGCCTTAGATCATTGTGAAGTCGCCGATTCACTATCCGCAAGCAGAATTGGATATTATGCTGTGCTTATTCGAGACTAAACCAACGCGACCTACCTTATGCATTGTGAACGCCATGTGCCATGCGCTCGGCCAAATCAATTATACGATCTGATTGTGCCAAATCAGTAAGCCAAAGTGTTGGGATGGATGCCTCTCCATAAAGTAATCCAGCAAGGCCTCCAGTAACCGCACCAGTTGTATCTGTATCCCAACCAAGATTTACTGCGTTCAGTACGGAATCGGCAAAGTTATCTGTGGTTAGTAGACACCATATACTTGCTTCTAGCGTGTGCACAACATAGCCACCGCTATAAATCTTCTTTTCCTCGATAGAAGAGATATCCTGTGTGAGCAGTCGATTTAATACGGTAAGCTCTTGGTTTATGGCTGCGTTATCACGAAAGAATGAAGGAATACGACCTTGTAATTCTTTATAAATCTCAACCTTCGATCTGCCCTCAATCAACTGACGAGCAAACTCTAGATAATAAAAACAACAAAGCACAGAAATACCATGACCATGAGTTAGACTAGCAACGCGTTTTGTCCATAAGAATCGATCTTCTATTGGCATATTCAGAGTATAGAAGACAAGGGGTAAAATGCGCATAAGTGCACCATTCCCATTGGAGCGCACATCATCTAGTCCACAATGGTCTATATCCTTACCAAATTGAATATTTTGAATGGCTCGCTTCGTGGTATTGCCAATATCAAAAACCGATCCTCTGGCAGTCCAGTAGTTTTCTCTTCTCCACCGGACGAAGTTATCCGCTACTTGACGCAAGTCGAAAGGATGATTGCACAAGCCCTCTGCCAAACAAAAGGTTAATGAACTGTCATCTGACCATGTACCCTTGACTTGATAATGAGTCCCATTCCCTTTCATCTCCGTTACAGGAAGAAGTTTACATTGATCACGGGTTGTGAATTCCACAGGAACCCCTAGGGCATCTCCTACCGCCACTCCTAGTAAAGCGGATTTTACATAAGCAGTTAACTCAGTGACTTGGATATTTTTCATACCGTTATATGATAGGGAAAAAGTCCAAATTCTTACACAGAACTTATCAATAATTTCTTGTGACTAACCCTTAATCACTTGGTTGAATCAAATTGAATTAATCAGAGAAACTTCGCAGGATGCTAGTGAAACTTTGGTCATCTGCCCTGCATGGAATTGAAGCCAAACCCATTCGAATTGAAGTAGCTATTCATCAAGGAATAGGATACCACATGGTAGGCCTTCCCGACAACGCGATTCGAGAGTCTTGGCATCGAATTGAAACCGCGCTTAAAACGCTAGGTTACTCCATGCCTCGGCAGAAGATTATTGTTAATCTTGCGCCAGCAGATCTTAGGAAAGAAGGAAGCTCCTTTGACCTATGTATTGCCCTAGGCATATTGGGTGCATCAGGACAAATCGATATTGAACGCTTTACGCAATACTTGATTTTAGGTGAGCTCTCCTTAGACGGTATGGTGAAGCATGTCCAGGGAATTCTAGCAATGAGTAGAGTCGCGTTTGTTGTTAAATTGTATGGTGTTATTATAACAGAAAATAATCGCTTGCAAGGCCAGTGGATTAAGTCAATGCCCATGATATTTATTGCCTCCCTTGCAGAACTTCTCTCTCAAAACAACACAAAAGAAGAGTGCTTTGAGCCCCCGTTAAGGAAAGAATATTCAGGTATAGCAAGTACAGATATTCCGGATTTCAAAGATGTTTATGGGCAAACTATTCCTAAACGGGCTATGCAAATTGCGGCCGCTGGTGGTCATAATTTACTGCTCATCGGTCCACCTGGTGCAGGAAAGACTATGTTAAGTCGATGTTTACCGAGTATCCTGCCCGCACTATCCTATGAAGAATTCATTGAAACGCTCTCCATTCACGAAGTTGCCGGCCAAAATATTGATAACATTTTAACAGGATTACGGCCCTTCAGAGACCCACATCACACCACATCAGACGTCGCCTTGGTTGGAGGTGGGAGATTCCCGCAGCCCGGTGAAATATCACTAGCACACAATGGTGTACTCTTTCTTGATGAGATGTACGAGTTTAAACGATCGACCTTAGAGGTACTTCGACAACCGATTGAGTCGCATAAGATCACCATAAGTAGATCCAATGGAAAAGTTGAGTTTCCTGCTCGATTTATGCTAATTGCCAGTGTGAATCCTTGCCCTTGTGGCTATCTCAATCATCCTGCTATACAATGCACATGTTCTTCCCGGAAAATTGCACAATATCAGTCGAAGATTAGTGGCCCTCTGTTGGAACGAATCGATCTACAGATTGGAGTTGAGCCCATCGATGCCAAAACACTCTTAGAAGTAGACAGTACAACGAAATTGGATAATCAATCCTCTGAAGTGCTCAGAGAAGGCGTCTTACAAGCTCGACAAAGACAAAAAGATCGATTTAATGCAACAGGACTGAACGAGCAAATCATGCTGAACTCAATGATGTCTAGTGCTCAGATAAAAGCGCTTGTAAAGCTAGATGGTCCATGCAGAAAATTGCTTCAACACACTATTGATAAACTCAATCTGTCAGCTCGCCTTGTACATCGCACAATAAAAGTAGCCCGCACCATTGCTGATCTTGAGGGATGCGACGAAGTCGGTGTAAATCATCTGTCGGAAGCTTTACAACTCCGATGTGCGGTCTGATGCTGCGCTTTCCTTGAGTCCTTTGCGGTGGCGATATACATAAATGCCTAGAGCCAAGATTATTGAAAGGCCTGCAATTACCCAAGCGAACAAAACCCTATTGAAAGATTCCTCATCCGATTGATCTGCTTTGCCGGAATCGAGCCATTCTTTTATGCACGGATCATTGACCTCCTCTGGACTACCCTTTCCTGAAACATAGACCATATTTTCTGAAATCATACCTTCTTCAACAACGCGTCTAAAGGTAAAGGGGTGCGACCTGCCTCCCTTGTAATTGATAGCATCGATTAGATGGCCCTTTTCGTCAAGAAGGAATACATAGTCCTCCTCTTTTGAAAGATTGACAAAACCAGAAGCAAACCATAGACTGCCCACCACTACAATCTCCTGATTGGCTAGCACAGTATCTTTAAAATAGCTTTGCCCATGCTTAGTGATTATGCTCCAGCCGGTCAAGTCAATCTCCTTTTCATTGCGCAGAATAAACTCTATCCATTGTTTCGCGCTATCCTTATGCGGTCTAATTTCATTGATCAAAATCTGACCTTTGTATTCACTGACTTCTCGTTGAACAGGATTAAATGTAATCCGTATCGAATCTTCAACGTCGCTACCTTTCAGGGTATCGCTCGTATGCTCGAGATAATAATGGTGATCGATTACTCTAGCCTTCCAAGGAATAGATAACTCTTTAAAGTACGTGCCCTCCAAGACCGTATGATTAATCCAGCGATTATTGTTAATCTGATACTCTACAACATCTGGAAGTGGATTGTCAAAGATTACCTGAATCCTTTCACCACAATCTAACGAGGCAGCTACATGGTCGATAAAGTATGCTGGTCGCAATTCGGCAAAACGACGCATCTTGTCTATGTCATCTACCCATTTAGACCATTTACCTTGAGGATGATTGTTTTTTATGTCAAAGTAATATTCGTCCTCAAAGGCATCAATGTAACGAAGGACCCTAGACACTGGGAAAATCTCACTCATGGCGTAACACGATTGCAGAATAAACTCATGGCGATACACAGAATCTTCCATTAACCTGCGCAGAGGAAAGGTGGACCAAGGTGGATTGTGATAGGCGGTTGAATAAGGACTTAATCTCATGGATAGGAAGTTCACATGGGGCTGATGAATAACACCAAAAGCATAATCCGTATCGTACATTATCCAACGCAACTTCCCATGAGGTGCTTCTCTCCAAAATCGAATATTCCCTCGATAATCTACATTGATAAAGTAGATTTGCGCAATATGAAAATTGATGAAATTCTGAACGTCAATCGATGAGTCAACCATGTTTCGAAAGGCCTGCGTATTGGGCTGAAAGCGCTTAAGATTATCCCAAAACTGGCGATAAGGCTTGGACGAGCCGCTTTCCACCGTCATATGACCTTGAAGCAAATCAATGTTTTCCTCTTTACCTCCTTCTAAACTTTCACTGGCAAAGCGTGCATTAATCTTTTCTCGCAAGTTATAGACTCCCCAATTTTGTCCATTTAAAAACAATATAACAGGCTGATACTCTTGGATGTCAATATTGAAGTCCTTACTAATCTGAGTGGCTAATGCATCACGAAATCGAGTAGATGTCCAATCTTGGCCGCTGATTCTCAGGACCAAACTCTTATAACTTTTGCGGTCGCGATCTCTAAAAAATTTAAACTTGAATCGGTTCTTACCATAGATTAACCGACTTACAAGACGAATCGACTTCTCTTTATAAAATTTTGAGACGCCCCCAAAGATTCGGAATCCACCTTCCTGAGCAATCATTTCATTGTTTGCTGTATCAAACATCACAATGGATACAGGCTTTTCCCAATGCTTTTCAAAGTTGTTATCTCGCCATTTGTCGGCAACCGAGTCGTAGTATATATCAGGACCGGGGACATAGATTCCCTGAATTGAATCCCACATATCCATGGTATCAATGGCGATGGAGACAATAGGGAAATTCGTCTTAAAATTGATGGCATAGAACAGTTCTACGGTAAACGACGTGTCTTCATTGGAAAAGAATAGACGCATGGGAGTTGTGGTGGATATCCTAATAGAATCAGGCATGCGTGCTCCTTCACTGGCCATCGTACTCAGTCCCCTAGCGTATCGAAGTGTAGCTCCTTCAACTGCCCTAGCCTTTAAGTAAAAGGGATTTTCATAATGTCCTGATTCATGAGATATCTGAATCAAGTCCTTACTAGTCCCTTGACTAAAGCCTTGAAATTGAGTAGTAAAAAATCCAACAAACAAGATAAAGTAGAATAACCGTCTCATGTACTTACTTCCCTCCAAAGCTAAGGAGAGCAGATTAAACTAATCCATTAGCCATTAAACTTCTTTTCCTCGACCCCTGCGCCCTAATTCCACTACTTGGAGATGGTCGAGCTTTCCTTCCTTGATTTCAAAACGTAAGAGAGTTCTTATAGCATGGAAGCCATGATGTCCGATAGCCCCAGGATTCATCATAAGGTGATTATACTTGGAGTCATGCATTACCTTACAGATATGGGAATGGCCACAGATAAAAACATCACAAGGCGTATGAGTAAAGATATCACGCACTCTTGAGGCATAACGGCCTGGATAGCCCCCTATATGGGTCATAAAGATTCGAAGTCCTTGAATTTCAAAATGAAGATCGAGTGGATATTCCGCGCGAAATGTATGGTCATCAATATTACCGTAGACCACCCTAAGCGGAGCAATAGTCTGCAACTCCTCAATGACATTCCAGGATCCGACATCCCCAGCATGCCAGATTTCATCCACGCCTTCGATGGCCGTTGAAATGGCTTGATCTATATAGCTATGGCTATCACTGAGTAATGCGATCTTCATATCGTCCTTCACGTTCTAATCGGCGTATGAGTTTGTGATACCCAATTACACCCAAAACATAAATTGATGCAGTAGCAAGTATAATAAATACATAGTCTACACCATAATCTCGTAGCTTCCCGAAAATCAAGGAGGAGAAAAACCATGAACCACTCCATATTGCGCTTTGTACCGAAGCGACTAATTCTCTATTTCGTTCGCCAACATAATACATACTCACTTCGGTTGTCAAGGGCCCAGCGCAATTCATCAAAGGTTGTCGAATCATAAAAGCCCCTAATGCAATGGGTAAGGCCCACGGCATTTCAGCATAAAATTGAGTCGTACCCAAAACGATTAAAATCAGCACTCCTACGCTCTGAAGACCTGTAATTCCCGTTACATAGCCAAGATGCTTTTTTATGGTAGGAATAAAGGTGGCAGTAATCATGACAAGTACGTGCGATAACGCGCCAAAAAGCGCGAAATATGCATCCCCCAATCCATGAACCTTGGCAAAAAACATATTGATAAAAGGAATCGTAAGCCCTGCACCAACCGCAATCATTAGCGTTGGAAGAATAGCCCACGTTATACGACGGATATCTTCGCGCTCAACCGATGACAAGCTGTTTTGGCCTGCAGACCGCTTTTTTTGAACACTTAACTCGTGCTTAGGGAGGCGCAGTAAAAAGACAAAGCCTAGGAAGCTAATCAAATTGAAAGTGAGCAATACATTCTTGAGATCAAGTTGCAAACCTCCAGACCGAAGGAAGAACACCAAAATACCTACCGTCAGTGTGGCTAAACTAAAGGTCTGAAAATATAGGGTAATACTTGCCGTATGGTTTTCATCCTTTGCAGTTTTCAGAATGTAGGGCATGCCTGGCACATGGAAAAGCAAAAAACTCATCCCCCAACACATAAAACACGCCCGCTGAATCAATTCAGAAGAGGTATCAAGAGAGAGAATCAACAGCAAACCAAAGATTGGCGTTAAGAGCGCACCCACTTGCATTACCGGGCGCAAACGCTTACCGCGTATATACATTCCAAAGGGAAGGGCAAACAAAATGACCCCGAAATATCTCGTACTATGTAGGCTTGCAATTTGAGCATCCTTATAACCAAGATCCATCAAGTAGTAATTCAATAACAGGAAGAGCGCAACATTTCCAAATTGCAGAAAAAGATCCCCTAAAACGAGCATACGGATTGAAGACTCGATGCGGAGAAAGGGTTGAATAACCTCCCTTAAAAACTTACTCATTCGGCCCCATTCTGTGACTTTCTAAAACCTTGGACAACCATTGACTGCTTGTTTCAGGTGTAACCCATTGGCAGTCTGTTTGGTTGCGAAACCAGGTAAGTTGGCGCTTAGCATATCGTCTTGAATTTCTTTTGATGAGTCGAATGACTTCGTCTTTAGAGCGATTGCCAGCGAAAAATGGCAGCCACTCTTGGTAACCAATTGTATCATCTAGTTTTTGAGCATTCTCATTTCTGAGTTTAGATACCTCATCCTCAAGGCCCTCTTGAATCATTCGATCGACTCGCTCATCTATCCTTGCATATAACAAATCCCTTGGCCAATCTAAGGCCACCATATTCCATGTGAAGGAGCGTTTTTTGGGGACAAATTCATCCTGCCATGCTTTTAGTGAGCGACCACTTGACTCCATGACCTCCAAGGCTCGAAGAATGCGCCTAGGATTTTGCATGTCGATGTGTCGAATGATGTCAGGATCTCTATCCTCCAAAGCCTTTTGTAATGATTCAAGGCCCTCATTGACTTCAATGTTTCGCCACTTTTCGCGGATTTCTTCAGGAACGAGAGGCATGGGACTTAATCCATAAAGCACCGCTTGAATAAACAGTCCAGAACCGCCAACCATTATCGCATGATCTGAAGTCTTAAAGATTGCATCTAATTGAACTAGGGCATCACGCTCATAGTCTGCCACATCATAGTCTTCATTTAAATCCAGAGAGTTTATAAAATGATGCTTAACGGCAGAAAGCTCCTCCTCGCTTGGCTTGGCCGTTCCAATATCCATGCCTCGATAGAATTGACGCGCATCGGCAGATAAGACGTCAGTCTCTAAACCTAGCGCGAGGTCTATTCCAAGAGAAGTCTTGCCGGAAGCAGTAGGCCCACCAATAATCCATAGCGTTTTCATTGGACTGGCGTTAAACCATGATCTGCACCCAGTTTAATCATAAGGGCTTTCGCCTCTTCCACATCGTTTTCAATGTCTCCTTCAAGAATGGCCTCCTTAATCTGGCTTTTTATATCACCAATTGCCCGACAAGGACCTATACCAAAGGTTTCCATAATCATTTCACCGGTTACCGGCGGTTGGAAATTGCGCACTTGATCCTTAGCCTCAATATCAATACACTTTTGGCGGACGAGGGTAAAATTCGCCATATAACGCTTTACGCGTGCCTTATTTTTTGATGTGATATCTGCTTCGCAGAGTTTAAAGAGACTCTCTAAATCTTCTCCTGCATCAAACAACAGTCTACGAATCGCGCTATCTGAGATTTCATTTCTACTTAAAGGAATCGGCCTTAGGTGAAGTCGAACCATTTTCTCGACAAACTTTCGCTCTTCGCCCAACGGAAGCTTAAAACGTTTAAAAATGGGCTTGACCATACGCTCCCCCACAACTTCATGACCATGAAAGGTCCAACCCGCTTTGGCATCAAAGCGCTTTGTCTTTGGCTTAGCGATATCATGGAGAATAGCCGACCAACGCAAGAATAAATCATCACTGGTCTGACAAACGTTATCCAAGACCTGAAGTGTGTGCAAAAAATTGTCCTTATGGGCTTTCCCATCACGCGTTTCCACGCCACAAAGAGTGACCATTTCAGGGAAGAATTTTTCTAATAATCCTGTACTGAGCAAGTGTTTGAAGCCGACCGATGGCTTGGAGCTCATAATGATTTTGTTGACCTCCGTAGTGATTCTTTCTTGAGATATTATATCTAGTCGATGGACATTTCGTTGAATGGCCTCCAAAACCTCTGGGCGAATAAAAAAGTTTAGCTGAGTAGCAAACCGAATGGCTCGAAGCATGCGCAATGGATCATCACTGAATGTTTGGTCAGCATCCATTGGTGTTCGAATAACCTGTTGATCAAGATCTAGTCTCCCATTAAACGGATCGACAAATTCACCATAACGCTCCTTGTTTAAACAAATGGCCATAGCATTGATGGTAAAATCTCTTCGCCACTGATCATCTTCGAGACTGCCATCTTCTACTATTGGCTTGCGTGAATCTTTTTGATACGATTCCTTTCGAGCGCCTACAAATTCAAAATCGCCTCCTTGCCAAGCAAAATGTGCCGTACCAAATCGACTAAAAAACTGTACCGATAAATCCTTGGAAATAAGGGATGCTGTGCGCTTAGCCCATTCAATACCTGAACCCACGCACACAAAGTCAATGTCGAAGTTTGTCCGCCTACGGCCAAGGCATTGATCACGAACATATCCCCCAACAACATAAGCCTCAATCCCTAATTGGTCAGCTGCTTCACCAGCAATGGCAAAAATTGGATGATTCAGCAAGTTGGACGATGATTTTCCCGACATATCGCGAAGATAAGAAGCTCCTAGCGCTTGAATTGTTTGTTTACGAAAGACTTATTCGAACAAGATACCCGCTATGATTTCTCAAATTGATCACTCGGTAGTTGTCCAACAAAAGATATTGAGCCTTTATTCCTGTTAAGGTTCCACTGAGTAAAGGGGCCTTGTCCAACTTAGTACTCTGAACCTTTGTCGGAAAATCCAGCATTGGAAAATTGAGGGACACACTATCCTCGTGTACAAGATATTCTTGGAATTCAGAGGGTAAAGCAGAATGCGCTTCATCACGGAATGGAAGTATCTCTGCAGCCTCATGCTTTCCTTTCAGCATAGCCTGCCAGCTTGTTTTGTCCTTAAAATGGGCTTTAAGAGCCACTTCAATTGCTCCAGCTAATTGACGGTATGGTGTTCGAGCAATGACACAAGCTTGAATCGCTCCTTGGTCAATCCAGCGCGTAGGAATCTGATCATTACGCGTAACACCCACTTTTATTCCACTCGTCTGCGATAAATACACAATGTGTGGCTTGACGTGGTGCATAGCCTCCCATTCAGGATCTCTTCCACCTCCTAAATGGCCTTGACATCGCTCAGGATGAATGATACATTCACTGTTTTCTGGTGCATCTCGAAAACATGGGTAGCAAAATCCTTGAGAAAATGACTTATTGGTTTTACGACCACAGACTACGCAGTGAATCTTACCTAGAAATGCAATCTCAATGGAATGGCCGAGATATTTATTTAGAGGAAAAAGTTGGTTTTCGGATTCATTACTTAATCGAAGATTGTATTGAACCTCACCCTCCTTAAGGGCGGTGACCATTTTCCTTAGATTCCCTTCAACTACCATACCATGAAAGTAGCTATTATCTCGAGAAAACGGATAGAATAATGCATAAAACGGCAATAAAGGAGATTCCCATAAATAGAATATTTGCGTATCTATTAAAATTAATACGTATCAAATACGCCCTTGGGGATTGATCAAGTCACTTGATCTTGGAGATAAGCGAACTCATTATTATTTTGCTCAATAAAGGTCAGAATAGGCTCCTTTCCGAGTCCATTTCTTGCACAAGTCACAAAGCGTGGAGGCATGGCTTTCCAGGATTCCATCATCTTGACTTCAAAGGCGTCGCGTGTGGATTGAGACTTTGGGGGCTTATCATTTTTTGTAAATACGATTACGAAAGGAATCTTACTAATTCCTAGCCAAGTGATAAACTCCATATCAATTGCTTGGGGTGGAATACGTCCGTCAATCAGTAAAAAAAGATAAAGAAGCTGTTCCCTGCGCAATATGTAATCCTGAATCATTCGCTGCCATTTTTGGCGCTGTGCTTTGGATATTTTCGCATATCCATACCCAGGAAGATCGACAATATACCATGAACGGTCAATGAGGAAATAATTCAGTTTTTGAGTTTTTCCTGGCTGCCCAGAGGTTTTAGCCAAGTTTTTACGCCCGGTAAGCATATTGATTAGAGAGGATTTCCCGACATTTGACCTGCCGATAAAGGCATACTCAGGCAATGAGCTGTTAGGACATAAATCCACGCGAGGGTAACTCGCAACATATTCGGATTGTGTGATGTTCATGCTGTACAAAGATATAAACCAAAAAGAAGGCGTTGGCAGAACACATTAAACCCTACGATTCATCAAGCGATAACAAGAAGGCACAAGTCGAAGACATGTTCGACAACATTGCCCATCGCTACGATTTTTTAAACCATCTTTTGTCCCTAGGCATT
>JAYYPZ010000025.1:0-27182 GCA_036128775.1 Bacteroidota bacterium
ACCGGCTTACCTGTTGCCTTGTTGCGGATTAATGGTCCAGAGAAGTTCATGTTGACAAGGTCATCTCTCCATATATCAAGCGAAGAACGAGCTTCTATTCCTCCGGAGAAGGTCTCGCGCGCTCCTTTAGTAGTAACATTGATAACCCCTGAGGTCGCATCCCCATAGCGGGCCGGCACACCACCTGTGATAATATCGATTTGTTCAACCGAGTTAATCGGAATATTGGGGCTTCCTGTAATACGAATTCCGTCTACATAATACACCACGGCATCACCACGACCTCCGCGAACGTTAATTCCGCCTTCTTCATCTGCTTGGTATACCCCTGCAGTTGTTGCAGCAATCGAGGCAATATCCCTAGTTGCTAAATCCTTAATATCTTCAGCAAGGACCGTCTGTTTTGACGAAGTTTCTCCTGGATCGATCAATGGAACTTTATAGTCAATGATAATAACATCCTCTAAAACATCCTCCGCAGCTGTCATTGGAAAATCGATGTAAGTCGTTTGGTCATTTTTCACAACAACACCTCGTTGCATAAGATTAGCATACCCAAGATATTGAGCTTCTACATCATAATTACCAGGTGTAAGCGGCTTGATAGAATAGAAACCATCCATATTGGTCTGGGCACTTTGTCCAGATGGAACACCGTCGACAACAATGAGGACGTCGGCGTAAGGGAGTCCATCACCAAACTCATCCGTCACACGACCACTAACTTCCCCACCCTGCGCGAAAGCGCTGATGACGGAGACACATAGGAGAAAAATAGAAATATGTAAACTGCGCATAGTCATACGTTAACAATTAGATAACATTCTTCCAAATATAGGACTTTGTGCCCTTGATTTCGAAATGAAACAAAAAATGTTAAAATTCTTTTACGTTAGGTTGCGAATTTTTTCAAGTAGCACTTCAGACAACTTACGGTACGAAGCAAAAGACCAACCCGCAACATGAGGACTAACAGAGACTTTTGGATGCTGGATAAAGCGTCTAAAGTTTTCATCATCAAAGGCTTGCACAAAGGCATCGCCTTCATAGGGAAGCACGTCACAATACAAGAAATCCAAATGGCCGTCGTCCAAAGCTTTTAGTGTATCGTCGAGCTCAATTATTGCGCCTCTTGAGGTATTTATTAGCATGGTCCCCGGTTGAAGTTGCGAAAAAAAGCTGTCGTTGACATAGTGTTTTGTTTCTTCGGTAAGGGGTAGGTGAAGAGACACCACATGAGCCCTTTGCAATAGTCCAGAAAGATCCGACTTCAAGGCAAATCCGTCATGGAAATCTTCATGATATTTATCATAGGCATAGACTGTCATCCCCAAGGCCTTTGCTCTTTGGGCGAGAGCCTTTCCCGTATGGCCATAGCCAATAACACCCAGTTGAGTGTCTTGACAAGACCTCCCCCTAAATCGCTCTCTATCCCACAAACCGCCGCGCAAAAAACGGTCAGCTATCGTCATATTATTCATCCATGATAGCATGGCCGCCAAGGCTTGTTCAGCTACACTAAAAGCATTGCCTTCCGGTGCAGAAAGGCAGGCTATGCCACATGACGTTGCATAGGGCACATCAACAATCTCCATTCCTGATCCGAGGCGTGCAATAAATCGCAAAGAAGTCGCCTTTTCTAGGCGTTCTTGGGGTAAAAGAGTTCTGCTATTGATCACGATACCAGATAGATTTGAGATACATTGATCCAACTCAGATAGCGTAATATTCGGCTGATAATCCACCTCGTACCCAAGGCCACTTAGGCCTTCAAGAAGACAATCATGCACTGCATCGCACACTAAAACTCTTCCTTCAACCTTTTGCTTCATGACACACTTTGTTGACTATATAATTCAGCTAACTCAATAAAGGTTTCGAGGGGTAACTGTTCTGGTCGCATGGTCAGAAGCTCTTCGCGGTGAGTGAAATCCAAAAATTTAAGACTGTTTCTCAACATCTTGCGTCGTTGACCAAAAGCAGTCTTTACAATGTGGCGTAATGCGCCATAAGAGCAATTGGGGACATCCGTCTGATACCTCCGCATTACAAGGACACTAGATTCTACTTTCGGTGGAGGATCAAAAGATGCTGGCGCAATGTCAAACAGAATATCGACTTTATAGTACGCTTGGGTCAACACGCTAGTTACCCCATATACCTTACTTCCATGCTCGGCAGCTAAACGATGAGCGACCTCCTTTTGAAACATACCAACAACCCATGGCACATGAGCTCTGTTGTCTAATATTTTAAAAACGATTTGAGATGAAATATTGTAAGGGAAATTGCCAATAACAGCCATAGGTGGCTCAAACTTCTCTAGAAGATTGATCTTGAGCACATCGGCTAAATGTATCTTTTCTTCGATGGCTGGATATCGCTCCACTAAGCGACGATACCACCTTGCATCGATTTCCAACGCGCTAAAATTTGGCTGTTCCACAAAAAATTGAGTCAACGCTCCGTCACCTGGACCAATCTCAATTAAATGATTGACCGAAACACACTGCTCTTCTTTCTGTATTGCAGCAACAATGGACTCCAAAATACCTTGATCCACAAGAAAGTGCTGGCCGAACGCTTTGTTATGTTTTGGAGTATGGGACATAAATAGGTTTGCTACATTTGCCCATAAAGATTAAAAATGCCATTGATTCAAACCCCAAATGGAGAAAATTTTCAAGTACATGTCGTCCTCTTTCAGACAAACGATGACCTTCTGCAACTTGGATTTAGTAAAGAAGTAGCTCATCGTATTGAAGAAGCGGATTCGTCTCGCAATATCTATCGATTCTTTTCAGCTAGCGATGCCATGCCCAACAAGGACCATCTTGATCCAAGCACCGAGTGTATTGCCGTTCGCCTAGAGGAGGGAGATGAAAAAAATCGACTCAAGGGCTTTCGACTTGTACAGGAATTGCTCCGAGATAAAATGCAGTCAGTGTTTGTTGAATCAAACTTAGATGCCTCCGCAGATTATGCTTTTCTTGAAGGGTTGTCCCTCTCCTGCCACAAACATGAGCGCTTGGGAGATAGTAAATCTTCGTCTATCAATTGGTCCGTAGGCTATCGAGGCAAAGTAAGCAGCGATGCCTTAGAATCGCTCGACATTGTATGCGAATCCAATTTTATTGCTCGAGACCTAGTGAACTTGCCTCAAAATTTCCTCAATCCAACAACCTATGGGAAACGCGTCAAGGAGCTCGGTAGCGAACTGGGTTTTGAGGTGAAACTGCACGACAAGGCAGCCATAGAGTCCATGAAAATGGGCGGTGTGCTTGCTGTAAATCGCGGGAGCATTGAGCCTCCAGTATTTATTGAGATGCACTATTGTTCTTCGAATAGCAAAAACAAAAAGCCTATTGTATTAGTCGGTAAAGGAGTGACTTACGATACAGGAGGATTGAGCTTAAAGCCCACCAAAAATTCTATGGATTTTATGAAGGCGGATATGGCGGGATCAGCTGCTGTAGTGGGCACCCTATGTGCCCTAGCTCGGCAAAAGGCTGATTGCAATGTAATCGGCTTAGTGGCCGCAACGGATAATCGTCCAGGAGGAGATGCCTATGCCCCCGGTGATGTCATTACTATGATGGATGGCACTACCGTTGAAGTCCTCAATACCGATGCGGAAGGTCGTTTGACCTTAGCAGACGCCCTTCATTATGCCAAACAGTTTAAGCCTAAGCTTGTCGTTGACTTGGCTACCCTAACAGGATCTGCTGTGGCTGCATTAGGTGGAGAAGCCGCAGCACTTATGACATCATGCGATCCAGAAATAACCGCAACTCTCATGGAGTCGGCAGACGCTGTCGACGAAAGACTCGTAGAATTTCCTCTTTGGGCATGCTACGGAAAGTCATTAAAATCCGATATCGCAGATCAAAAGAATGTGGGTAGTCGAGACGCCGGCCTAATTATCGCAGGTAAATTCTTAGAAAAGTACATCGACTATCCATGGATGCATATTGATATTGCAGGCCCCTCATTCAACCACCAAACCAAAAACTATCGAGGTAAAGGAGGATCGGGGTATGGTGTACGCTTGCTCTTGGAGTTTCTTAAATCTTGGGGCTAATGCAACATCAAAAAAAGCCATTGCAGGTTGGCCTAACCCTCGGAGATCCCGGAGGTATTGGACCAGACTTAGTATTGCATGCCTTAATGCATCGACACTTCAGAAAAAGGGTGAAGTTCACCGTTTTTGGTTCTGAAAGCATTTTAAAGAATAGAATCAATACCCTGCCCGAAGAGGCGCAAGTTTATGCCAAAAAAGCACTTAGCCATCACCATATTATCGGTAACGAAACCAAAATTACTGAACAGTTTACGGCAGGCAAGGCATCAAAGGAAGGAGGAATTCAATCCCTTCAATCCCTTGACAATGCCCTTGAGCATTTTGCAAGTAATGCCTATGATGTTTTAGTCACTGCCCCTCTCGATAAGCAAAGTGTAAGTGAAGCAAGCGATTCAATCTTTACAGGACAAACTGGCTACATACAATCCTACGCCAATGCAGAAGACAGTCTTATGATGATGGTATCGGATGTCATGAAGATTGCCTTGGTCACCGAACATTTATCGCTAGCCCAAGTTCCTGAGGCAATTACCAAAGATCTCATTACCCGCAAAACAATACTTCTTCATAAAGCGCTTGTCGAAGACTTTAATTGCCCCACACAAAAGATTGCCCTTCTAGCCCTCAACCCACATAACGGGGATCGAGGATTATTGGGTAGCGAAGAAAGGGAAATTATCATTCCAAGTATACAAGCCATTCGATCAATGATATCGACGGTTTTTGGGCCCTATGCAGCGGATGGTTTTTTTGGTCTACATCAATATAAATCCTTTGACGCCACCCTTGCCATGTATCATGACCAAGGCCTTATTCCCTTTAAAGCAACAAACTTCGATGGCGTAAATTTTACAGCAGGACTACCCATTATTCGAACAAGTCCTGACCATGGCCCAGCCTATGACAAAGTGGGTCAGTCTGCCATCGATTACTCATCATTTGTCCAAGCAATCTACACGGCAATTGACATCCACTCCAATCGGACAACCTTTGAAAAAGTAGCGAAGACAGCATTACGACCTAAATCGGATACTTAATGCCATAAATTATTCTTACCTTTGACGCCCATTAAATTTTGGAGTGGTGCACATCAGAGATTATCAAATCCCTTGGGTAGGGCTCAAAAATGGAGAGCATAACTTCCACTACGAAATTGATGAATCGTTCTTTTTGTATTTCGATCACTCCGAAATTCAGCGGTGTGATATTCAAATTGATCTCAAATTTCATAAGAGCGAACACCTCTTTATCTTAAAATTTGAAATCGATGGTTGGTTGGAACTCCCATGTGACCGATGCCTCGCACCCTACGAGCAATCGTTGTTTGATGATGCAGAAGTCTGGGTAAAGTTCGCAAACAATCGAGGAGAGGGAGAGAATGCCGATGAAGCGGATTGCGTATACATTGCGAGGACGGACTCCTTTTTGGACGTTTCCAAAATCATATATGATTATGTCCTGCTTTCCATTCCCTTAGGCCACTTCCATCAAAATGTTGAGGATTGCGACCAAACCATGGTATCTCAGGATTCGCAAGCTATCGGAAAAGATGCGTCGCGAGAAGCGGATAAGACCGACCCCAGATGGGATGCTCTAAAGAAATTGCGCTCAAAAAAGTGATCGAAAAAGAAACGATATAACGTTAAAACCTTTGAATAAAATAAAATAAACTCATGGCACATCCTAAACGCAAAACTTCAAAGACTCGCAGAGACAAGCGCCGAACTCACGTAAAAGCTAGCATGCCAACGTTCAGCATATGTAAGGAAACGGGTGAAGGACATCTTAGACACCGTGCATATTATGTTGACGGGAATCTTTACTATCGAGGAAAGCTTCTAGTAGAGGCCAACGACTAGTTTTACCATGGCAATCTCTAAGCCGACAACCAACAACCAAAGATCCTCGATTACTGCGTGCATTCGCGACGTGACGGGATTCGTACCCCACGATATTCTCTCCAATAAGGAGTTAGAGAAGATGGTAGACACGAATGATGAGTGGATTAAAACCCGAACAGGTATCCACGAACGCCGTATTCTAAAAGGGGAAGGCAAAGGAACCTCAGACATGATTGTTCCTACTGTCAACAACTTGCTCAATAACTGTCAAGTACGTCCAGAAGAAATTGATCTAGTCATAGTAGCTACTATAACTCCCGATCGCATGTTGCCGGCAACTGCCATGCATGTCGCTAAGCGATGTGGACTTGTCAATGCCTTTGGATTTGATATAAATGCAGCATGCTCAGGCTTCCTATACGGGCTTGAAACAGCCCGAAGATTTGTAGAGTCTGGTTCCTATAAAAACGTGATTGTCATTGGAGCAGACAAAATGTCTTCCATCATCGATTATCAAGACCGTAATACCTGTATCATTTTTGGCGATGGTGCGGGAGCTGCGCTATTACAGCCAAGTACTAATGGCTTCGGTATACAAGACGCTATTTTACGAGCAGACGGATCAGGTGTTGAACTCCTGTATCAACACGCGGGTGGCTCAGCCTATCCACCAAATCAAGAAACTGTCGCTAATCGCGAGCACTTCATTTACCAAGATGGCAAGCAAGTTTTTAAGGCCGCCGTTCAGGGCATGTCGGGGGTTTGTCAAGACATCCTTGACCGCAATGGTCTTACAGGCGATGATATTGACTGGTTAGTGCCTCATCAAGCGAATATTCGAATCATTGATGCTACACGGGAGCGCATGGGATTGCCGAGAGAGAAAACCATGATTAACATTCACAAGTACGGCAACACAACTGCCGGCACCCTACCTCTGTGCCTGTGGGAGTACAAGGATCAGCTAAAACCTGGTGATCGTCTCTTGCTCACGGCATTTGGAGGAGGATTCACATGGGGTGCAATTATTCTGACTTGGGGCTGCTAAGTTTTGGATTGGTTTTTCCTATTTTCGAATAAATTCACGTTATGGCAAGCACATCTGATATTAAAAACGGACTTTGTCTAAAGCACAATAGCGATATCTACAGCGTAGTAGAATTTCAACATGTAAAGCCGGGTAAAGGACCAGCCTTCGTGCGTTGCAAAATCAAGTCATTAACTTCCGGAAAAGTACTGGATAATACTTGGCCCTCTGGACATAAGATTGAGACCGTTCGTGTTGAGCGACGTAAATTCCAATATTCGTATAAGGACGATACAGGGCTTCAGTTTATGAATACCGAAACCTGGGAGCAGATTGCCCTCCAGGAAGAAGCCATAACCAATGCCGATCTCTTAATGGAAGGAGTTAATGTAGATGTACTCGTTCTATCAGAGGATGAAACCATACTTACCTGTGAGCTACCTCAAAGTGTCACGCAAAAAGTGGCATACACAGAACCAGGTTTAAAGGGTGATACAGCAACGAATGCCAGTAAACCGGCAAAACTTGAATCAGGCGCGGAAGTGCAAGTTCCTTTATTCATAAATGAGGGAGACAGTGTTCGCATTGATTCGAGCACACGGTCATATATAGAAAGAGTAAAACAGTAACAGACATGAAGTTTCAAGAAATACAAAAGCTCATTCAACTCCTAGCGGACAGCAATGTGAGCGAACTAAATATCAAAGAAGGTGAATTCGAGATTACGATTCAAACCGACAAAGTAACTCAGCAAGTCGTTGTTAGCACACCAAGCGCACCCGCAGCGATTCCAGTTGCAGCTACAACTCCTGCCCCAGCACCCGCTGCAGCGGAAGCACCTGCTGAAAAGGCTCCAGCTAAGGAAAAAGCTGAAGAAGCAGCACCAAGCGGCGTCGAACAAAAGTCTCCAATGATAGGTACGTTTTATCGCAAATCTGGACCGGATAAACCTGCTTTTGTCAAAATTGGGGATACAGTGAAGAAGGGTGATGTGATTTGCATTATTGAGGCTATGAAATTGTTCAATGAGATCGAATCAGATCATGATGGAGTGGTTACCAAAATTCTAGTTGACGATGCGTCACCTGTTGAGTTTGGCCAGCCTCTCTTTCTAATTGAACCAGCTTAAAAACCTGACAACCGTACATCATGTTTAAGAAAATTTTAATCGCCAATCGCGGTGAGATTGCGTTGCGTATTATTCGCACCTGCCGTGAAATGGGTATTCAAACCGTCGCTGTCTATTCTGAAGCCGACAAGGATAGCCTTCATGTTAAGTTTGCAGATGAAGCCGTCTGTATCGGACCAGCGCAAAGTGCCAAGTCTTACCTAGAGATAAAGAATATCATGGCGGCAGCAGAAATCACTAATGCCGAGGCCATTCACCCTGGATATGGTTTTCTATCTGAAAATGCCTCCTTTGCTGAGATTTGTACTGAATCAGGTATCAAGTTCATTGGACCAACTGCCGAGCAAATCACTAAGATGGGTGATAAAGTCACCGCTAAAGACACCATGAAAGCTGCAGGAGTGCCTGTAGTTCCTGGATCAGATGGTCTCGTTAAGAACGTTGCCGTAGGGAAAAAAATGGCCAATAAAATTGGCTATCCAGTAATGATTAAGGCAACTGCTGGTGGTGGTGGAAAGGGTATGCGAATTGTCGAAGCCGAAGAAGATTTTGAAAAGAATTTTGAGAGTGCTCAACAAGAGGCCCGGGCAAGTTTTGGAAACGATGGCATCTATATCGAGAAATTCATTGTACAGCCAAGGCACATTGAGATTCAAATCGCCGGCGACCAAAAAGGTAATGTCTGCCACCTCTCTGAAAGGGACTGTTCAGTACAGCGACGTCATCAAAAATTGATCGAAGAGTGTCCATCGCCTTTTGTAGATGAAAAGCTCCGTAAGAAAATGGGTGATGTGGCCATCAAAGCAGCTAAATACATCAACTTCGAAGGGATGGGCACCGTGGAATTCCTAGTCGACAAAGACAAGAATTTCTATTTCATGGAGATGAATACTCGAATTCAAGTGGAACACCCAGTGACCGAAGAAGTCATTGGTGTAGACTTGATTCAAGAACAAATCAAATTGGCTGCCGGTGAGAGCATTACGCAATCTCGATATTTCCCTGACGGACGGCATGCCATCGAATGCAGAATCAATGCAGAAAATCCCATTCTAAACTTTCAACCCTCTCCTGGGGAGATAACTTCTTGGCATACACCAAAAGGTTATGGGGTGCGTGTAGATACTCATGCTCATGCCATGTATCGTGTGCCACCATATTATGATTCCATGATTGCCAAGGTCATTGTTCGAGCAAAATCACGGAAGGAGGCCATCAGCCGAATGAAGCGAGCACTTAATGAGTTTGTCGTAGAAGGAATTCATACGACGATACCTTTACACCTAGCCATCCTTGAAAACGAAGAGTTTGCTTCAGGAAGCTACGATACAGGCATTATGAATCGATTTGATTTTGATGTCCTACAAACGCCCTCGGATACCGAGTAAGGTCGTTATCAATAGGTGCACAAAGTAGAATCCCACAAAAATCAAGGCATTTTGTTTGTTTATGGGCAAGATGTCTATGAGATGTAATCCTAGAAAAAGGACTAACGCAGCAATTGTCTTAATGGCTGAAAAGGCGAAGGTCCATTTGAGATGCTGCGCATCATTATTGACGATCAACTTATTGCCTGCATAGTAAATGACCAGTGCAAAAACGAAATAGCTAGTCCAGATAAAGAAAACCATCAGAGAAAATCTTTTATAGCTAGATAAACCGCGGCGATCAGGGCAAAAAGAAGAATGCCAATCATATACCACAAACCATAGATAGGAAAGTTGTTTTTACAATAGATTCCTGCCATACCGCCAAGGGCCATAATCACGACCATTTGATAGGCTATATGCAATGGTGCACGCATTGTACGAAATAAAGACTTTTTATCGAAAGTACGTGTGGAATGAAAGCAACAGGTGTGCAATTGATACGTTATATTTATTGTGAATCTGGAAGGACATCAATTATGGCCCAAAACCCTATCAATACGATAAAACAACGGTGGCATCGTCAACTGCTTAAAACCCTTGGCATATGTTGCCTTGCTTGGGTCTTTCTAGCAGGGTGTTCTAAGAACAATGCTGGATTACCTAAGCAGGTATATCATGATTTGACGGGATATTACAATGGACTCTTTAATGCAGAATTACTGCTCGAAGAAAAAATTGATGCAACTCGTCAAAACTATGAAGTAAAGTACAACGAGCGCTTGTCCGTTTATCCTGAGGGTCCAATAGTTCCCGGCCAAATGCGTTGCGACGATGTTATTGAAAAAGCTCAAGCGATGATTCAAAAACAAAATCGCGAAAAGATGGATCGCGAAATCAGCAACCAAACAGACGATGCATGGTTGTTGGTAGGAAAAGCTTTCCTCTACGAAGGCAATTTTGAGGCAGCCATAGATGCCTTTCGTTATGTTACCACTTTCTACGAAGAAGGAGTCGATGCACGATCCAATAAAAGACAGCGAAAACAAAATTCAAATTCCAAACGACGACAAAGGGAAAGAGATGAAGAAAAGGAACGATTTGAAGATTTAAAAGAGGGTAAGGATATTCGCCCAAAAGCCAAACTTTTTGTTCACGAGTATGCAAGAAGCGAGGCCTTAACATTAATGCTGAGAGCCTATGTCGAAAGTGGAGAATACGATCTAGCGGAATCCATCCTTACCTTCATTCGTAGTGATCTCAATTTTCTTCAAAACTTAGATTGGGAAATCGATCGAATCGAAGCCGATCTGGCACTGCGACAAAATGATCTTGAACGAGCTATTCAATCGCTAGAACGCTCAACCCAAGGGGCGCCAAAGTTGGAACGAAAAACCATGGAGTTTGTTCTAGGTCAACTCTACCAAGAAACCAATAGAAATCTAGAAGCTAATGCTTGGTTTAGCCAATGCATTAAGAGAAATGGGAACCTAGATATGTTGTTTTATGCACGATTGAACCAAGCAAAAGAAAGCCCGAACAATGAAGCCGACAAACTGCTAGGTAAATTATTAAAAGAGAATAAATACAAAGATTTCTTTGGCGAGATTTGGTTTGCACGAGCGGAGCTAGCCCAAGAAGCAGGTAATCTAGAGAGTGCCACCTTGTATTTCCAAAAAGCATGTCAAGCGGATGGAACTGCAAAAGAGGTTCTGTTTGCATCCTATACCACCTTGGGAGATTTGTCGTATGCCCAAAAGGACTATATCCAAGCTTCTGCGTATTATGACAGCGCCTCAAATCACGCCAACAGTGAGTTGGCTGCAAGTGGAGCATTAGAGATACGAAGACAAAATTTAGCCCAACTCGCTGGCTACCTTGAAACGATCGAAACATTTACCGATCAACAGGAGATTAATGCACTCAGTGACGAAGAGCTCTATACGCTAGCCAAAGAACAAATAGAAGAAGAAGACCGCCTTATTCAAGAAGCACAAGCTCGACAGGAGCGATTAAACGCATTGTCGGCCTCATCAGATGGAGGTTCTGGGTTTTACTTTAATAGTGTTGATGCTATGAAACAAGGCCAAGTTTTGTTTGCAAGCATATGGGGCGACCGTCCTTTGGAAGATAATTGGAGGCGTTCCGATAAGCTTAGTTTCGCTGAGGTCAACCCCGTTGAGACACTATCCGAAGAGGACCAGTTAGAACAACGTATCCAAGAACGTGTGGAGTCTATGAGAGAGGCCTCAAACAAGAGCGAAGAGGATATGAAAGCAATCTATGAAGCATTTTATGGTGCCGGATTCATCTTTAGAGCAAACCTTCGCGAGCTTAGCTATGCCAAAGAAAAATTTGAACAATTGGTAGTTCTTTTGGAACCGAAAGAAACGACCTATCGCCCCAATACCCTCTATAACCTATATCTGATTGCACAAGAGGAAGGAGACTCAACAAAAATGCTGACGATCCAATCTGATTTTCTCAAAGAGTATGGCCAAGCCAAGTATGACGACATGTTTGGCCAAAAGGCAGATACCGCAATCAATGAAATGGATGCATTAACGAGGTCTGCAGAGATTTACTACGACAGCCTCTATCAACGCTACTTAATCGATTCGCTTGATGGTCTCCATCATGCAATAGATCTAGCTGGTGCACGATTTAATCCCAATCCGATACAAGCAAAATTTGATCTACTTCGAGCTATGATTTATGCCAAGCAAGCCAATCATGAGTTTTTTGTTAATACCTTGACCAGTATTCTAAAAGACTATAAAGGGAGTGAAGAAAGTCTTTATGCCTATGAACTCCTAGATCAACTGGGACTAGCTCCAGAGCAAAGCAGCTCTTCCCTACCCTTCCCTAAATCCGATAAAATGGAATCGAGTGGATTGATTGACGAGCGTAACTCAGAAAATATAGATCAAATAAACAGTACAGAAGACGGAAGAGTAAAAATGACTATCGGAAACAAGTCATTTAACCTTGGAAAAGAAGAAAATGATTCTGAAGAAAATTCAAGCGACCCTAATGAAAAAGAGTAAACTCAAAGAGTTGTTGACCAATTTTTGGGTACAGTGGAAGGCTATACCCGTCCTTCGGTTTTTTCATCCCATACTGCTGGCTGTTATCGCATTTGTCTGGTTATCACTAGCAATAGGAATACGGATAACCAAATCAACCTACAGCATGGTAAAGGAGGGTGAATTTGGCCCCCTTCCAAGCTATGAAGAGCTGGAAAACCCTGAGGTCATTAGAGCAAGTGAGATCTATAGTCGTAATAATGTAAGTTTAGGGAAATACTATTCTGAAAATCGTTCGGATGTAACCTTTCACGATCTTCCTCAACATCTTGTTCATGCCTTGCTAGCCACAGAAGATGCACGATTTATTGAACACCCCGGAATCGACTTTAAGGCAACCTCTCGAGCTATTGTTTTCTTAGGAAAACGTGGGGGTGGTAGTACCATTACACAGCAACTTGCTAAAAACTTATATAAAACAAGAAAAAATACAGCAGCACCCACAGATTGGGAAGAATGGACTGAAAACAAACCGCTTGTTGACAAGGGATTTGATAAATTAAAAGAATATGTAATCTCAAGCCAATTAGAACAACGCTACTCGAAGGAAGAAATCTTAACGCTCTATTTAAATACCGTTGAATTCAGTAGCAACTCTTTTGGAATCAAAGCGGCAGCCCAGACCTATTTCGGCGTCGAACCAAAAGATTTACGACTTGAGCAAGCGGCCACGTTAATTGGGATGCTAAAAGCACCAACTCAATACAATCCACAGATCAATCCAGAGGCTTCCATGGAGCGAAGAAATACAGTGATCGATCAGATGTTGAAGTATGATTACCTCAGCGAAGCAGAACATCAATATTACAGAAATCAACCGCTAGGTTTAAATGTAAAAGGGTCTGGGATCACTTCAGGTGAAGCCCTTTACTTTCGAGAGCAAGTTCGATTGGAGCTTGCAAAAATTCTTGACAGCGATGATTTAACTAAATCTGACGGCTCAAAATATAATCTCTACACGGATGGTTTAAGAATCTACACATCCATTGATTTGCGCATGCAAGAACTTGCTGAACAAGCCGTCGCAAAACATATGCGAGAGCTACAGGTGCAATTTGATAAAAACTGGTCTGGACGTGATTTATGGAAGGATAAAGAAAGCCGCCTACAGGCACTATACAAAAGCAGTCAGATCTATGCACAATTTGCAGCGGATGGAGGAGATGAAGAGACCATCTTAAATGAATTGATGGAGGAGGAGATGAATTACCAAGTCTTTACTCATGATCGAGGATTTATTGATTCGGTGATGACTGGAAAAGAGTTTGTTCGATACAATGAATCTTTATTGCAAGTAGGCTTTATGGTCATGGATCCTCAAAGTGGAGATGTCTTAGCTTGGATTGGAGGTTTGGACTTCAATCAATCCCCGCTTGACCACTTAAATGTGCGACGACAAGTAGGTTCAACCTTTAAGCCTTTATTGTATGCCAAAGCGCTTATTGATCGGAGGCGAGAACTCGACCCCTGCGCACAGATACCAATGAGCTCAAGGGTCTTTGAAGGTCGTGATTGGCAAGCAAAATGGCGATGGACTAAAGGAAATGACGGAACACTGTCTATGAAGAGTTGCTTAGCATCATCGAATAACAGCTGCTCAGTAAACCTTATGTATGGATTAGGCGGCCCTCTTCCTCTCATACGATTTGCTGGAGAATTAGGAATATCAGAAAAGCAAATCCCTGAGTCCGCTACCATTTGCCTCGGTAGTGCCGATATTACCGTCTATAAAATGATGGCGTCCTTCTCAGCATTTGCCAACAGTGGTATTCATACCGCACCGCGTTTTATCACTCGCATAGAAAATAGTGATGGACAGGTCATTTACCAAAATGACCAGAATTATCACATCGCTATTGATTCAGCCACAAACCGTCGTGTTGTTACCCTAATGAATGAAGTCACCCGATCCGGTACGGCTAGATCACTTAACTCCTCCGCCTATAACATACCAAGTAAAGTGATGCTTGCAGGAAAAACAGGTACAACACAGAACAATACCGATGGATGGTTTATCGGATACACCCCTGACTTACTAGCAGGTGTTTGGGTTGGTGGCAACGAAAGACATGTGCGATTCCGCAGTAACTATTACGGACAGGGAGCACGTATGGCACTGCCAGTTTGGGGATATTTTATGGAAAGCGTGTACAATGACGAAAACTTCAGGTACTCGGATGCAGAAGCTAGAAAAGAAAAGTTTACTACGCCATTGCGATATAACGAGTGCCCAAATACGATTGCACAAAACACAAGTGTTTTCTCCAGTGAAATAGGCGAAGAAGGCTTCTTTGGTGAAGATGATGGTTTCTTTAATCCTGTGTTTAATACGAGCCCCGCAGAAGACAATAATGGCAGCGGCCAAAGTCCTCCCAATACACAAAACAATGAGAACAGTATTTTCACCAACGAAGAAGACGATTTCTTCGATGGTGATATGCCCTAAACACGCCAGCACATCTAACATAACTAAATAATGCGCCATGAATCATCTTCCTGGAGAAGAAATTAAGGCATCCATTGCCCTTATTCCCAATAAGCCAGGAGTCTATGAATTCTATGACGCCAACCAAAAGATTCTTTATGTTGGCAAGGCAAAAAAGCTAAAAAAGCGCGTCCAATCCTACTTTCAAAAAGAGCAGACCAGTGCCCGATTAAAGCTTCTAGTAAAAAAGATTATCTCCATAGAGTTCACTACCGTTGAATCTGACCAGGAAGCTTTCTTGTTAGAAAATAACCTGATCAAAGAACACCAGCCGAAATACAATATTCAGCTGAAAGATGACAAGTCGTACCCATATATTGTTATTCGAAACGAACCTATACCGAGATTATACTTTACAAGGAGGAAAATGCAAGATGGTTCTGAATACTTTGGCCCATATACCGGAGTTAAGCATGTAAGGGCAATACTTAATCTTGCAAAAGAACTTCATCCGTTAAGAACGTGTAAGCTAGACCTGAGTCCTGATAGGATCAACCAAGGCAAGTACAAAGTTTGCCTAGAATATCACATTGGAAATTGTCTTGCGCCATGCACCGGTGAACAAAGCGCCTCCGAGTACAATGAAGGGATCGATACCATAAGAAAAATACTTGAAGGAAAGACTTCCAACATAATCAATGCCCTGATAGAACGTCGTAATCAAGCCACGCAAGAACTAAACTTTGAGCAAGCCCATGATTATCAAAAAAAGATTGAAAAAATTCAAGAGTTTAGAAAACCTTCACTTGTAGAAAATCTAGGTATTGAACAGGCCGATGTATATCAGATTCTACATAAAGAAAATGGCAGCGCAATTCACCACATTAAGATTAGAGAGTACTCCATCATTTTCTCCACAATCAATCAAGTAATACCTAAGCTCCATGAAGACGATGAAGAGCTTCTTTTACAGGCCATACGAAAATTCACCATGGCTCAACCGCTCGAAGAAATTCCACCGATCATTGCTCCTATAGATCTAGACTTTCCTTTTGCACCTGTTATTGTACCTGAGAGAGGAGAAAAAAACAGGATACTTCTAATGATGAAGAAGAACTTGATGGAGCATAAATTCAAAACCAAAACGAAAGTCAACCAAGACCACCTTGAACAAATACAAAAGGATCTTCGATTAACAAGCTTACCAAGGCACATTGAGTGCTTTGACAACTCCAACATACAGGGGAGTAATCCAGTTGCCTCATGTGTAGTATTTATCAATGGCAGAGCTGCAAAATCTGCCTACCGACATTTTAATGTAAAGACCGTCGATGGTCCAGACGACTATGCCAGCATGAGAGAAATTGTCAAAAGACGTTACACAGGGCAAATCAACAAAGGAGAAACCCTACCCGACCTAATTGTTATAGACGGTGGTAAGGGACAACTCAACGCAGCCATTGAGGCCTTAAAGGAAGTTGGTATTTACCAAGAAGTTGCTGTTATAGGCATTGCAAAGCAATTGGAAGAACTCTTCTATCCAAATGATCCGCTGCCACTTATGCTAAACAAACGTAGCCCAGCTCTCAAACTCATCCAACAAATTCGAAATGAGGCGCATCGATTTGCCATAACTTTTCACAGAAAGAAGCGCAGCCAACACTTCACCAGAACCTCCCTTGAAGCTATTGACGGAATCGGAGAAAAGACAGCTATCCAACTCTTACGATCCTTTGGGAGTGTAGAAGCTATTCGAGAGGCAGCCTTGGAAGATATAGCGCGAGTTATCGGACAAAAAAAAGCCCAGCTTATTAAAGCTGGGCTTAATTAAACTTTTTAGTTTGCTCGTTAATAAGACCAAAGAGACTGCTCGAGCATGAACAACTCATTAAACATCTCATCAGCAGATAACTTTTTTCTAAAGCTACTATTCGGGAACATATCCTCTAGATACTGATTCTGAGGTGTTAAATCATCCTTGGCTATATACGAACTAAACATTCGGAATTGGAAGATTTCATCCCAACTAATCGTGTGAACCCCATTGTCATAATTAGGGGCCTGTGCATGAGCCAAATATGGTCTTAGCAAATCGTAAGGTACCCAATACGACAACTCATTAAACTGAGTCGCATCTGCAATAGCATCATAAGTAGAAAACTCAAGCTGAGGACGAATACCTGCAATACGCACTTGCATCTTACCGTAACGATCGTCCACATACCAGTCTTCCACGATTTCGTAGTAAACTACATCTGTAGGTTTCCAATCTTTATGCGTCATTGAACGGTCAGTACTTGACACAACAGATGAAACTGTATCAGAAAAGTCGATCATGTAACCTTTCTTCTTCTTCATGGTAATGTCATCCTTAGGGAACTGTGCATTCACAGTAAATGGTACGGCATACTCCGCACGTGCCATTACATTTTCCTTAGTTTTTACACCGTAGAAAGGAACTCCATCATCAATTGCTTCTAAAAGAACATTGAGAAAAGGATTCTTTTCATCGATAAATCGCAAATTCATTTTTTCGCGAACATCAATTCTACGATAGACTCTTTTCTGCCAAGAAACATCACGCTCCAACAATTCTGGATAATCCAAAATCTCACGCCCCTCCATAGCTTCGTATTGATAGAGATCTCCTATATTTTGGCTATACCCTATCGACACAGTCAATAGAAAAAGACATAATGGAATGGTTAGAAAGGTTTTCATTATAGACTATTTTACTGAATAAGAAACTGGTGCTAAATCAACAATCGTTCCCGATGGAGCTCTAGCTTTAATATTATATACGGTAATTGTGGCTCCCACAGCCGTTGGCTCTTCACATGCTGATGCGATTTGGTTTGGTGAAGCCTTTGTAGGCATCTCTCCACGAAGTGTTACTGTCGCATCCCAGCTAACCACATCAAATTTTACATCGAATAATGCTGCAAGAGAATTTTCATCAGGCGTAGCAACAATACTGCTATTGCTGAATCCACAAACTTGACCTCTTGTCATTTTAGTCTCACCTACTTTCAGAGATTTATGACGTGCTGCCGGTGGTGGAAAATCACGAACACGAATAGGAAACTGCTCAGAAACTGCTTCGCCTTTATCAGTACCCTTAATTGTCATTTGACACACCTTTTCTCCAGCGCCTGGAGAACTTGGTTTTACCGTGTAGCCATTTTCTCCAGAACCTCTAGAAACCGAACCGCAGGAAAATGAAACACTATTTACCTCTGCACTTCCTAGTGATACTGTTATAGGATTGCCTACACCAGCAAACATTACATTCATTTTTTCCAAAAGGTAACTTCCCCCTCCAGACTTTTGGACACTGTAACCTGTTTCGAAAGGAAACCAAAAATTTCCACGCTTAACGGCACCTGTTTTGATACCTCCAGAACTAGCAGCCTCAGAATAGACACCATTACCATCAGCATTCTTGGCCAACTCAGTTAGCACTTCCGCGCTTTGAGTGAATGGCCAACCTTCGAAGGATACGGCATAGGGTCCTCCGGGGGACTCCTCACCTGAAGCATTACTAGAATCTAAAGCAGCTACGGCAGCGGCAAATTCAGCGGTATACGTTCCAACATAGTACTCTGGCACTGTCTCACCACCAGCTGCGGCAGCATCTGGATCGTAAGCACCTAAACTAATTATTGCTTCGAACTGCTCACCTGGAGCTAGGAAGGTAGAGTTAGGTGCGATAACAGGATAAAAGAAAACTTTTTGTGTTGTGCTCGCCTTTGCACCTTGCAAAGTAAAACTCGCCACAGCTTTTTTCATATTCTTTAAGTCTGTAACCAACTTAGTTAGAATTGTTCGAGCGCCAATTGCTGGGACTCCGTGAAAGTTATATTCGTGCCAAACCTTTGTTTCTGCGTCTTTATCTTCAACGACTAAGTCATAAGTAAGAGAACCTTTAATATTACCTTCGAAGTCATAATCGGCACTTTCCCCAGCAAACTTTTTAACGAATTGGTCTACAAATCCTTCAGGGAAACTTCCCAATTCACCAGATGCTGCGATTGCAGTGACTCTTTCCTCTAGAGAGTATCCCTGTATCATATCAGCTAAGGCTTTCAAGTTAGACTCCAAGTCCTTTCCATCCTTCCCTTCCGCTAATAGACGATCCGTCGACTCAGTATCATCATCTTTCCCCTTTGCTTCTTTTTCGATCTTGCCATCAATCACAGCAATGAATTCCTCCATAGCTACAATCTCTGCTTCAAGCTCAGCATATAATGCCTGAAAGAGTGGGATGCTTTGATTATTCTTATTTTTTTCCGCCAAGTTGGTAACTGAAATCTTTTGAGACTCAATGGACTCATCAATTCCAATGTTGGTCTTCTCAAGACTACCTTTTACCAATTTAAAAGCATTGAGAATCTCTGCGGATACATTTAGTGCTAGAAGGGCCGTTAACACGAGATACATCATGTTAATCATCTTCTGCCTTGGGCTTACATTACCTCCTGCCATATTTTCTCTTTATTAAGATTTAAAAAAGTATAGAATACAATAGGTTACGATGGACGCATCGCACTCAACATATTACCGTATACCTGATTCAATGAAGTGAGGTTTGATGACAAGTGACTCATCTGCGTCTTGATGCTTTCCGCATCATCCGCTATAGAGTTTAAACTATCCATAGAGTTGGATAATGTTGACATGGAATTTTGAAGACCTGAGCTGGCATCAGCAATACCACTGTTCAACTCAGAGGCTGCTGCTATAGACGCTTGATATGCTTGACTTAGCTCACCCATGGCTTGTGCTGCCATTTTTGCATTATCCGCAAAATCCCCAACACCTGAAGTAGACTGCATGATGTCGTTGAAAGAATTCATGCCAGAACTCATTGAATTCGCTGATTCAGAGGCGCCTTGGTAGGCCTGTGTTAAGTCATTTAATGCCTGAGAGGCTCCTTGAGCACTTGAAGAAAATTCGGCTGTAGAATTTACAACATCTCCCATCTCTCCCATTTTAGATACGTTGTCACTGAGTTTACCCATGTTTTCACCAAGGCGATTTAACATAGCTTGCTCAATGTTACTTTCCTCAAGAAGATCGTCTAAGCTTTTTGTAATGCTTTTGTTTCCGCCATCACCATCAGCTAGCTCTGGATATACTTTTGCCCAGTCAAGGTCCATATGTGGTGGCTCGAAAGCAGAGACAAAGAAAATAACGGCCTCTGTACCTAGACCAACCATGAGCATTTCATTAGCTCCAGGCCAGTGAAGAATTTTAAAGAGGGCCCCAACGATTACTACGGATGCACCCCACCCATAGGCGAAGCCTAAAATTACCTTTCCTTTTTTCGACGTTAATGGATGTTTCTTTGCCATGTTTTAAAATTTAATTGTTTGCGTTAAAAATTTTCTTGTTTTGATTTTATCTCTTGATTTTACTTATTCAATCCCTTCCCCCATTACACTCGTAACGCATCGGAATCCAATAAAGCTTCGAGGCTCATTTGCATATTCCCAACTACGAGTACCCGTTTGAAGGAAATAAGCCATATCTGACCATGAACCACCTTTTACAACTTTTCTATTACGTGTTCGATCTTCACCAGAATTGTAGTCATAGTCTCTACGATAACTTGGGTTCAAATCGTGATAGAATGCAAATGAACCTTCTTGATATTGTGTCAGTGTCCACTCGGCCACATTACCTGCCATGCAGTAAAGACCATAATTATTAGCCCAATAAGACTCTACAGGAGCAGGATAGGTCATTCCATCATTATGATAAACCCCTCTGTTCGGCTTGAAATTAGCTAAAAGACAACCCTTACTGTTTCTTAAGTATGGACCACCCCATGGGTAATCTGGTTTATCATTCCCACCCTGAGCAGCGTATTCCCATTCCGATTCAGAAGGAAGACGATAGTTGTCAATTTCTTTTGGCTTGTTGATTTCTGTTGTGTAGTTCACAGAGTATTGCGTTCTCCATGCGCAGAATGCGTTAGCCTGATCCCAGGTTACCCCAACCACTGGATAATCGTCATAGGCAGGGTGAGAGAAATATCTTCTGGCAAAAGGTTCATTGTACGAATACTCAAAGTCTCTGATAATACATAGTGTATCAGGATAAACCGCAATGCTTGTGTCCTTGTATAAGTTTTGTAAGCGATCTGGGTCTTTTTGTCCGTATGCTGCATTGACGATATCGAATTCGCTGTAAGCAAATTGAACAAAGTCGACGTCAATCTTCCCTTCACTCGTTAAGACTGTTCCTTTTAAACGACCGAAGTCAGTATCATCCGCAGTGGCTAAATCAGGTGCTTCCTTAGCTTCCAAATACATTTCTCTGAAGTCCACTTCACCTTCTTCCCAATTGACTTCCATATTCCCGGTAATTGGATTTTCCTTCATGTACTGGTTCGCCCCTGCATTGTTCCCGTTGTCCTCTAGAGCAACGTGAATCAAGGAGTCTCTCGTCCATTCTACGAATTGACGATACTCATTATTGGTGATTTCCGTTTCGTCCATGTAGAAGGCAGTAACGGATGACGTCATTTCAGGAGAAGTTTTTCGACTGAGTATATCATCCCCCTGAATACCCATTTGAAAGCTTCCACCAGGAATGAAAGCCATGCCATAAGGCTTAGGCACATCGGCTACAGGACGGCGCTCAACCCCTGTTAGTACACCACGATCGGATGAAGAACAGCTGACTAAAATTAAGCCCATTGAGAGAGCTGATAGAATTTTTGAGAATTTCATACGTATAATCTTCCTAAAATTTGAAAGCCTAAATATAAAAGAATATTCCTGCTTTGTTTGTTATTTTTTTTTACAAATATCTTCCGTGGTAAACACGCCCCCAAGTCCCTACTTTAGCCTTCACAGCACGCCTCCACGTGAGACATAGCTCATGAGAACCCACATTTACACCTCTCAATAACGATAAGTTGTACTCGTAATTGTATAATACTTGAAAGTTTTTTCCAAAGGTGTAGCCTACCGCCAAACCCAGCGCTTCAAGCGATGTAGACGTCAGGCCACGCTGATTAAGCCCAAGCAGCCACTTGTCATGAGTCAAATGAACCGATAGGCTATATTGAAGAATTCTTCCATCCGAAAGAATAAGGGTTTGGGGCGTAAGCCTCCATTGATCTCCTACATTTAATTGATACTTCATCCGTAACCAACTTTGCGAAGAGGCTGCCACATTGTAATTGTTTTCACCGCTTCGCTTTGCCTTGGGAAAGTTTATCGATCCAAAATCGACGGAAAATCTTTTATACGCTAATTGAATTCCAGCCCTCCACTCTAAACCCGAAGCATTAAATGCGGTATTGAGTAAAACATCATCTTGATGGTCAATAGCACCCGCATACACTCCTTGTGGTGTTAACATTTGATCGCCGTCCCAGGAAAGATTCCTGAAACCCAATCCAAATCCAGTAGTTAACAGAAAGTTATCCTTGCGAACTGCCTGCCACCCTCCATCTATTCGAAAGCCCATTGAACGCTGTAAACCAATGTAATCATGACTAAAATGTATCCCTGTTGTGAAAGGGCGGCTCGGGAGTTTGGCATCAACACTGACGACTTGGGCCCCAATTGCCTCAGAAGACAAACCGACATATTGGCTCCTATGAAAAGCAGCTAGTCGAACCTCATCGTTTCGAGTCGCACTAGCAGGGTTTAGATACGAGGGATTATACTGGTGAAGCGTAAAATGATTGTATGACTGAGCCATTAGAAGGCCTGAAAACAGCATACTTAGTGTAACGAGGGATAATCCTCGTCTTGACAACAACAAGTAGCTACTTTGCACCATACAGTTTATCCTTGATTTTCGATATACCTTGATATCGCTTCACTCATAGATCGATATTCCTTGGAAGGAACTTGAAGGTCTAGACGCATACCTGCATCTTTAACCGCCTGACAAGTTTGAGGTCCAAAAGCCGCAATTCGCGTATCCTTTTGTTTGTACTTCGGAAAGTTATGCAATAAGGATTGAATACCATAAGGACTGAAAAATGCCATTAAATCGAAGGTAGACACATCAAAATCTGAAAGATCAGTAGGAACCGTTTTAAACAAAACAGCTTCTTTAAATTCAAACTCATTTTCTGTTAAGAAAGCGGGGATACTTCCCTTATTCTTATCACTGCAGATAAAAAGAATCTTACCTGACTTTTTATACTTAAGTAAGAGGTCCTTAAAGCTTTTTATCGTGCCATCACCATAAAATACTTTACGCTTTCGGTATTGAATATGCTTTTGAAGGTATAAGGCAATAGCCTCCGACTTACAGAAGTACTTAGTCTCCTGAGACATGGTGACCCGTAGGTCTGCGCATATACGGAAAAAGTGATCCATGGCATTTCTGCTCATGAAAATGACACAACTGAAATGATTGGGATTTATTCTTGCCTTTCTAAATTCCTTTAGACTGACCCCTTCTACTTCTATAAAGGGCGTAAAATCAATAGCTACCTTGTGCTTTTTACCTATTGCATCGTAAGGAGATCGACCTTGTGGCTTGGGTTGAGAAACCAGGATGGATCGGATTGGATTTTTGCTTTTCTTTGCCATGATTCAACGTCAAAAAATTCAAGGAAAAAGCCATAGAAAGCCGCCGTAAACAACCCCTATCATAGCCCCCTTCAAAAAGCAAAGATACAAAAGATAGTGAAGCGAAAGGACCTTAATCTTCATTCTGAGCGCCAATTGCACCGTGCGCAAAAAAGAAAGGCTACTTAAAGCCAAGATGATAAATGATACCAGGTAAAAGGATATAACAGGAAGAATGCCTTTGCCAAATAACATTAAACTAACTAAGGGAAGCAATAAATAGGCTGAAAACCTAGCGTATTGCAGGAGGGAGAATAGGAACAAATTAGAAGCATCAGCAATTTTTACCACATTCATCGCAAGTGCGACAAGGATAAATTGGACAGCAACACCTGTAAAAATCAGCAGGCTCAATTTTAGAGAAGACAAAGGACTAAGATGATTACTTCCCAAGACATTCATTTCAATTATGAGGGCGTTAGCAAACATCCCGAGTAGGAGCAAACACGCCAATCCAAAAGCAGCATGCTGATGCCATGATCCGCCCTTTTCTGCGTTAAATTGACGTTGCAATACTTGAGCACTTAGCAAGAGCTGCAAAACATGAATCGATCGCGCCTTCGGACTTGAATAACCAAAGGATAATAGCATTAAGACCGCCACAATTAACAAGGAAAAAAGGGAATTATCCACTACAATCATGGTCTTAGTACTTTGAATATTTCCTAGATAAAAAGTGGCTCACCTTGTAAATTTAATATCATGATTGGCGCTAAACAAGAACAAGGAGTATACATTCATGTACCTTTCTGCCAGCAAGCATGCAGTTATTGTAACTTCTACTTTGTCACTGGACAACGAGATCACGCTGATTTTATCACAGCAGCTACCAGGGAGATTAAAGAATCCAGAGGATTCTTTGGTAAGGAGCGGATGATTCATTCCATCTACTTTGGCGGGGGCACCCCTTCAAGGTTGGCATTAAAAGAACTTGAATCAATACTCAATCAAGTCCGCGCAACCTTTATAGTAAGTACTGACGCTGAAATAACCCTAGAAGCAAATCCAGAAGACATAACCAAGGACCTTGTCAATGCATGGTTCAATCTTGGTATAAACCGAATAAGTTTAGGGATACAATCCTTTAATGATAAATTACTCGCACTCATGCGAAGAGCCCATGATGGAAAGGAAGCTCTTCACGCTGCCTCGATAATAAAACAAAGTTCCTTTACTAATTTTTCATTTGATTTAATCATTGGTCAGATTCAACAAGATCTTAACATGCTTGACCAAGATCTGCGTCATTTGGAATCCTTTAAACCTCCTCACCTTTCTACCTACCTCTTAACCGTTGAGGAAAAAACCCACTTACATAAGGAAATTCAACGTAAAAGGTTGCCTGATGTTGCTGATAGAACTCAAGAAGAACACTACCTACGTCTTATGAAATGGGCACAGGAATGGAAGTATGCACATTACGAAACTTCGAGTTTCGCATTCGACGGACACCGCGCCCGACACAACGCTAACTACTGGAACCACAGCCCCTATCTAGGCATCGGACCAAGTGCTCATTCCTTTGATGGGAAAAAGCGCTATTGGAATAGTCGCAACCTCAATGAGTATATCGCATCTGCCACCGCAAGTCGAAAAGAAGAGTACCTCAGCCGAATAGATTTTATCAATGAAAAAATAATGCTTGGATTACGGCAATCAAAAGGCATCATAATAAATCATCTTGGACTAAGCGAAATTGAACGAAGAGCACTTGACAAGAGTTTACAAGCTGTAAATCCACTGCATATTGAATATGATTCAAGAAATATTAGGCTGAGTAACGAAGGAAAACTCTATGCCGATGGCATCGCCGCCACCCTATTTTTTTAGCACAAATTGCTTTTCCCTCAAAGCCTTACCTTACACTATCTGTTATGCCCATCTTTAGCTTCATTGATAAGAATAAAAAAATCGCCTACAACTCCAGTGATGGAATCTCGTTAGGCCACCAGCTAAATAATAACGGAGATACTCCTAAAGCATGGTACAGCTCGAACCCATCAATAAATGCTATACAACAAGAAGGGTTTTCAGGAGATACTCGATTGGGCGGAAGCGTCAATTCCAATGAGATTAGGATCCAACCCCACAATCATGGTACCCATACAGAATGTTATGGGCATCTAACAGATGCACGCGTGGCGCTCTGCGATGTCTTTAATGGATATCTTGGCTTAGCAAGTCTCCACAGTATTGACCTGCCCTATGGCCAACCAATAGAAGAGAAGCACTTGCCCAAAACCTCACAACGAGCACTCATTCTGAGGACGAGTGTAGAAGGATTTTCAGCAAAGGATTTTTCCAATTCAGAACCTAGCTATATAAGCCCAAAAGCGATGGAGGCCATTGTTACCTTGGGGGTAGAGCACTTGCTGATTGACCTACCTTCTGTAGACCCCGAATTCGATCAAGGAAAGCTTGTAGCGCATCGCATTTTTTGGGGTTATCAGAATAACGCATACAGCCGAACATCTTGTACGATAACTGAGATGGTTCGAATCCCAAAGGAAGTTTCAGACGGCACCTATCTACTGAACCTACAGACCGTGGACTGGAAGACCGATGCAGTTCCTAGTAATCCAATAGTATATCCAATTCATAAGGAATTGGGCGAGCAATAAAAAAGAAGTCTATTTCCGAGCGTAACGCTTCTTGAACTTCTCGATACGTCCTGCTGTATCGACGAACTTCATCTTACCTGTGAAGAAAGGATGTGAAAAACTAGAGATCTCAAGTTTTACTAAAGGATACTCATTGCCATCATCCCATTTAATGGTTTCCCGAGTAGGGGCACAAGAACGGCATAGAAAGGCTTGATCATTAGAAATGTCTTTAAACACAACTAGTCGATAATCTTCTGGATGAATCCCGGTTTTCATAATCTCTTTATTAAGGGAATGCGAATATAGTAAAAAACCCTTGGATCCACGAATTAGTTTTTCGCAAAAAATATTAATCGTCAATAAGTAGAACTGCTAGATTCAAGCGAAATGTATTAGCTTACCTAAATGAACTGGAGATCACTGAATGGAAAGTATTATGAAGGGCCTATTGAAGAGATCCTTGAAGAAGCCATCCAACGCGAATACAACTTGGGAAATCAACTTAAAATCTGTGTAGGAACCGACTCGCAAGTGTACAAGGATAAAATTGAATATGCCACAGTCGTCGTAGTCCTGCGAGAAGGACGAGGAGGTTTCATGTTCATCAAATCCGACAAGGGATATGGATCTATCTCCATCAAAGAACGCATGCTTATAGAGGTTAGTAAGAGTATAGAGGTTGCCTATAAGATTTGTCCAGTTTTAGAGAAGTACTCTATTGGTCTGGAAGTCCATGCGGACATTAACACGGATCCTCAGTTTAAATCTCACCCTGCCTTGAAAGAAGCCATGGGATATATTCTGGGAATGGGCTATGCCTTTAAAGCTAAACCCGACGCCTTTGCCTCTTCCTCTTGTGCAAACAAAGTGGTATAAACAAAAAAGCCCGATCCGAAGATCAGGCTTAAAATATTTTGTTGGCAACGACCTACTCTCCCACCTTAGCAGTACCATCGGCGCTTATAGGCTTAACTTCTCTGTTCGGCATGGGAAGAGGTGTTTCCTATAGCAATAATCACC
>JAYYPZ010000026.1:0-3190 GCA_036128775.1 Bacteroidota bacterium
ACCTGTTGTTCAATACAATCATGGTACTGCCTTCAAAATGCGTGGTGAAGGTAGTTATGATTACAATGGAGAAAAAGATGTAGCCACCTTTTATGCTACCGATGGATATGCTATAGCCTGGCAAGACTATATCGGACTTGGGAAAGTCAATGATCATTTCCACCCATACCAACATGCAGAAACAGAGGGCAGATCAGGGTACGACCTCTTACGTGCCCTGCGAGAAGTAAATCTTGAATTAGATATCACATGGAATGACCAACTCTTTGTTACAGGATATTCTCAAGGAGGACACGCAGCTATGGCCGTACACAAATATATCCAAGAGCATCCCGAAGAGGGTCTCTCCGTTACCGCATCTTCCCCCATGAGTGGCGCCTACGACATGGTCGGTGCGCAAAGCGAAACGATGTTTAAAGAATACACTCAGCCCTGGTATCTACCCTACTTAATTTACGGCTACGAGTCAATCTATGATGCAATTGAAGAACCAACCGAAACCGTTTTCAAACCTCCTTATGATACGCTCATTCCCAATATGTATGATGGAAATCACGATCGATTTGACTTCAACAAGGTTTTACCGTCCATTCCTGCAGAAATGGTGGTAGATAGCATCGTAAATCTCTTTAAAACGGATAGCAACTTCTTTTTTACCCGTCTTTTAAAAGAGAATGCATTATGGAATTGGGTTCCTGAAAGTCCTATGCAAATCTGTTATTGTAAGGCAGACGAAGAAGTATTTTATAAAAATGCAATCGTGGCGCATGAGTATATGAAAGAACATGGAGCCAAACACAACAGACTAAGGCATACTGGAAAAAAGTTTAATCACTTCGATTGTGCAGGATTTAGTGCCATATATACCAAGTTTTACTTTGACAGTTTTCGAAAAGGAAGTAAGCGAGGGAGAAAGGGTCCTATCATGAAGCGATTTATGATTACCATGGCCAAACTATTTACTAAGACCAAGTAAATGATCGGGTTATATATTTCAAGACCTCAACACAACATATTGCATTTTTCTCTCATATTTTGTTTCTAAACCACCTGTTTCTCCGTACAACATCCCATAAAGGTGATGTAAATGAAACGGTTTTTATTAACGCTAAGCACAGTTATTGGTCTTTTTGCAACGACCAATGCACAGTTGCAGGCTGACTTCTCAGCTGATGTAACAAGCGGATGTTCTCCCCTTGTAGTAAACTTTTCTAACCTATCTACAGGTACGTCTGGTGCGACAACCTATGAATGGGATTTTGAAACAGGGAGCTCAAGTGTTGAGCATCCTTCAAGGGTATTTAACAACGTAGGAATCTACACGGTTCGTCTTATCGCCATTGACGGCGGCACACGGGACACTATGGAAAAAGTAGATTTCATCGAAGTGTATGATAATCCTACCGTAGCATTTACACCAAGTGCAAATAATGGATGTGATGCACTAAATGTTGCCTTTACCAACCTATCTTCTTCTGGCGCACCTATTAGCAATATATTATGGGATTTTGGGGATGGTGCACAGAGCAATGATTTAAATCCAATTCATAATTACCAGCCTACTTCATTTGTGAATGGAGAAGCGAGCTTCGACATCACCTTAGTGGTATCCGATGCAAACAACTGTCAAGCGACAGAAGTTTTTGGCGATGCCATTATTATTGGTGAAAGTCCTAACGCAGCCTTTAATTCTGGACCAAACACCTTTTGCCAAGTACCTGCCACCGTTGATTTTTTCAATCAATCAGGTGGTAGTAGTGGTGTAAACTATCTTTGGGATTTTGGCAATGGAAATACGTCTTCAGCCACCAATCCATCAGAAACATACACTACAGAAGGAAGCTATAATGTCTCCTTGACTGCAACGCATCCCAATGGATGTAGCACAACCAATACACTGAACAACTATGTTGAAATAGAAAGTATTGACCTCAGTCTATCCGCCAATACTGCGCAAGCATGCCAAGGAGATCAAGTTCAGTTTACTGTTACATCCAATATCTCTGGTCTTGATTTTGTTTGGGACTTTGGTGATGGTAACCTATCTGACATTGATGGCAATACAAGCCATATTTACGGAAGCACTGGAACCTTTAACGTAACACTACAAGCAAGTACTCCTGATGGACTATGTACCGAATCAGCTTCGACTACCATAGACGTGTTAAGCCTTCCTAATCCAAGCTTTGCTTCTGATGTACAAACTTCATGTTCGACGCCTTTTGAGGTTCAATTCGCATCCTTTGGAAGCTTTGCTGGCTATGTTTGGAGTTTTGGAGAAGGAGGGTCATCAACAAGCCCTAACCCCACATACATTTACAATGATGCTGGAAATCATGATGTAACCCTAACTGTAATCAATGCTGAGGGTTGTTCCAACTCTGTTACGCTTAACGACTATATCTCTATTACCCCTCCAACTGCTTCCTTCTCTATGGATGATAATGATGGATGTATGCCATTACCTATCCAATTCTCTGATGAAAGCACCTCTTCAGCTGCAATCATTGGTTGGACATGGGATTTTGGTGATGGGAGTACTTCCAACCAACCCAACCCTTCACATACTTATACTTCAGTAGGTCGATATGAAGTTAGTCTAACTATTTTAGATGCTGAAGGATGCCAGGCAGTCATTAGTGGTGACAGCATATTTGTTGGAGAACAAATCGATGTTGACTTTATCTATGATGTAAATGAAGCATGTATTCCTGATGCTATTATCACCACGAACCTATCAGGACCAACTCCCCTACCTGAGGATATCTCATGGATTTGGGAATTCGGCGATGGCGGAACCTCAAGTATGAGAGAACCTATTTACCAATATGGTGATACGGGTGTCTTTGATGTGAGTTTAACCGCAACGTTTAATGGCTGCGATACCACACATATTAAAGAGGAGTACATTACCATTTATCCCCCATTGGCCAATTTTACGGCAGATGTACTTTGTGAAGGAAGTCGTCTTGATGTGCTATTTGATGATATAAGTCTCGGTGCGGATTCTACCGTTTGGGTTTTCTCCAATGGAGATGTTTTGGTCAATCAGGACAGCTTTGTATACACTTTCGCTGATACCGGCAACTACAACATTAAACTATATGCTTACAACTTTGAGTCAGGTTGTGTTGATTCAACTGATCAAGATTTAGAACTTGTTTGGATGGAGACTGGATTCACCGTTGAC
>JAYYPZ010000027.1:0-12154 GCA_036128775.1 Bacteroidota bacterium
ATAGGTAAACTTAAGATAGGACTGTCCCCCGATGTAGGAAATACTCAATTGCCCTAATGAATCATTGGGTTGTTGATTTAGGTATTCCTGAAGTACAAGAAGGGCTGCATGATACTTTGTGACATTATTGCTGTGTGGACCTGCATAGCAGAATGTGATGGAATCTTGAGTTGATGGATAGACTTCCATGGTGTTAAACTCCAATTGTCCATCCTTAGCATAACTACGATTCTTGATTGGGGAAACTTCAGGTAACAACTCGAGGGCCTCCACGATGCTTGATAGGGTGGAATCTAAAGAAGGGGTTTGAATAAAAACTGATCGAAACAGCTTGGCGTGTACATTGCTTTTTTCTGAGAAGGGAAAGGCATAGGTTGAGTCAATTTCAAAAATAGTGCCACCAGGAGATGTAGGAAAAGAATAAAAGTCTTGTAATGCACGTACACTATCGTAGTTAGGATATTGATAAAGATTAAAGGCATAGATAATGTTGCCAAGTTGTTCTTCCCTTACGTCGTAGTGAATTGCAATTTCTCCGAAGTTTACTTCGATGGATGGAGGTGTATCGGTCCAATTGCTATCTATCGTAGCTTGAACGGCTTGAGAGAGTTTGAGTACAGCGTAATCCTTGAATTTTTTAGGAAAGCCATACCTAAATTCGATGGATAAGCCTTGGGTGCTATCCTCATAGATTAAAGCCTTATGCCCATTGCGTGCCTGCAAATGGGTGAAGTTGCTGGGCATATCTAGAGTGATCTGTCCATAAAGCAGAGGACAAAAACCCAAGAGGAAGAACATTATTGAAAAAAGCACCGATCTCACCATAGTTTAAAAAATTGTTGGTTTAAGCCTTTCGTATCAAAAAACATATAACCAAAGTTAAGGAACTCAAAAGATGCCCACGGTTTGGTGCGCTCTATAGATTTCCTCCAAGCTTTGTGAACCGCATAGTTCCAAAATATATCATCTACAGCAATCACTCCTTTCTCGTTAAGTAAACTCTGGCACATCGGTATTAAATCGAGTAAGGCCTCGGCTGTATGATGGCCATCGATGTAAATCAAATCGTAGGTTTTCTTCGTTTTAGAGAGGTCCTTTAAAACGCTGGTAAAAGAGCCCTCTAAAATGGCGTAATTGCAAAGTCCTCCTTCGTTGAGATAAACCTTAGCAACCTCAATTGTTTTAGGACACCCTTCGATGGAGGTAATATTTTTTCCCTCTTGGTTTAATGCACTCCCCATAGCAAAGGTCCCTCGGCCGAAATGTCCGCCAAGTTCTAAAATATTTCGCGCCTTGCAAAAGGATACAAGGTTGTGCAGTCTTTGAACTTCGAGTTTAGTTGAGGCCGCATTCTTATGCTTAACTACATCAATAAGTCGCTGGTCTTGACCCGTTCCAAAGTCTGTTTTAGTATACGGAGAAAGGTCCTTTGACCAAGGTGAATTCCAATGATCTGAAAAAACCACCTTTTGCTCGTTGTGTACTTCGGTGTACAGGCGGTAGGCTAGATCAGAATGCAGTCTGTACTTACCCTTACTTTGAAAGTAATGTTGGATGGAAAGGGCAAGTTGCTCTAGTTTTCGCATGGCTAAAACTCATATTGAAACTGAAGGGCATAGTTTCGCGGAGCTTCTAATGCAGCCGGCCTAGTGGTGTACTCATTGTTGAATAGGTTCTTTACCACCCCTGTTAGTCTTGATGACTCATTGAGTTGTACAATAAACCGGCAATCTACTACCCATTCACCGTTGGTATTATTGTCCCTGTATTCCCCAACTCCAGGGATTAACACCTGCGCTTCGGGAACCATAATCATAAAACTATTGTAAATGGCTGTAAGGCCGACACTGTATCGCCCAAAGCTCATTTCTGCATCAGACTTGAAGGCGTGTTTATTTCGGAAGTTGAGGAGTTTACCATCTTCTCCAAATGTTTGAAGGCGCAGATTACTCGGATTTAAAAGTTCAGGTTGCATGTAGGTATACCCTGAAAGCAGCTGAAGGGGCATGTTAAAGATTGAGCCTCGGCCCATAATACTCACTTCCATTCCATAGATTCTTGCATCATCTAAGTTTTCTGCCCGCACATAGGGGGCACCTCCGGGATCAAAAACTGTGTTAAAGTCTATAACATTGATGTACTTCGTGTAGAATCCTGCAACATCTAGGAATCCTTGCCACCGGTCTACTTGGAAACCCTGCTTGAAACCAATCTCTGACGTCCACCCATCTTCTGGGACAATATTCGGGTTTGGCAATACCTGCAAGCCACGCGTTAAATCAATAAAGTATTCATTGATGGTGGGTACGCGAAACCCTTGGCCCCAAGAAGCTCTGAGCCACGATCCTTGAGCGACTTTGTAGTTTAAACCTAGTCGGAATAGTGGCTTAACAGGAAGTTCTATTGTCCCATCGCTTAACCGGGAGATAAAGGGTAGTTGGTTGTTCGGCGTGATGGAGTCGATTTTGTTGTATTCCAGCCTTGTTCCCATGGATAAGGTGAGCTTTGACCAAAAGACTTTGTCCGCTTGAATGTATCCTGACACATTAAAGGCATCGTAGGTTTTGTCACCATAGGATAAGCCGCGACCATTGGTGTAGTAAGTTGATAGTCCTCCTACAAAGCTATATCCTGTGTTCTCATTAGACCACTTGTATTGGTATTCCCCAAAAATGTGATGCGTCATTACCTGTTCTGCCCCGAAGTTGGTGCTCATATTGTTGTAGTACTTGCTCTGAAGTATGTGTTCGCCGTTATTGGCGGTATAGAATGTAGCAAAGGGTGCAAGACTCATTCTGCGTTGAATGTAATCGGTTCGTGCATCAAGAATGTAAGGTGACTTTGGATCAGAGGGTACAAGAGCCATACTATCAAGTCCGCTCCAAAAAAAGAATTGTCCCCCTTCTTCATAGGCGAAGTTCCAGGCCACTCCCGATACGGACTTTAAGATGCCTTCATCAGATTTATGAAGATGTCTGATTTTTCCATTTATCCGAAAGCGGTCATATTCGTTGTTTTTTCGAAAGCCCCCATCATGACGGTAAAATGCTCCCAGAACAAAGTCAATCTTTTTAAAACGCTCACGGTGTTCGTAGGTCTGATTAAAATAGATGGGCACGTGCTCTTTGTAGTTCCAAGCATCATACATGTTTTGCATGCGGCGATCCGCATCATTTTTTGATTGAATTAGGTTGGCATCAAAACGCTGATACATTCCGAGGGAAGTAGTCACTCTGTGGTAGGGTTTGTCAGAAGTTGGCCAAGCCGTTCGAAAGTTGATGATCCCATTTAATGCTGAAGAACCATACAGGGACGAGGTTGCTCCTTTGATTACTTCCACCTGATCAATATTTTCTAATGGAAGGGTTTCAAAATAGATGGCCCCGTTTTCAGGACTTAACTGAGGAATACCATCAATCAAGAATAAGGTTCTTGAACTCGCCCCACCTGACCAGCCACTACCTCCTCGTATACTCGGGCTATTTCCAATCTGTTGGTATCCAGGAATACGATTAAGGGCTTCACCCGCTCGAGCAATAGTGTTCTCTACCAATGAGGAGGGAAGAATATCAATTGATACGGTCTGCTCTCCATATTCTTCGTCTTTTGTCGTCCCTGTCACTACCGTGAGTTCAATCATAGTAGAGGACGACGATAAAGTGAAATCAATGAATTTGTTCTCATTCATGTTCAGGCGGAAAGAACGTTGTTCGCTCTCCATGCCTAAGTAGCTCACCGATAAGGTGTATTCCCCAACAGGTGCATTAAACTGATACCGCCCATCTAAGTCAGTGACGGTGGTTAAGGTATCTTGGTCGCTAATTAGCTTCAGCGATGCTTGAATGAGGTTTTCGCCTTCAGTATCGGAAACCGTTCCACTAATCGTCCCGTTTTGCCCAATTCCAGCGAAGACAATATTTAGGCAAACAAAAAGGCTTAGAATTTCTCTATGCATGAGGTGTTGGAAGGTTGGATTTACCCTTTAAAAGTGTATGAAAATCTAAAGGTGAAGTTTAATGGATCCTCAGGAAGGCCTGGACGATTCACATAGGTTTTATTCATCACGTTTTTCACGAGGAATGATACTTTGGCAAAATCACTGAATGCATAGATCATACGTGTATCGATCACGGTGTTGCCTATACCAAAGTTCTGGCTTCTAAAGTCACGGATCCCACCAAAGGGCTGTCCTCCATTAAACAAAGATGCCTCGGTGCCCACAAACAAATCACCTACGAAGGGATAGTCAATGTTCTCCATAAAGGATCGGTGCTGTACACTTAGCCCAAAATCAAAACGCTTATAGCCGATCTGCCAGTCAAGTGCGAGGATATGTTTATTGCGATACTTTAACACGTTTTCAGTGGAAGAACTTGTTTCAGCATAGGTCAGCGTGGACCGATTGTTTGAATTTGCTTGATTAATATCAATTTGAGAATTGACGACTTGACCTTGCGTATTGTATAGAGTGATTTCCTCATCCCAATTCATGGATTTAGGATCGGTATAGGTATATCCAAACAAGATCTGCATCGGCACATTTTTGGCTAGATTTCCTTGTCCTACGATAGTAAACTCAGAACCAATAATGCGTGTTTCCCCAACGTTTTGGAAGGAGAAGCCAACCGTCTGAAGAAATCCAGCAAGATCACTTGGGTCAAATACACCACCTTCTCCGAATTGACCAAAGTTGATTTCAATCATATTGTCGTAATACATTCCAAAGGCGCTCAAGTCCATGTATCCTTGCCAGCCTTTTCCAATTCGAAATCCTTGTTTAATTCCCACTTCAGCATACCAGCCACGCTCTGATGTGAGTTTTGGATTGGGGAATATATTGATACCTCCAAGAGAGAGGTTGGTAAAAGACTCTGCAAGGTTTGGAAAACGATATCCTTCTCCCCACGAGCCCCGGATAAACGTATATTCTGCCGCCTGATAATTCATGCCAACTCGAAAGAGTGGACGCTTGAGGCCAGTGCTACCCTGAGAGCTATTGAACGAGGTGTCTTTACTGATGGAGTTAACTGTGAAGTATTCATAGCGCATTCCTAAAGTAAGGTTGAGCCGTTGGTTAAACAGCTTCTTTTCAAACTGAGCGTACGGTGCAACGTTATATCGATTGTGTTCTCCAACAAGTGAAGAATCAGCGGTTAATCCACGCGGTGCTCGAACAATATCAGCAAAGGAGACAAGTCCAGCGACTACATTGAAGTTTAGCTCTTCAAAATATCGGCTGTATTGTAATTCAGAGAAGTAGTTATTCGGACGAGATCCTTGCCCGTCAGTTGATTCATTCGTTGCATTAAACCATCTCGTTTTTAGAGAATAACGGTTTTTATTTTTGTCAAAGAAGGTCACAAAGGGATCAATGATTATCCTTGTGCTCTGGTAGCGAGAAGAGGTGCCAGAAGCTGCCACACGGGTTTGATCGCCGAGTCCGTTCCATAAAAAGAAGTTGCTTCCCCATGATCGGTAGCCATTAAAATTGACACCTACAGACATGCCTTCTATTTTACGTGGGCGAAATCGGTATTTCTGACCTACACGCACACATCCGAAACTACCGTCTTGCAAATCATCTCGCTCTTGTTGATATTGACCATGCCAGACAAAGTCGCTGCGGCCATACTTTCGCTTATGCATAAAGTTCATGCCATTGGAAAAGGGTAGGGCGTTGTTGCCATACCACCAAGCTTCTTCTTTGTTTCGTGGGGCATGCATGGCCGTCATCCATACATTGAGCTTGGTTTCAGGAGTAAGTGAAGGATAACCCGTACGGAAGTTCACCACACCATTTAAGGCGCCTGACCCATAAATAGACGAGGCTGCTCCCTTAATAACCTCCACCGTTTCAAGGTTTTCCATGGGAACAAGAGACCACTTAGCATCTCCGGCGTCTGCGGAAAGTAGGGGAATGTCATCATACAATACAAGAACACGACTACCTGCACCGTATGCCCATCCTGAGCCACCGCGAATATTGGCTTGTCCATCAACTATGGATACTCCAGGTACTTTACGCAAACTCTCCTCCGCGTCGACTATGTTATTGTTCTCCAGTAAGTCACTTCCAACAACTTCAATGGAGACCGTCTCTTCGGATAGTTTTTTCTCATATTTTGAGGCTGATACTACAATCGTATTAATCAACGTAGACTCTTCACGGAGCATGAAGTCTTGGGTTAGTGTTTCGTTAGCTATAATGGAAACTTCTACGGAGTCCGTGGACATCCCCAAATACTCAAACACTACAGAATATACACCAGAAGGTAGTTCGAGGCTGTAAAATCCATCAAAGTCAGTCACAGTAGTCAGCCCAAGGGACTGGTCCGCAATAACCTGAGCATGAATTATGGGTTCACCATCCTCATCACTTACCGTTCCATTTAGTATTCCATTCTGTGCTCCGCAAATTCCTACTGTAAAAAGTAAGAGCAAAGTCCATAGTTGTTTCACGTACATCATGTCTCGATTTAGTCATGCTAAATATAGAATTTTCAAGTTTTTTAACAGATATGGGTTAATCACATTAGAATTCATAAATGTCTAATACTAATTTCTTTATCTTTAAAAAGAATCAAATACCATGAAAAAACTTTTTACGCTATTATGCGTTGGGCTTTTAATCTTTCAGTCAAACGCTCAAAATTGCACGACTTATCCTATTGTAAAGCCTTCCTGGTGGACTGTCCTCAATGGAGGTAGCGGTCCTACTTCATTTGATTTAGGATTAACGGAAGATTCTATAGATGTTACCAATGATGATCTGATTCGATTTACACAGGGCCAAGACACAAGTTTTGAAATACAGTACCTCATGCCCGTCCAATTTGATGTATCGGATTTAGGAGTGCCTGGAGTTAGTGTGGTTGATGTTTCAAGTGTTACTATTCTGGGAGTAAGCGGCCTTCCTACGGGACTTGTTTGGGATCTTGATATCGCGGGAACTCAGAATGGCAACAGCTACAATCCAGCGAACAATCGATATGGAGCCTTTAAAATTTGTGGAACTACTTTTTCTCCGCCAGGTATATATCAAGTCGAAGTTCAAGTGGAAGGATGTGGTAGTGCGCTTGGAATAAGTCAGTGCGAGCCTGTACCTCTTCCTCTAGAGTTAGAAGTTTTAGCCTCACCAGGGGGAAATGCATTCTTCTCATTTAGTCCCGGCTCGGGTTGTGATACCGTAAATGTGGACTTTGAAGCCAACGTGCCAAGTCCCGATCCAGTATTAAACCCCGTGGCATATGGTTGGGATTTTGATAATGATGGTACGGAAGATGCTGCAGGGCAATTCGTATCGGCAACATTTACTAATCCGGGACCAAACGTTGTGACCCAGTCCACTACGTTTGATGAATTCTATATTTCTCAAATTCGCCTCAGTAGCATTGATCAAAGCTGTTATCAAGGAGGGCTTTTCTCTGAGGGAACAGGTGAACTAACCGATCCACTATTTGGTCAATGTCTTTTAGGAGCGGCATGTAACCCAGATGTAGTATTAAATGTGGTTACAACTGCAGGTAGCTCAAGTCTTCCCGAAATTACGGATAACACATCTCCCGTATGGTCGACGGACATTGTAGTGGGGCAGGGAGCGATATCCATAACTGGTACCGAATTAGATCCTCCTACGTCATTAAATGGAGATGATGAATTGGGTACGGCTGTAATCAGTATTAGTTCTACTCCTTCTAATGGCCAGACCTATAATTTCACGCTGAATAACAATGGAACGAACTGTGCTTCAGGAAACCTTACGGTGAATCGAAGACAACAATCTCAGACTATTACTACAGATACCATACTTGTATTCCAAGCTTCAGCAACGCCAACCATCAGTGGAGATACGCTGTTCTGTCTTGGCGATACCATTACCTTATCATCGAGCGCCTCCGATCTCTACCAATGGTCAGATGGTAGCGGCATTATTGGTAATGCCCAAGACTTATCTGTGGCTAGTCCGGGAACGTATAGCGTGACCGTAACAGATGTTGGAACAATTTGTCCTACGACTAGCGAAGTGTTTGTGGTTAATGAGTCAATTGTTACTCAGCCAACAATTACAGCCGCCTCTAATGGGCTATATATTGAAAACCCAGATAGCAATAGCGTTCAGTGGTATAGCGATGGCCTTCCAATTCCCGGAGCGAATGGCGATACATTAACCTCTCTAAGTATTGGAGGACCATTTACCGTTGAGATGACCAATGCTCTTGGCTGTGTATCTGTTTCTGATCCTTATGAAATTTGTCTTCCAGGTACATCCTCAGCTGTAGGTAGCAATGTAGTTGCCTTAGGAAATGATGTAACCTTAGAGGCTGATGGCTTCAGTGTGACGAGTGGAAATGCTGTTGCGTGGGCATTGTCTCCTGATGGACCGATTACGTCTATGGCGGAGCTTCAAGCAGCTATTGATGCTGGATTGGTTTTCCCTGGTGATGATGATTCAACGTTAACGCTTACTCTGGCAGACTTTGATGCCAACGGTTCGTATTATGCAACGCCGTTTACAGCAGAAATTGCTGTAGCAGATTCTGTAATCTATGCGCCAGAGGTTGACTCGGGGTGTACACCCAATGGTCAACTTTGTATCAGTCTATCGGGTACACCGGGTCTGGCATTAGTTGCAGATAGTTTGCGATTTACTTTCCCTGATGGGTCTTCTGTTGGGTTGAGTCAAATTGTGCCACCAGAATTTCAAGCACTACTTCCTGATACCATTGAATATGAGCTCTTAGACCTACTGCCTGCTGTGTTGCCTGACGGTCTTTGCTTCGGTCTTTCTGACTTGTATAACGATGACCCCAATGGATCATGGTCTATCTCTGTACTCAATGTGGGAACAGGTAGTTTAACTGTTGAGGTGGCTGACATTGATCTCACGGTAAGCGCTGACTCCTGTCCTCTGCTATCCTCTGATCAAGTAACCATAATCTCAGGAGATAGCTATACAATCAGTCCGAATAGCTCAACTACAATCGAATTTGAAATTCCGCCGGTCCCTGCATCTTTCCCAACAGTCAATGCGGGTTGTGAGACCTTTGGAGATGCTACGCTGATTTCGGTCACAGGGATTCAAACAAGTATTGATGAGCTTTATGGTATATCAAACTTCAATTTAAAACCGAATCCTAGTCAGGGTGAAGTCGTGTTAACCTTTGAAGCCTTGCATCCATCAAATGCCGCGATGTACTTAATGGATGCCTTAGGAAGAACGGTATGGCAGTCATCTTCTATGATTAATGCAGGAGGTAACTCAGTTGATGTTTCTTTCCCATACGTATCAGAAGGTCTCTACTATTTTGTGTTATCCACAGATTATGGTCGAGGAATACATCCAATTCAGATTAATCGGTAATCAACTTAAAACATGACCTTCGTATATTCATACTATAAATTAAACACATGAAAAACGTATTTTATCTATCTCTTGCTCTTGTTGGGCTAACTTTCGGTCTTATTGCTTGTGGTGAAGATGATGGTGGTGGAACTACTCCTCCTCCAGCAGCTACTTGGGCAGGAACTTATCCTGGAACTTTTTCTGGATATGCAGTTCTTGGCCTTGACACCACTCAGCTAGACTCAACGGCTTCTGCTACATTGACTCCAGGTGCTAATTCTGGTGAGGCAATTCTTGACGTAACGCTTCCACCACTTTCAGAAACACTTCCTGTTTCAGTTACAGTTTCTGTTTCAGCAACGTATGTTGAAAATGCAGATGGAACGACATCTATTGATGTAGCGAACCAAGAAGCATCTGGAGTTCCAATTCCTGGTGTTTTTGTTTCAGGTACTGGAAATGTTTCAGGTAATACTTTAACAGCTGACGTTGTACTTTCAGGAGTAGTATCTGGTGGAGGTACGTTCACAGGTACAAAACAGTAAGTTTACTACCACAGTCCTTTGAATAAAGGATATAGAGTTAGCCCCTGGAAAGGGGCTTTTTTATTGCATAGAGGTTGACTTGCTCGGGTATGGCCCACCACATCTCGCCTCCCTTCGGGGCAGATCTTACTTACTTTTCAAACGTACATAGGATAATTATCATCCGGCAAATCTGATTGAGTATTTACTCCATTTGCATAAGTCGCTGCCGAAGTACTTCATAAAGGGAAATACCAGCGGATACCGAGACGTTAAGCGATTCAGTTTGGCCGACCATAGGAATCTGAAAGAGATGCTGGCAGTGCTTGCGTACATTATCCGACAGACCACTTCCTTCGGAGCCCATGACAATCGCTAGGGGACTCATCATATCTATATCCTGAATAAAGGTTTCTGTGTCAATACTAGCACCAGCGAGTGCAATTCCGTTTCCTTGAAGGAATTTCTTGGTTTCTTCCCAGTCCATTTTACATATGGGAAGATTGTGAATAGCTCCTGCACTTGATTTAACGGCAAAGGCGTCGATGGCAGCACTTCCTCTATGGGGTACGATGAGCCCATCTACTCCAAAACACTCAGCTGAGCGCACAATGGCCCCGAAATTTCGAGTGTCTGTTACACCATCCAGTACGAGAAATAGCGGTACACGCCCTTCATCATAACACTTATCAAGTAGGTCTTGTGCCTTAAAAAACTGTACAGGGCTCTTAATACCAAGCACGCCTTGGTGGTTGACGTTTTGCCTGCCATACAAAGGCCAAAGCAGACGTTCAATCTTTACACGGGGTACTGAGATTACACTAACACTTTGGCTCTTTGCTGTTCGTATGATGGCATCCATTTCAGGCCCAATTGATTTAGCATTGTACAGAATCTTGTCAAAGTCAATACCATCTTGCAGCGCTTCTAAAATCGGTTTACGTCCAAATATGATTTCCTTTTTCGTCATGGCAAAGACTTGAGGTTAGGTATCTCGACTAAAAAGATAAACAATATGTCCTGCATCTTGCGTATTCAATCGACCGCCGATACGATGAATCAAGCTACGCACAGGTCCTCTCCAAAATGCGGTTCTAGGGTGGCTTGATTTCTTAGAGGCAATTGTATTCTTATGCATAAGGTATTCCACAGGATGGGCCTCTTTTAGTTTGAAAGATGTATCAGCCATAAGTTCTTCTATAGCCTTTGGGCTAAAGAAATAGTTCGCCTTTTGCTGCCAAACAGGCCAATGTGGTCCGCAGTGAATGGCTTCCCGTGAGGAAGCGTTGTGAAACAATATGATTAACTGTCTGATTTCTTTGTTGTTGTCAATTGAACGAATCAAGGAGGCTGGATTAACACTATGACTAAGACTGTTGTAGATTGTGGCGTATTCAGTAGTTGCCTTTTCAGGGGATACGTAATCTAAATGGGTTATATCCGCTTTATTCCAAGAAAGCTTCTTAGCGATCCATTGGCCAAATAATCTGTTTTCATTAGACGCTTGAATTGGGAAGACAGCTTCACGTGCGTCCTTGCTATCTGCCCATAACAAATCGCTGTCTTCACATAAATAAGTTGTCCTTCCATCGGGAAGCTTAAAAGACTCCTCCCAACATGATTTCTTGCACTCCCTTTGACTCAAAGGACAGTGATGCCCATCAATAGGATGATTAACCTTTAAATCCAAAACTATGGCTGGGGAATTTCCACCGTCATAGGGCTCTCAATAACTTGATCCGTAGTGTATGCCTCAGCAGGTTTTGTATCCATTAAACTCACTGCCGGAGGTGCGCTGTAAGTCGCCTCAAATTGGTTGATAGCATTTACTTTGGATTGCATTGGACTCATCTGTTGACTTATCTGCTGATAGTATTGAGAGAATTGCGTTTGAATTTGAGCAGACTCCTCTTCACTTCTAGCATTGGCCAATGCATTTTGAAGCTGGTCGTTAAATCCTTCTAGCGCATCATTGTAAGGTTTTAATTCTTCCTCTAATGAAAGCTTTTCAGCTTCTCGAGCACTTTGCATGGCATTCATCAAGCTTGTATCGCCTAATGCAACGCCAAGTTTAGAATAGGTTAGATTCCCGTCTTCTTGTTGAACAAGTTCGCTCGCCGTAACATGACTTGTTAAAACGGTAAACATTGCGTTGACAGCACTTTCTGCCGCGGAATCAATTGACAATGTAGCAACGCCATCATCCCCTGTATTTTCTTCTAAGGCAAAGGCAAGGGTTTGATTCATATAACCTAAAAGGTCATTAGTGTATCGGTCCGTGATGTTT
>JAYYPZ010000028.1:0-12496 GCA_036128775.1 Bacteroidota bacterium
AAGGATCCAATCGTAGTGTTGTAATTGTTCTCCATAACCGTTGCTATCATAGAAGGCAAAAATGGGAAACTGATTAGCCCATGCAAGGGCTTCACGCCGAAACTCTGCGGCATTATTAATGTGTATTGAGGTGCTTTCCATGCTACTTAGCCGCCCAAAATGTTTAGTTTTTCACGTTCAGGGCCATTAGAAAGATAACGAATTGGCACAGATAGTTTACGCTCAACCGTCTCAATAAACTCTTGGAGATTAGGGTGAATCGACCCATCTTCCGTGGCTGACCATCCTAAAACTTTGTTATAGTTTACTTTAATACGCTTATCGTCCAAGTCGAAAGGAATTCCCTTAATCACAGTACCATCTACAGTATAGGAATCCGCGTAGGATACTGATTCCATGTCCTCCAAGACATCCACCTTGGTCATGGCAATTTGTGTAACGCCATTGATTTTGATGGCATAATTCAATAGGGGAATATCCAGCCATCCACATCGTCGTGGTCGCCCCGTTGTGGCTCCAAATTCACCGCCTTTTTGTCGGAGTGACTCGCCCTCTTCTCCATGAAGTTCGGAAGGAAAGGGGCCGCTACCGACGCGTGTACAGTACGCCTTAGTAATACCAATAACCTCTCGGACATTTTGTGGGCTAATGCCCAATCCGGTACATGCAGCGGCTGAAATGGTGTTTGAGGAGGTGACAAAAGGATAGGAGCCATATTCAATGTCCAGCAATGTGCCTTGAGCACCTTCTGCCAAAATATCCGTGCCTTGTTCCAATGCATTGTGTAGAAACTGTTCTCCATTAACAATTGGTAAACTGCGGATAAATTCAATGCCTTCAAAGAATGCTTTCTCTGCTTTGTTCGCAGCGTCTTCATCGATGGTAAAATCAGGATAGAGGCTTAATAACCTCATGTGTTTGGCTTTTAGTTCTTCATATTTTGCCATAAAGTTTAATGTCATAATATCACCAACTCGGATACCATTTCGTCCTGTTTTATCCATGTAAGTGGGCCCAATTCCTCGGAGTGTTGAGCCGATTTTTCCAGCCCCTTTTGCATGCTCAGAAGCGGCGTCTAACAGTCGGTGGGACGGAAGTATGAGGTGAGCTTTTTCTGCAATGCACAATTGTCGCTGGAGGTCAATGTCATAAGCTGAAAGACTCTCAATTTCTTTTTTTAAGGTAGCGGGATCGATGACGACGCCATTACCTATAAGGTTGACAATTTCAGGATATAAAATCCCGGAGGGAACGGTATGAAGTACGATCTTCTTTCCATCGACTACAAGGGTGTGTCCAGCATTTGGTCCCCCTTGAAATCTTGCGATTATAGGATATTGAGGGGCTAAAAAGTCCACAATTTTACCTTTCCCTTCGTCTCCCCACTGGAGGCCTAGTAGTACGTCTACTGCCATAGTATTGTGTTCTAAGAGAGTTTATCGATGCCTTCCTTATCGGAATTGCATTCGGTAAATACATCATTGAGTTTTGTGATTTGCAGAAGTTGACGAAGTTGTTCTGGGATGTTAATCAGTACTAAATCTCCTCCGGCATTTCTCGACTTAGATAGGGTAGTAAGCAACACAGAGAGTCCTGTACTATTGACATACTTTAACAAGGAAAGGTTAAGTACAAAGTGTTTGTGTCCTTCTCCAATTTGGTTTTGAATAAATTCCAAGGTAGGCTGACTATCAGCCTCCCCGAGTAAGTTACCCTCGAGGGCAACTATCGAAACGTTTTTTTCAACGTAATGCGTAAACTTCATTTTGCCAAAATACACATTCGCATTGGCTTTCTATGACGTTTTTAGAGGGCTTTTTCACACGAGGCTTTCTGGCAATGGCCATAAAGGTTTAAAGCGTGCTTTTCTACTTGAAATTCGAGGATTTCTCCCATCGTTTCTCGGATCATTTGAATTCGTGGGTCACAGAATTCAATGACTTTATCACAATCAAGACATATCATATGATCATGTTGTGCATAACCTAAGGTTGCTTCGTACTCTGTATGTTGGTTGCCGAACTTGTGCGTGCGCACTAAACCATATTGTTGAAGAAGCTCAAGTGTATTATAAACCGTAGCGAGGCTTACTGATTGAGCATCATCTTTTATTGCATTATAAATCGTTTCTGCATTGAAATGTCCTTTATGGGAATAGGCGGCTTTGAGAATAGTAATGCGTGACGGCGTATTTCTTAAATTGTCCCGTTCAATGTTTCGTTTAAAAATGGAAACTACTTCTTCAATGGATACCTGCATATGACGTCTTTAAATATTGTGATGTAACGTGGTATGATCGTCGATACGTTCAACCGAAACGATCCCTTCTTGCTTTTTGAGGTTGTCCAAGATGTATTGCAATTCGTTTTGGTTGTTTACATAGAGGGAAATGTGACCGGTAAAGACCCCTTGATCACTCTCAAAACTAAGCGATTTAATATTTATGTTGAGTTCATGGCTGATGCGCTGAGTAACGCGACTTACTACACCCATCCCATCAATCCCCCTGAGCTGGACATGGGCAAGAAACGAAGTTTTTAGCTTAGATGACCAACTTGTTTGAACAATGCGATAGCTGTACTTCGACATCAGCTGAACAGCGTTTGGGCAGTTGACTCGATGTATTTTGATTCCGTCATTTAATGTGATAAAGCCAAAAACGTTATCACCAGGCAGGGGGTTGCAACATTGTGCAAAGGAATGTTCAATGGTTTCAGATTCCTCGCCCATAATGAGCAGTTCTCCTTTGCGCTGGAGATTTTGAATAACGGTTTCTTCTACAGATAGCTTAGGCTTAACCTTGCTCGCCTTACGAACAAGTTGCCCATTTTGAAGTGTAAACTTCGACCATACCTTAGATAGATTGAGTCCTTGCTGAATTTGCAGAAAGAATTCTTGGCTATCAGGAAGATCTAAGACTTCGAGAATCTTATTGAGATTTTCCTGCGTGTTAGGGATATTTTGACGTTTCGCCTTTCGCTCAAAGATGGCCTTGCCTTCGCTTGCCAGCGCCCTGCGTTCGTGTTTTAAAGCTCGTTTTATGGCGGAGATGGCTTTGCTGGTTTGCGCGATACTTAACCAGTCTTCCTTGGGCTTTTGCTTGCGTGAGGTTAGGATTTCAATTTGATCTCCTGTTTTGAGCTCGTAGCTTAACGGAACTAACTTTTGGTTGGCTTTTGTTGCAATACACTTATTGCCAATGTCGCTATGAATTTCATAGGCAAAGTCCAAGGCAGTTGCACCGCGCTTCAGCCGTCGAAGTTCTCCTTTTGGAGTAAAGCAATACACTTCATGACTAAATAAATTGCTTTTGAACTGGTCGACAAGTTCTAAGGCATTTTGCTCTTTGTCTTCTAGCAGATTGCGAACATTTTCCAACCATGGATCAATGGATTCCGATGATTTTTCAATATCTCCATCTCTCTCTTTATAGACCCAGTGAGCGGCTACCCCTCGTTCTGCTACATCGTGCATTCGCTTTGAGCGAATTTGCACTTCAACCCATTTACCTCTTGGACCCATAACGGTAGTGTGTAGGGATTCATAGCCATTGGACTTAGGGTTGGAAATCCAATCCCTTAGTCTTGTTGGATTGTGTTGATAGAGATTGGTGATACTTGAAAAAACTGCCCAACAATCATCACGTTCGGATTCAATTGGGCTGTTTAATATGATGCGAATCGCAAAAAGATCATAAACCTCTTCGAAGGTCACCCCTTTTTTTACCATTTTCTTCCAGATAGAATGAATACTTTTGGGTCTTCCAATCACCTCACAGTCAAAGCCTTTTTCATCTAAAAGCTCCTTAATTGGTTTGACAAATTGATTGATGTAACGACTTCGTGCCCGCTTGGTCTCATTGAGTTTTTGTGCGATTTCTTTGTATTCCTCATTGCGCGTATACTTCATCGATAAGTCTTCTAGTTCAGACTTAATGTTGTATAAACCCATTCTATGAGCCAACGGTGCATAGAGAAAAAGGGTTTCCGAAGAGATTTTACGTTGTTTCTCAGGAATCATCGCTTGCATCGTGCGCATATTATGAAGGCGATCAGCAATCTTGATTAATACGACACGAATGTCATCGGTAAGCGTGAGTAGGAGTTTTCTAAAATTCTCTGCCTGATCCGAAGTTTGTACATCAAACACCGGAGCAATTTTTGTTAATCCATCGATAATACGGGCAATTTGACGATCGAAGCGGTCTTCAATATCCTCGAGTTTTAGATCAGTATCTTCTATGGTGTCATGGAGAAGTGCCGCGATAATGGAATTCGTTCCTAAACCAATTTCTTCACTTACAATTCGTGCAACTGCGATAGGATGAAGGATATAGGGTTCGCCTGACTTTCTGCGTATACCACTATGCGCTTCGTTGGCGAGTTCAAAGGCTTGTGAAACTCTAGCCTTGTCCCCCTTACCATACCTATTCTCTGCTTTTTTTTGCAGCTTCTTAAACGATGAGTTGATTAAGAATTCTTCTTCTTTGTTCCAGATGCGGTTTGGCATATTCTCTTTGCGATCTTGACCAAGATATGGTGAAATTTCAATTTTCCTTCATAAGATGTTGTTTCCTTGCATGGCATTGCTATCTTTGCTCTCCTTTTCTGCGGATGTGGTGAAATTGGTAGACACGACAGATTTAGGATCTGTTGCCGCGAGGCGTGGGGGTTCGAGTCCCTTCATCCGCACCAAGCTGCCCAAGGCAGTAACCCTTGCAAAGCCCCTTGAATCAACCCTTGGGGTTTTTATTTTTAATCTATGTAAGTCAAGCCAATGAACATCGTCTTGGATAAAAAATCAGATAATTTCGCCCACCTTTCTCTGCGTATAGATCATGAGGATTATGCTCCACGGGTTGAAAAGGAAATCGATAAGTATAGAAAACAAGCTTCTATCAAGGGATTTCGTCAAGGAAAGGTTCCTCGGTCAGTTATTATTAACATGACGGGTGAACGCCTACTTGCTGATGCATTAAATGAGGTCTTATCTACCTCTATAAACCAATATATTGAAGAGCAATCCCTGGAAGTTATTGGCTATCCTATTCCAACGGAGGCTCAGCCTGAACTCGATCTGAATTACAAAAAGGCGGAAAGTTTTGACTTTGAATATGAAATGGGATTAGTGCCTTCTTTTGAGGTAGGTTTTATTGAAAAGAATCCGAAAGTTACGCGAGAAACAGTAGAGATGGATGATTCCACATTGGACGAGGAGATTCTTAAGTTGAGAAAACGACACGGTAGCCCAAGTGAAGTTGAGGCCATTGGGAAGGACTCTGTAATCAATGTGAAGATTGAAGAGTTGGGAGGGGATAAATTGCCATTTGATGGCAGCCACAGCAACGAGACCTCGATAACGTTAGATATGTTAGCCAAAGATCGCTATGCTAAAAAGTTTATCGGCAAAAAAGTTGGTGAATATGTGGATCTCGAAATCTTAGGGTATTTTAAGGATGATGCCGCAGCGCTATCTCGTCACGTACTCGGAGCAGAGCCTGATCGATTTACCAAAAAAGACCTTTTTCGTATTCACATCACAAAGATTCAAGATGTTGAACTTGCTGAAGTCGACCAAGCATTTTATGATGCCTTGTTTGGGCCTGGCACAGTTACCGATGAACAATCTTTTCGCGACAAGCTTACTGAAATATATAGCAAGCAAATTGAGGAGCAGGCGGATAAGAAAATGATTGGTCAAGTCATTGATGGCATCTTGGATAAAACAAAAATTGATCTACCAGAGGCCTTCCTGAAACGATGGATTATGCGGTCTAATGAAAAGCCAATCACTGAAGAAGAAGTAGAAAAGGACTACCCTGAGTTTTCCAAAAGGCTCAAGTGGAGTTTGATTGTTAATCGAATTGGAAAAGATCAGGATATAAAGGTAGAACCCGAAGAAATCAAAGAACATACAGCAACCCAGTTGCGAGCTCAAATGGCGAGTTATGGCTTGGCTGATCTTGGTGACGAACAAGTAGAGCAATATGTGATGTCGATGCTTCAACAGCGCGAGCATGTCGAAAAGACTCGAGATGCTATTATGGAAGAGAAGCTTAATTCATTTTTCAAATCAAAGGTGCGTATCAAGGACAAAAAAGTTACTTTAGAGCAATTCACCTCATAATGATATAGTATGATAAACCGAGATATACATAGCGAGTTTAGAAAGTTTGCCGTCGAGCAACCTGGAGTGACGGGTTCTTCAGTGGATGACTATGCTAAGATTCACGGCTATATAACGCCTTACATTATTGAAGAGCGTAAGATGAATGTGGCTTCTATGGATGTGTTTTCCCGACTTATGATGGATCGTATCATTTTCCTTGGGGTTCCTATAAGTGACGATGTATCGAATATCATTACGGCTCAACTTCTCTTTTTAGAATCATTGGACAATACAAGAGATGTTTCGATTTATATAAACAGCCCTGGTGGGTCAGTGTATGCTGGCTTAGGGATTTATGATACCATGAATTTTATAGGTCCAGATGTTGCGACCATCTGCACAGGTATGGCGGCTTCCATGGGAGCGGTAATCCTTTGTGCTGGTAAGCGAGGAAAACGAACCGGCCTAAAGCACAGCCGAGTAATGATTCACCAACCCTTAGGTGGTGCGGGTGGAAAGGTTAGTGATGTTATGATCACGGTAGAGGAAATCAAAAAAATCAAGACAGAACTCTACACCATCATTAGTGACCATTCAGGGCAGCCTTTCGAAAAGGTTTACAAAGACTCTGATCGAGATTTTTGGATGACATCAGAGGAGGCACGCGATTATGGTATGATCGACGAAGTGCTTATTCGAAAAAAAGATAACTAGGGGTTTTGGACAGCCCTAACGCTTCGGATAATCAGTGCTCATTTTGTGGGCGTAGCCGGGAAGAGGCAGAACTACTCATTGCTGGACAGGGAGCCTTTATCTGCAATCAATGTGCAAGCCGGGCCAATGAAATTGTTCAAGAGGAGTTTAAAGCTGAGGCTGTTTCAAAGGCCGTTGCGAAGGCCAAACTTGACGATATCACAGCAGTCAGTCCTAAAGAGATAAAGCATTATCTCGATGCGTATGTCATCGATCAAGATAAGGCCAAGAAGGTGCTTTCTGTGGCTATATATAATCACTACAAACGGTTAAAAAGAATTGCTGAAGGAGAAGAGGTTCTTGTAGAAAAGTCAAACATTCTTCTGGTCGGTAAAACAGGTACAGGGAAAACACTCTTGGCAAAGTCCATTGCCAAAAAACTCAATTTACCTTTTACTATCGTAGACGCCACCGTATTCACTGAAGCGGGTTACGTAGGCGAGGATGTCGAATCAATGCTTTCCCGTCTCTTACAGGTTTGTGACTATGATGTCCGAGCGGCTGAACGAGGAATCGTGTTTATTGATGAAATCGATAAAATCGCCCGACGGTCAGATAACCCTTCCCTGACGAGAGATGTATCGGGAGAAGGTGTGCAGCAATCTGTTCTGAAACTTTTAGAAGGGGCAGATGTCCTTGTTCCCCCGCAAGGTGGGCGAAAGCACCCTGAACAGAAGTTGGTTAAAATCAATACAAGCCAGATATTGTTCATCTGCGGTGGTGCATTTGATGGTATTGAGAAAAAGATCGCTTCGCGAATCAACAGAGCGTCCATTGGTTTTGCCAATATTGCGTTGCGAGAAGCTACGGATGACGACCTTCTTTCCTTTGTACAATCAGAGGACTTGCTGGAGTTTGGCTTAATTCCAGAATTGATTGGAAGATTGCCCGTCTTAGTCCACTTAAACCCTTTGAGTGAACATGCTCTACGTCGGATCTTAACCGAGCCTAAAAATGCTTTGATCAAGCAATATCAGGAGCTATTCGCTATGGATGACGTCGATCTCGTGTTTGAAGACGAGGCCATTGAATTAATCGCTCAGGTTGCCATTAAACGAGGCCTTGGGGCAAGGGGGCTCCGCAATATTTGTGAAAAGATACTCTTGGATTGGATGTTTGAACTTCCTCTAAAATCCAAAGAAAAAGTACTCACAGTAAGTGCTGACCATGTTACGGCTTGCCTAGAAGACTTCGCGGACTAATTGCTGTTTAGAATCGCGTTCTGATTGTTCCGTATGTGATTGATGGTATTGCTTCGAATCGCTGCGCCAACATCCATGATCATTTGCTGATTGCTTGGGAAGGCAAGTACATCACTACGCAACAGACGCTTGCTTCGATTGGTTAATGCACGCTCATCTCCTTGGAAACGGGCATATTGGTGAGTAAAGCGCGTGACTTCCGTGAATGGATTTGATGAGATCAGTTGATTCCTTCCATTGTAGATGTCAATGGAATATTGAACATTACCCGTTTTTTCCATATTGGTAACAAATATGTTGGCTACAATTTCTACCTCTTTGGGGGTTTTTATGTCATTGCCAAGGCTATCCTTCTTTACGTTACCATCGCTATCTAACTCATATTCATAGCCATCTTCGATCGTCTTTTTATCACTGTATTGACTTTGGCTTACGCGCTCAGGTGAAAATTCAACATTCACAATGCGTAACTCAATTCGAGCATCCCCTTCCTCCATGTCTTCCCCGTAATGCATTGAAATCCATTCCATACTTAGTTCATTCGCAGGAAACTGTTGGAGTTGGTTTTCAAATGACGCGGGTAAAAAGGAGACGCCATCATTGTAGTAGGCGTAGTTAACAAAAACAAGTCCTTTTTGGTAGGCTTGGTCTCGAATCGTTGGGACGTCCTTATAGTTGGGCATTAGGTTGAGGATGTCTTGGCATTTGGCATAAGCTAATCGTGCATCAGCTTTTCTATTGGAAGCCATAAGCTGTTGAACTTCGGCATAGAGCACCTCGGTGGCTTTTACCTTGGCATCGTAAAGTTCTTCGCTTAAATCCGTTATGTAGATATCAGCTTCTCGAAACTCTTTGTTGATGTATATCGGCAGGAAAGGTGCTATCGATTGTTGCAGGCTGTTAAGCTCCTCATATTTAGAATAAACCTTTTTCCATGAATCAGGACTTCCATCTCGTTTTAGCTGGTCGATTTCTTGCAGTAGTCGACGCTGTTCGGCTTGAAAAGAAACCTCGAGTGCGAGCGCGTCTTTTGTTTTGATTTTATTGGTACGTTGGAGGTGATTACTTGCTCGAAGTACCGCTCTTCGGTGGTTTCCCTTCTTTGTGTGGGGTTTAACTACAAGGCAACTTTGGACAATTAGGCCAATAAAAAGAAATAGTACAATGGATCGCATGGTATGGTAAAGTTTAGTCTTTGACCTAATATACAAGTTCCGTGCCGATGTGTAAGTTAAGGGCATGCGAAATAGTGTTTTTCAACATGTTCTATACGCTATTGTCATTTCCTCTCTTTTTTTAGCGATTTAACTTGTTTGCTAAGGGGTCTATTAAGTAAATTTGAATCGATTAGTGACATTGCTATGACAAACCAGATCCAAAACAAAACGCTTGTGGCGCAGTATGCGCCAAGGCCAAAACAATTATTCCTTCTTGTAAGCTTATTTATTTCTACTGCCTTTGTGCATAGTGCAATTGCGCAGGAAGAGGAGCTTGATGCAGGCGAAATGCCTTCCGATGAGGTCGCAATTGATCGTGCTGCTGCAGAAGATAGTAGTGGTTCACTTGTCCTTGATTCAATCAAAGCGGAAAGCGAGGAGACAGTTCAAGCGGAAGAAAGTGCTGAAGCAGCTCCGAGTGGTGAGGAAGCCCTATGGAACCAAGGTAAGGTCTTGTTTCAGGGAAAATGTGCTTCGTGCCACCACCCCCTTCGAGATGGAACAGGTCCAGCCTTGTCTGGGGTTCGTCAGCGCTGGATAGATAATGGTGACTTCGAAGATAAATCAGGTGAAGAATGGTTGTATGCATGGATCCGAAACAACAACAATGTTCTGGACGCTGGGCACCCTTACGCTAATGATCTCTACGAAGAATGGGGCGAGGCAAAAATGAATTTGTTTGCTGGGCTTAAGGACGATGAAATTGATGCGCTACTCTATTATGTAGATAATTCAACACAATTTGCTCCTGCTGCTGCAGTTACGGAAACTGCTGCAGGTGAAGGAGAAGCTGGTGGTATCGGTAAAGAGTTTTTGAGCAAGTACCTTCTATTTATTGGGATTGGTCTTTTGCTTCTTGTGTTGATTCTTGCGCGTGTTCAAGCGGTACTCAAGCGAATCGAGCTGCAAAAGACAGGCCAGCCAATTCCTCCCTATGTGCCGATTTGGAAGAGCAAGCGTATCTACGCAGTACTTGTTCCTCTTCTACTTTTTGTAGGGGCAAAAACATTGATGGAATCGGCAATTGGTGTCGGGCGTCAGCAAGCCTATCAGCCTGATCAACCGATTGCTTACTCTCACGCACTTCATGCAGGTCAGCTGAACATTGAATGTCAATATTGTCACAGTGGAGCCAGCAAATCAAAGCATTCGAATATTCCATCAGCGGATGTTTGTATGAACTGTCATATGCAAGTCAATGCGAACTCGGAAGATGGAGGTCGTTCAGAGATTGCAAAAATCTATGCATCTGTCGGTTGGGATCCAAACGCTATCGGTGGCGGGTCTTATATCGCTTATCCTGAATCCGTGGAAGCAGATGACTTAGACTCCATGTATCGAACCTATCTATCGCAAGATTACAGCGAGGAAGAATTAATGGACGAGGCTGTTCAGGCTACGTTATCTGAAGATGTTGAAGCGGTCATTGCTATGTATAATTCACCGATTCCATGGGTGCGCATACACAATCTTCCTGACCATGTTTATTTCAATCACGCCCAGCACGTCAACGCAGGTAATGTTGAATGCCAAAGTTGTCACGGACCGATCCAAGAAATGGAGGTCGTCTATCAGTGGTCACCTTTATCCATGGGGTGGTGTATAAACTGTCACAGAAATTCAGAGGTTGATCAGAACAACCCTTATTACGAGCAACACTATCACAATCTAAGTGATGAAGCTACTGTCGAGGATATCGGAGGTACGGAGTGCCAAAAATGTCACTATTAAGAAATTTTAGACCATGAGTGCGTTAGAATCGAATCAAAACAAGAAGTACTGGGGCAGCATTCACGAATTACGGGATGCTACCTATACAGAGAAGTACGAGGATGGAGATCTAGAATACCTTAAAGAGGTACGAGAAGTCATTTCAAAGGAGAAAACCGGCCGAAGAGACTTTTTGAAAATGTTGGGTTTCAGTGTTGGAGCGGCAACTGTCGCTGCGGCATGTAAGCGTCCTATCCGTAAATCCATTCCTTACCAAACAACGCAAGATGGTTTGGTGCCAGGAATTCCTAATTACTATGCCTCAACCTTTTCAGGTAATGGCGACTTTAATGTCGTTAAAGTAAAAACTCGTGAAGGTAGACCTATCATGATTGAAGGACTCGTCTCGGGATATTCAAAAGGTGATGTTCATTTACGGTCATTAGGTAGCCTTATCAACTTATACGATCATGCTCGTATTAAAGCGGCCAAAATCGACGGAAAAGATGCCTCATGGGAAGCACTAGACAAGGCGGTTATTGCCAACTTAAAGCAGGCAAAAAATGAGAACAAAGAAGTGGTCCTCCTCACGAGCAGTGAGGTGAGCCCTTCGATTAGAAAAGCTTATGAAGCCCTTGTTGAGGCTTATCCTAACATTAAGCGTGTGGCCTATGATGCGATCTCGTATGCAGGTATTCTCAATGCGCATGAAGAGGCATTTGGCGTGCGTGCACCTCGAGAGATTCACTTAGAGAAAGCAGACCTTATTGTATCGGTCGGTGCTGACTTTTTAGGGTCGTGGTTAAATTCTACTCGTTTCTCTGCAGATTATTCCTCTAGACGAAAGGTCACTAAAGAACACTCGGACATGAATCGACATATCCAGATTGAGTCCTTGCCGAGTCTTGCAGGATCCAATGCGGATTTGCGCATTCCAGTCATGCCTTCTGAAGAGGATCAAGCAATTGTTCAGCTTTACAATGCGATTGCGTCTGCCAAAGGAAAAGCTGTGCTCAACACGAGCTATGCGAAGGATGAAATCGCTGAGGTTGCTAAGGAATTATTGGCGGCTGAAGGAAAGTCAGTGGTGTTGTCAGGATCAAACAATCAGGATACTCAATTGCTTGTGATAGCAATCAATGAGATGCTGGGTAACTATGGCTCCACCATTTCAAACAATATTACCTATTCACTCAAAGAGGGTAGTGATAAGGCGGTGTCAGAGATGATAGCGCGCATGGAGGCTGGATCGGTTGCAGGACTTATTGTTGATGCCTCTAACCCAGTATATACCTTGGGAGCTTCCTTTGAATCGGCGATGACTAAGGTTTCATTTGCTGTTTCAATGTCTGGTCGATTCGACGAAACGTCTAGAAAGTGTGCCTATGTTGCTCCCGACCACCATTGGTTGGAATCTTGGGGAGACGCTATGCCAACCTCAAACTATCTTGCTTCTCAGCAGCCATGTATCGCACCCCTATTTGATACGCGCCAGCGCTTAGAAAG
>JAYYPZ010000029.1:0-15910 GCA_036128775.1 Bacteroidota bacterium
TAATCAATTTGATTTGGCAGAGATGTATCTCAAGGAGTCCATTGCCATGGACCAAAATGTATCCATCACCCATAGCTATCTAGGACTGATGTACATTCTCCAACAAAGACTTGCTGAGGCGCGGAACCCCCTTGACCTCGCTCTTCGTATTGATCCGGATAACTACCATGCTAATTTTCATCGTGGGCTTTATTATCGACTTTCGGGCTATCCTGATTCTGCACTTTTTGATTACCAAAGAGCCCTAGCAATCAAACCAAACGATTACAAACTTCACTTAAATATTTGCATTGCCTATTTAGATATGAAAATGTACGAAGAGGCCTTAGCGAGTTGCAATCAATCCATCGCACTCAATGGAAGTCTTGCTGAACAATATGTTAATCGAGGAGTAGCCTATCTCAACTTGGAAAGGTATACCGAAGCGCTTGTTGATTTTGATTATGCCTTAAGTATTCGACCAGACAATGTCCGTGCTCAGTTAAGTAGGGCAAAGGTTTTTTATAAAACCAATCAAATGAATAAGGCGATCGAGGCGGCCGGTAAGGCAATCAACATGAAGCCTGATTTTGCCGACGCCCATCACTTGTATGGAATCTTGCTGATTACCCAAGGAAGAAAGGGCGATGGCTGTCGCCACGTAGAGATTGCTTGTGAACTGCATGACTCCTATGCCTGCGAGACCTTGGGAAATGTCTGTGGAAAGTAGTTAGCCTTTGTTGTCATATCGACGACGCAGCGCAGTCCACATCTGCCGATAGGCTTCTTCCACTCGTTGAAGACCTTCAGAAGAAATCAATTGTTGGTTGGACCGCCTCATCTTACCTAAGAATAAGAGACTGTAGCGCAGACTTGCTCGCATGATTCTCATTAAAAAGGAAAAAGGATTAAATGCCTGACGGGGGCGCTTCCGTAGGTCAATACAAGCAACTCTAGCTATACGTTGTAAAAAAAGAAGTTGTCTATCGGTGTAGGAAGCATGCTTAGGCTTTAGATTGACTTTTGACCAATCTACCCTAGCAGATAAAAGACTAAGCCAAGTTTCTAAATAATCGTTCAGGTCTGCCTTCATGTCTTCGTAGAAAAAGACAGTTACAGGTTGTGAAAATAGCCGAGAGAGCATTGCAATTTGCTCGTCATACTGTAAATCGCTTTGCTTAAAATGCCCCTTATCTTGATCAAGATCAAAGAAGTCTATAAAATCTCCTCGAAATCCATTTTTCACCGCTCTGCGGTATTGCGAAGCGATGTAACTGTCAGGTCTTCGCAAAACGATTATGGGACGTGCTTCGGGAAACGATTCAGCGAACTTACGGGCCTCCACTTCCAATTGCTGGTCAAATTCTCTAGAGACCAAAATCGTAGAAGACGGGTGATTGGCGATAAATGAATGTGCACGATGAAACCGGTTTCGCGGTAGGTAGTCGATGTCCATTAGCCTCGGAAAAAAGCGATCTTGTAAAAAGGTCGATCCTGTTTTTCCTAGACCCACATGAAAATAGATTCGTGGCTCAGAATTCATAGTAATCCTTGAGCAACATCCGTAGCCATGATCTCTTGAAGTATTTGTTGTAAAAAATCAAGTTCGGCTCCGTAGCTAAACACAAAGAGTAAGAACAGTCCATAGAGCGTGGCAAGACCAATAGATTTTTGCCTTAGGCTGAGGCTTGGAAGAATCAAAAGAAAAATAGCCGGCACAGTTAAAAGAATTAGCACCCATCGAAGTAAAATTGAAAAGGCCCATTCCTCCTTGTGGGTAAAGGCATAGAGAACACCGTTATCGTTAAACAATACATACAGAAAAATAGGAAGGCCAAGGGCGAAGCAAATATCAAAAATGTTACTACCTAATGCATTGGACAGGGCATCCGCAGTGTTTCCTTTTTTTGCATCACGCACAGAGATAAACAAATCCGGGACGCTTGTCGCAGAAGCTGCAATCACCAAAGCAATCACAAGAATAGGAAGATTCCAAAGCGTGCCAAGCTCTTCGCAGAGATGTACAAGGAATAAGCAACTTATTCCCATAAACAACATGGCGATAGAAAGCGTAGCCCACGCTCTTTTACCATTAACACCCTTTTTTTGCGTGAACAACTCGTAGATGTCTAATCGCATGATGGCGGATAGCATTGACCTATCTTTGATTTTTGATTCCTCTGCTATACCCTTTTCCACTTTCCCTGTTGTCTCGACCATTCCATTTGATTCTTGTCTATTTCGTGCCAAAAGAAACCACAAATAGAACCCGTAAAAAAGCATAAACAACAATCCATTCCACCAATACATGGTGGGTCTCACAAGAATAAGGAGTAATCCTTGTGCCATTAAAAGAAAGATAGCATCACGCCAAAGTGATTTTCGTGCAAATGGATGATCAAATACATCATTGTTTTGATTGGTATATATCAATGTACCAAGTACAACACTTGGAATAATAAGTAAGTTAAAGAGTGCACTGCCCACCATAGTACCAAAACCTCCTGCAAAGCCCTCTTCATTGCCCGCAATCGAAAGAAAAAAAATGGTGGTCAATAACTCAGGCATGCTGCTACCTATGGCATTGATGGTTGCTCCCCGAACACCAGGAGCCATATTGCGGCCAAGGTATGAAGAGGCCCGTTCAAAACTCTCACTGGTTGCCCAAATAACATAACTTAAAATGACTATAACAAACAAATAGCCGAGGGCTACCATAACGATGCTTTACTGAGGTTACCTTTCAAAGGTATGAAGTTAATAAGTAGAGAAAGAACCTAATTTAAGCGGTCACCGAAACGCAACGAGCGCATACTGGCATAGAAGGCTAAGCCCATCGCTATGGTAATGGCTATGACATCCAAGATATCAAACGTACCTGAACCCAGGAATTGTGAAAACTCAATGCTGTAAATAAAGAGCACACCGATGAGCACCCAGAGAAACTTCATAGAGTTTTTAGCATCTTTCCAAATCACTAGAAAAACATACATCAAAGCAAAAGCCCATAATGCATCAGGAAGTTGGAACAAAACAAATTCCGCAAATCGGGAGTCCCCGAGACGATAAGGCATATTAGGCCTCAAAGCATCCATAAAAGGAAACCAGTGGTCAAGCAGCAAACCCGGTTTTCGGAAGAAAACATAAATTATGAAACCCACCAAAAGAGGCAGGAAAACATAGAATAAAAGTCGATAAAGCTGTCGCACAGATAATAAGCTTACTTAAATTTAGGAATTAAATCAGTTACAACAACTTACTTATACACAGCAGACATGCCACATCCCCTACTAACAACCATTGCACAAGACAAAAACAACCTAATTCTCAACGAAGGAAGGCAAGAATCACTCGATAATCTAGTTGACTATTTACTTCATAGACTATCGCAAGGCGACAAAGCTTCTATTCTTTTTGTTTGCACGCATAACTCCCGGCGCAGTCAGTTGAGCCAAGTTTGGGCTCAGTTCGCCGCCGATCACTTTGACTTAGCTGTACAATGTTTCAGCGGAGGTACTGAAGTGACGGCATGTAATCCAAGGACTATTGCTTCACTCAATCGGTCAGGCCTTAACATTGAAGGCAAAGAGGAAGGAGATGATAACCCGCGATACCTTGTTAGCTCTGAGGAGAGTGAGCATGGCATTGAACTGTATTCAAAGCTCGTAGACGATCCCATTAATCCTAGAAACAACTTTGCTGCGGTAATGACCTGTGATCATGCCGATAAAAATTGCCCCACGATTTTTGGTGCTGAGCAAAGAATTCCCATTCGATATGAGGATCCAAAATCTTTTGACAACAGCCCTCAAGAAGCTGTTATGTATGACAATCGATCGCAACAAATAGCGACAGAAATGTACTATGTCATGAAAAAAACAAAAGAGGCTCTTTTGCCTGGCACGCACTGAAGCTAGACCTTCTCCAAGGATTGCGCCACATCATGGATCAAATCCTCATGGTGCTCCACTCCAATCGACAAACGAATTAAAGCATCTGATATATTAAGATCCGCCAAATGCTCTTCGGATACCCCTGCATGAGTCATCGTCTTGGGATGCTGGGCAAGACTTTCAGTGCCGCCTAAACTCACGGCTAGCCTTATAAGGCCAAGATGATCTAAGAACCGAAAAGCTTCTTCCTCTCCTCCTTGAATGTAAAAGGATATCATTGCCCCACTTCCTGTAAAATGTCGCTTGTATAAAGCATATTCCGGACTACCCTCTTCAAGAAGTCCCAAGTAATTGACTTTGGCAACTTTTGGATGGTTTTTAAGGTAGTTAGCGACTTCAATAGCATTTCTCTGTTGCTGCTCCATCCTCAGTTTAAGGGTCTCCAAGCTTCGCATAAGTAACCAACCCGTCCAAGGACCTGCCATATTGCCCAGAAATGTTCTTAAGGTTTTAACGCGAGTCATGAGGGCTTTGCTACCCAGAACAGCTCCTGCAATCAAATCACTGTGCCCTCCGATATACTTTGTTGCCGAATACATCACCAAGTCAGCACCCAAGGAAAGAGGGTGTTGCCACAAGGGGCCCATATAGGTATTATCCACCGCGACTACGACGTCGTGATTTCCTGAGAAGGCGTCTGCTACGCGGCGACATGCTTCAATGTCGATAATCGTATTGGTTGGGTTTGCCGGGCTTTCAACATAGACTAACTTCAGGTTCTCTGCATGCCCTGAATCGCGTACAAGTGCCATAATCTCCTCTTCGGATTGACCTGCTTGAAAACCCAGGGTATGAATCCCAAGAGAAGGCAAAAAGTGATGGATAAAGTGATCGGTTCCACCATAAACTGGATGGCTGTACAAAATCAGATCGCCTGGTTTGAGAAACTCCAATAAGACGGTCGTGATTGCCGACATACCACTTTCAAAAATGGCGCAGTCCTCCGCCTTATCCCATAGACACAATCGATTTTCTAATATCTCTAAATCGGGATTATTGATTCGGCTGTAGATCAGCCCTAATTCTTCATTGGGTAGTTGTTCGCGCTTTCCGTAGGCAACTTCAAAAAAGGCCTTACCCTCTTGGGCATTCTTAAACACAAAAGTGGATGTCTGAAAAATGGGGCATTTAATCGAGCCTTCCGAAAGCTCTGGTTTATACCCATAAGACATCATTAAACTCTCAGGACGCATATTGTCTTTCATAGATTGGTTTTTACTTGGGTTGTTGCCTATGAAAGTCAGTCAAATGTACGTTAAAACTCCAACAGGATTGTGATGCTTATGGTCAATAAGGAACCTAATCCCTCAATGAGGTGTTTAGATTGTGTGTATGCAATGAATTACTTGATGGACAAGCTCGATCCCATCGCAAAGGTCTTGTTATCTCCCAGCGTCAAAAAGCGAATGGAGAAGGGCTTTGTAAGCTTTGCGCTGTTTGCCTTCTTAGTGCACTTAGCCCTTTACATTCTCAATAAGTATGTAGCGCTTGATTTGCCGTCAACACTCTTTTCAAGCCCTCTGCAAATACTCTATACGCCCTTTTCTGTGGTCTTAGTCGCTGAAATCTACCTTTTGGTCTACTATCTACCCTCCTCGTTTGGACGATCTATGGGCAAGCAGATTGAAATCATTGCCTTAATTGAGATCAGGACGGTCTTTAAAGATTTGGATAACACGTCAACTTGGCCTTGGGAGGCTGCCTTTTTTCCCCATATTCTATCAGCTCTGTTACTAGGAGGCATACTAGTTGTCTTCTACAGGGTGCTCCCTCAGCGAGTAGCGCGTATGGAAGAAGACGACCTTCAACACTTTGTGCGATTTAAGCGCGTCTTGGCCGCAGCACTTATGTTGTTTTTGTTGGTGCTGAGTGCCTATGCGCTTTCCCTCTGGTCTTATGATATAGTCATTCATCCCGACCACCTAAGAATGGATCCTAATACGGTCTTCTACACAGAATTCTTTACCACTTTGATTCTCGTAGATGTTTTAATCTTGGTCGTCTCTTTGCGGTACTTACACGACTTTGGCCAAGTTATCCGCAACTCGGGATTTATTGTTGCCACGGTTATGCTTCGCCGCGCACTAGGTATTGAGCCTTGGCATGCCTTTGCCTATGAGGTAAATGCGGCTATCCTCGCGGTGCTTATGGTGCTGTTGCAACGCTACCTTCCTCGGCGGTCAAAATCATGATATAGATTCCGAGAGTAAAGGGCATAAAAAAAGGGAAACCTAAGCTTCCCTTTTGCGGTCTGGACGGGATTCGAACCCGCGACCCCATGCGTGACAGGCATGTATTCTAACCAGCTGAACTACCAGACCTTTTCCACCGCTGTTTCTAGCGGATCGCTAAAATAAAACAAATTTTGTTTCAACCTAACATTATTATTGGTTTATTCATTTGCTAGACTATTCACCAAATGGTGTCAGTAATAAGAACGCCCTAACGCCGTTTACAGAGTATCCAAGAAGTAACTTCATTATAACCTTTCCAACTTCCTGCGTGTTATTTCTTAAACGTAAAAGAAAAACGTATGCGGCAGATTCTCTTGACAACGCTATGCCTATTGGCTTTTATTCCTGCTACCATCGCTCAATCGATGTGGCAACCAAGCGCAGAGCCTGCCTCTATTCCAAGCGGAGCCAAACGCTTTATCTATGCTGATGAAGCTCAATACTTTGAACTCGATACCTCTCTATGGACTGCTGTTTCGGCTCGCATTCCTATGGAAGTTAATCGACTGGATGCGCGTCAAGGATATCAGGTGAGCATCCCTATGCCTAATGGTGAACTCGAAACCTTCCTCTTTGCAGAATCCCCAATTATGGAGGCTTCCTTAGCTGCTCAATATCCTGAGATTTCAACCTATGTAGCCCATTGCCCAAATCACCCCGAATGGTATGGCAAGTTTGACTTTACCCCTCAGGGCCTTCATGGAATGATTTTAGGCGTAGAAGGAGGATCTGTCTTTATTGATCCTGTCTTTCATGGGCCGCTCTACCCTACTACGTACATCAGTTATCATCGAGATAATTTTCGTCCAGCCATCCCGGAACAGTTTTCCTGTGACTTCCATAGCGATGTGCTTGATGCAAGCCTTGACGAAGAAAGAGAACTTGCTCGCTTTGGGACCTGTGAACTGCGGACCTATCGCTTAGCGTTATCAGCTACCGGAGAATATACTGCCTTCCATGGAGGGACGCAGGCCCAGGCCATCGCAGCCCAAAACACTACGATGAACCGAGTTAACGGAGTGTTTGAACGCGATATAGCCATTACCATGGTCATTGTAGCCAATAATGACTTAAATGTATATACCAATGCGGGGAGTGATCCATTCTCCAATGGAAACACTGGGGCTATGATTAATGAAAATGTCACGGTGTGTAATAACAATATCGGCTCGGCAAACTATGATATCGGCCACGTCTTCGGGACGAACTCTGGAGGACTTGCAGGACTAGGTGTAGTATGCTCTTCGTCAAAAGCTCGTGGAGTAACGGGATCGGGTGCGCCAGTTGGTGACCCCTTTGACATTGACTATGTCGCCCATGAAATGGGGCATCAGTTCAATATGAATCACACCCAAAACAACAGTTGCAACCGCAACGGAGGAACAGCCGTTGAGCCAGGAAGCGCATCGACTATTATGGGCTATGCTGGGATCTGTGCACCCAACGTGCAGAGTAATTCGGATGACTACTTTCATGGCATCTCCCTAGAAGAATGTGATGCACTAATCACTTCAGGAGGGCATACATGTCCTGTCATAACTCCCCTATCCAATAGTGAACCTACACTAACAGGACTATCTACGTCCATTACGATTCCTGCGAATACACCTTTTGCCCTAACGGCTGTAGCCAACGACCCGGATCCTTCAGATGTGTTAACCTATTGTTGGGAGCAAATGGATAACCAAACAGGCTTTACCATGCCACCATCGAGTGCGTCTACTGGAGGGCCGATGTTTCGCTCACTCGACCCTTCAACCTCACCCACACGATACTTCCCAAATCTTCAAGACCTTATCGCAGGTAATGTATCGGATTGGGAAGTCTTACCGTCGGTTTCGCGATCGATGGACTTCCGTGTTACCGTGCGTGATAATGCAAGTGGTGGAGGGTGTAATGACCATGATGACCTCGTTGTCGATGTCGATGGTAACTCAGGGCCATTTCTTGTTTTAAATCCAGACAATTCGGGGATTACTTGGGATGCCTCTACGGTCCAAAACGTAACATGGGATGTTGCGAATACTTCATCGAGCCCTGTAAGCTGTGGTAGTGTCGATATCCTTCTCTCTCTTGATGGAGGGCAAACCTTTAGCGTGATCGCAAGCAATGTTCCAAATGATGGCAGCGAATCCATTACCGTTCCCAATACACCGTCAAGCAATGCCTTGATTATGGTGCAGTGCACCAATGGAACATTTTTCGATGTCTCCGACAACACCTTTGTAATTAATGGCATTACCAACGACTTTACGATCACCTCACCCAATGCCAACCAGTCGGTCTGTGCAGGAGGAAGCACTACCTTTCCTATCGATCTAACCGCCTTTGGAACCTTTGCTGACCCTGTGAGCCTATCAGTCAGTGGAGGAGGTACTGGAACATCCGCTTCCCTTAGCGCAAATAATGTTACGCCTACCACCTCAGTTACTCTAACTGTAACGACTACGGGAACATCATCAGGCACCAACACCTTTACCATTATTGGTAATAGTACTACCGGCACAAAAAATCTTGACGTAGTCCTTGACGTCTTAACCGCACCTGCTACGCCTACCTTAACTTCACCTGTAGGGGGAGCAACAGCTTCGAACCCAACCGTCTTTACTTGGTCCTCTACTCCTGGATCAACCTATGATATCACCATCTTTTCGAGCATCAACCCTAACACAGTAGCCGAAACGGCGACTGGTCTAGGAAGTGCAACGTATACATCCAGTAGTCTCGCCAACGCAACGACCTATTATTATCAAGTTACGGCAAACAATTCCTGCGGAAATGCTACCTCAGCGATTGATTCCTTCACGACCTCGAGTTGCCTTACACTGACGAACACCACAAATTATGTGGGATCAAACAATGCCAATACCGATGTACTATCCCCCATTACCGTACCTGTAAGCGCCACCGCTCAAGTATCCTCAGTGAGCATACCCAATATGCAAGGTTTCATCACCCGCATCAATGATATCGATATTCGCTTAGTCGCTCCTAGCGGCACAGAAGTTATCCTCTTAGACTACATTAACTACTGTAATCTAGAAGATGATTGGAATCATGGTATAGAGGATGGTGGACTAAATCTCAATGGGCTTCCTTGCCCTCCTACCGATGGTTTAATCTATGATCCAGAAAACCCTCTCTCAACCTTTGACAATGAGCTTGCAGCAGGCGACTGGAATCTACGCGTCTTTGATTTTGTCAATGGAAGGACCCCAACAATCGATGAATGGACCCTTGAGATTTGTACTTTTGATCCCTGCGGAGCACCCGTGACCACCAACCAGACCCTTTCAGGTTGTGCTCCATACACCTTCAATGGTCAGGTGTACAATACATCGACAACTATCCGCGATACGCTAACTGCTTCGTCTGGATGTGATTCGATTGCAATAACCAATCTTGTGCTTAGTCCAAGTAGCACAGGTAGTCAAACGCTATCAGGGTGTAATAGCGTGACCTATAACGGAACTACCTACACTAGCAGTACAACCCTCACAGAAAATCTCACCGCATCCAATGGATGCGACTCCATCCTCACAACCAACATTGTGGTAATCCCTCCTGTAACTACCAATCAGTCGTTTTCAGGATGTGATTCCTACACCTACAATGGGACAACATACACCGCATCAACAACCCTCACAGAAACCCTAACGACGGCTCAGGGCTGTGATTCTATTGTAATTACTGCGATTGATATCTTTCCTTCCTACAATATAGGCCAAGTGATTGAAGGATGCGATCAAGTGGTGTTTAATGGCACGATTTATACAAGTTCTACTACACTTGGCAATACCTTTACATCGGTCAATGGATGCGACTCTATTGTTGGAACGCAAATCATTGTCTACAATTCAGTATCTACGACCCAAAGCGTTGTGGGATGCGGTATTGTCAGCTACAATGGCAATACGTATAATGCGACGACAGGGCTTACCGAAGTGTTTACTTCCGCTACTGGTTGCGACTCCACGGTCTATACCCAAATTATCGTAGAGAGTCAGCCTACATTAAACCAAACGGTTGTAGGTTGTGATCAAGTGGTTTTTGATGGACAGGTCTATTTATCATCAACCACCGTGATTGATACACTCCCAGGAATAGGTTGTGATACCGTGCGTACAACAAACATAGTCGTCAACAACTCAACAAGCTCGAATCAAACGATAACGGGTTGTGGAGTAGTTAACTATAATGGGAATGCCTATTCATCCAACCAAGTCATAACCGAAGTGTTTACGCTAAATACTGGGTGTGACTCTGTCGTTACTACTACGATTCAAATTGATTCCATTGTAGTAACCAATAGCCGTATTGAAGGGTGTGATAGCGTGGATTACAATGGGCAAACCTACACGAGTAATCAAGTATTGACAGAAATCTCCTCTGCAGTAAACGGATGTGATTCCATTCATCTTGTAGAAATCGTGGTGGATCAACCTTATGTGCTTAATCAACAGTTTCAGGCATGTGATTCCTTGGTATTTAATGGGATTACCTATACAGCCTCGACCACTATAACTGAAACATATTCTCTCCCCTCGGGTTGTGACAGCGTTATACGAACGACACTTATAGTCAATCGTTCTTCGAACTTGAGCATACCAGTAACAGCTTGTGGCTCGTACACCGTAAATGGCAACACCTATAGTCAAAGCCAATTGATCAATACCTATTACACCAATCAGTTTGGATGTGATTCCATCGTTCAGATTGATTTAACGATTCTGCCGGAAAGTTCTAGCATCGATGATATTACCTCATGTGGCCCCATTACGTGGATTGATGGGAATACCTACGATTCGTCAAATAGTTCAGCAAGTGTTGTCCTTTCCAATGCTCTTGGCTGCGACTCTACAGTATTCCTAAGCTTTACCTTAGACTCCTTTGAGACAGACATCTATTTTAGTCAAAACGGTTATCTAGCTCCGACGGCATTAGGAGATAGCTACGAATGGTTAGAGTGTGATTCTGCAGGATTTACAAGCCTAGTGGGCGAAACGGGGCCTACTTATGTTCCGTTGAGCACAGGATCTTATGCAGTCGCTGTATATAATCAGGATTGCGCTGATACTTCAGCATGCCTACCCTTTTACATATCGGGCATGGGAATCATGAGCACCCTACCCATATTGCCTACTCTGCGTCCGAATCCGATCAATGAATCCCTATCCATTGATTTTGGAATGCGTTACGAAGCAATTGACCTCCTTCTAATTGATGCGATTGGACAAAGTGTCTTCAAACGAAAGTATTCCAATGTTCAGCGACTTAGTGAACCACTAGACCTCAGTGCAGGCCTATATTTCCTTTGGATAGAAAGTCAAGATGGTGGAAGAGCGCTTATGCGGATTCTGAAAAAGTAATGTATACTGTAAGAAAGTACACCTCATAACAGGTATACAAGTAGGTTTGGGCTAGTTATGCCCTAAGAGAATTTGGTAAAAAGAGGAGCGATTAGTTAAGTAACGAGTTATCCCGCAGCGTTTGACTTAGACTGCTTAAACTTCGCTTTAATCATTTCCTCACGACGCTCTACAGATGGCTTGGTGAAATGCTTACGCTTACGCAATTCCTGCATAGTCTTTACATCTCTGTGCTTGCGCTTGTAACGCTTGATTGCCTGATCTACAGTTTCGTCTGGACGTACTTTAATGATTAGCATACGAGTAATTCAATTTTTAAGGACTGCGAAGTTAAACAAATTATCGAAGTATTTACCCTTGTAGTAAAGAATAACTCAGAGCATACTTAAATGTTCTTTGGCTCCGGGGAAGGCATTAAGCATTACCCAAACACCTGACGAGCTACTCGATAGGTATTGGCATGCGCTTCGATAATGTTGGCGAGTCGTTTAGAATACCCTCCCCCCATGCTTACACAGGGTACAACACTGTGCTGCTTACAATATTCAAATACCAACTCATCTCTGCGACGGCACCCTTGTATACTAAGGGATAGACGGCCTAGCTTATCGCCTTCGATTACGTCAACTCCGCTGAGATAACAAACAAGGTCTGGCTTTATGCGTTGAAAGACTTCGTTTAGGGTTTGCTCTACGATGGATAGATAGGCCTGGTCTTCGATACCATCTTCCACTCCTATGTCCCAATCCGAAGTTGTCTTACGTAAGGGATAGTTCTTTGCACCATGAACACTTAATGTAAACACTCGGGGATCCTCTTCGAAGATGGCTGCTGTACCATTACCCTGATGAACATCTAAATCAATAATCAGCGCTTGTTGGATTTCACCCGTATATAAAAGCTCATTAATCGCAATCGCAAAATCATTGAGTAAACAAAACCCTTCGCCTCGGTCTCTAAAGGCATGATGTGTACCACCGGCGATGTTTAACGCGACCTCTCCTTGAAGTGCATAGCGTGCGCATTGAAGCGTCCCTCCAGCAATATGCAAACTTCGTTCAATAAGAAGCGGTGTGTAGGGAAAGCCCATCGCCCGAATCTCATTGCGCGAAAGCTTGCCGTGCTTTAACTTATACCAATATTCCTCAGAATGCGTACGTAAAAGCGTTTCCTCAGAAAGGATATCCGGCGAGAAAACATCCTCCTCGGTTACTGTCCCCTCGTAGATGAGCTGTTCGTAGAGCACATCATACTTTTCCATTGGAAAGCGGTGTTTCTCCGGTAAATGAGGATATCGATAAATAGGGGAAAAAGCAACGCGCATGCAGACCAATCGAATTATTCAACAATACAACGCTGTATGGACTGACTTAGTTGAGAGTAAAATCGAAAGAGTCTACTTACAATTCGTAGCATACCATTCCTGCAAAACAGCAAGGTTTTCCTTGGAGAAATTATCCTGAACTTCCGGAAGGCCAATCAAGGTCTCAAAATCACTTAATGCAAAGGTCTTATACCCTGCCTCATCAAAAGCTTGTCTTGCCTTAGTAAAGCCATAGGTAAAGATCGCACCTATGGCTACGACGTTTGCGCCTGCCGCTTCAAGTGCCTTGGCTGCTTGAATTGAACTGCCACCCGTCGAAAACAAATCTTCGATAACGACAACATCACTTCTAGGCTCAACTCGCCCTTCAATCATGTTTTGCATTCCATGAGCCTTTGCCTTAGAACGAACATAACAAAACGGCAATCTCAATGCATCAGCCACCAATGCCCCATGCGCTATCCCTGCTGTAGCAACGCCTGCAACGCTCTTGAATTGATAGTTTTCTAACATCGTACAAAAGGCCTTTTTGACCGCTGAACGTGCATCATGATCACTCAACAAAATCCGATTATCGCAGTATATTGGAGAAAGCATTCCAGAGGACCACTGAAACATATTATCAGGTCTTAACTGAATTGCTTTATTTTTAAGAAGAAGATGAGCGATTAATTGGGACGATTTTGATGTATCATTCATGAAAGAAAATTACAAAATATACCTCAACGGAATCTCTGTCTATTTATGTCAGGAAAAGGCTCCCTTAGTGGTGCAAAAAAAGGATAATCCTGTAGAGATCTACCCTGTGAATGGCAAGGCTACCATCAAAAAAATCATTACCGCCATTGAGGTAGGATCACTTCGAAGCAATGTCATTCTCTGTAGTGCGGACATTAAAAAGCTCAAAAATCAATTCTTCTCCTGTTTTAAAATGATTGAAGCAGGTGGAGGCGTCGTACGCAATAAAAAGGACGAATACCTTCTGATCCACCGAAAGAAGAAATGGGACCTACCCAAAGGGAAACTAGAATCCGATGAATCCCCTCGCGGAGGAGCCGTTCGAGAAGTCGAAGAAGAAACGGGTGTGCGCATCATAAACATCTACGACAAACTTTGTAAGACCTACCACACCTATAAACTCAAGGATGAGTGGATTCTCAAAAAAACGCATTGGTATATGATGAAGGGTGATGCATCGAGCAAGCTTGTCCCCCAAGAGGAAGAAGGAATCTCTCAAGTGGAATGGGTAGACCGCGATACATTTAGAGAGCGAGTTAAAGCCTCCTATCCCACCTTTAATTGCGTACTCATTGAAGAAAAGGCCTGGAATAAGCGATACAAAGAGGCAGTAGCCATTCAAAAGCTATAATTAGCTTCAGATAAAACAAACAAGAGAAAATCTATATACTAAAGGGCAAAGGCCTTTTTAAACGTATCGACATAGTCTAGCTTTTCCCAAGGAAACAAGGTTACTTCCTTCTCCAATACTCGTCCTGACCCATCTACAAAACGCTTAGTTACGACTTCTGGAGAACGCCCCATATGTCCATAAGCTGCTGTTTCAAGGTATATAGGATCCCTCAGTTTAAACCGCTGTTCGATATCATATGGACGCAAGGAAATAAGTTGTTGGACTTTTTCAGCAACCTCACCGTCAGTTAACGCGATAGTTGACGTCCCATAGGTATTGATAAATAAACTGACCGGATCAGCGACTCCAATGGCGTAGGCCACCTGTACCAATACTTCATCACACAGACCCGAAGCCACTAAATTCTTAGCAAGATGCCGCGCTGCATAGGCTGCGGAGCGGTCAACTTTAGATGGATCTTTTCCTGAAAAGGCTCCTCCTCCATGGCCTCCTTTACCCCCATAGGTATCCACAATAATCTTTCGACCCGTCAATCCTGTATCTCCGTGAGGACCACCAATCACAAACTTTCCTGTAGGATTCACATGATAGATAACCTCATCATCTAGTAAGGCACGAATCTCGTCACCAAAGTGTGCCATGGTTCTTGGAATCAAAATTTCCTTAACATCTTGTAGGATACGCTGAAGCATAACCGTATCATCCCCGTCAAATTCATCATGCTGGGTAGAGAGTACAATGGTGTTTATGCGCAGTGGTTTGTTATCGTCGCTATATTCAATAGTTACCTGAGCTTTAGAATCTGGACGTAAATAATGCATTGTTGGGTGACCTTCCTTTCGGATAAGTGCTAATTCTTCAAGAAGCTTATGGGAAAGAGCCAGCGCGAGAGGCATGTATTCTTGCGTTTCAGAAGAAGCATACCCAAACATTATACCCTGATCTCCGGCGCCCTGATCTTCCGGATTTGCACGATCTACTCCTTGATTAATATCAGGAGACTGCTCGTGAATAGCCGATAACACTCCACAGCTATCCGCCTCAAACATGTATTCACTTTTTGTGTAGCCAATCTTTCGGATGACATCCCTTGCAATATTGGGCACATCCAAATAGACCGTTGACTTGACCTCTCCTGCTAAAACTACTTGACCTGTAGTTACTAGTGTCTCACAAGCCACTTTAGATTGCGGGTCAAAGGCAAGAAAATGATCGATTAATGCATCCGATATTTGGTCAGCAACCTTATCAGGATGGCCTTCAGAAACAGATTCAGAGGTAAATAGATACGGCATCGTTACATTTTGTATACAATGTAAGACTTCTAAAGAATTTCACAGGTAAAGTTCGAGGATTCAGCAAGGAATCCCTGCAATTTATCCCCGATTTCAACGGGACCTACTCCTGCCGGCGTTCCTGTGTAAATCAAATCACCCTGTTGTAGTGTAAAGTACTTACTCACTTCGGCGATGATGCGCGAAAAGTTAAAAAGCATCAGGCTTGTATCCCCTTGTTGAACAACCTCCCCATTTTTATGCAATGAAAACTGAATGGGCTTGGTTAAATCAAATAAGTCCACTGGTTTTAAATCACCCAGTAATGCGGATTTATCAAAGGCTTTAGCAATCTCCCAAGGATGACCTTTCTCTTTGAGTTCGCTTTGCAAGTCCCTTGCCGTA
>JAYYPZ010000030.1:0-6305 GCA_036128775.1 Bacteroidota bacterium
TTATCCATTATGTATGAAATAGATTCCCTTGGTGCATATTCAAACACCACATCCAGGGTGTTATCCAACTTTCGAAAGTTCTGCCCAAACCCCGCATTGATTCTAACATCATAGTTGATTGCGTTGGTTATTCGATTGGACGCATTCTCATAGCGAAGTTTATTGACGGCTTCTGGTATGGCGTGCATGGTGAAATAGATACGATCGACAAAATATGCGGGATTTTCTCGCGAGAATTGATCAAGATGATTATGTATCCGCTGAATATCTTGTTTGTTTGGGAAGGTAAGGCTGTCTAATCCGCCATAATCAAAGCGAATGGTGAACGAATCATTGGCAGGTATATCTTGACCAAACGATTGTTGTACCCATCCAATACAAAGAGAGAAAAGAAGGAGTTTAATGTTCTTAGTCATGCTTTAAACCTTATTCAAAAATAACGTCATCGAAATTATAGATGTTTCATGGATTTGTACTTTCATAACGCAGAACAAGTCAAATTAGCATGACGGGTAGTAAAATTTCTAGGTATTGGGTCTTTCTTGGCAACGAGCTTAGGGCAGAACTTCGACACTTACAAGGTCTGGCAGCTCAGACCATGTTTGTTGTGGTAGCTAGTTATTTGTTGTATGCAGGACTGGTTCTTCTTGGGCATGCTGATGTGTCGAGTCAGGTGGTTCATGTAATTTTTTGGCTTGTTATGATTTTTACGATAGTCAATTCTACCTCGTCTTCTTTTTTTCGAGATGCATCGGGTAGGGACTTATACTATTATTCATTGCTTCACCCCTTGGTTTATTTCACGGGAAAATTATTGTCTTCTCTTGTTACGACGCTTTTTCATTCCTTGCTGCTCACCTTGATTTTTTATCAAGTTTTTGCATACAGTTACATGCTTTCCGTTCATTGGCTTGCTGTAATGTTTTGTGGAATTGTGGGAATGACTGCGCTGTTTACATTGATTGCATCAATGGCTTCTAAGACCAGCCAAAGTCAGATTTTAGCGGTAGTGATTGGTTTCCCTTTGGCCATTCCTCTCTTGCTCTTTATCCTTAAAAACTTAAGCTCAATTGGTCTTGTGTATGCGCAGGGTTTTAGCCTTTCTAGCCTGTCTTCTCTGTTGATTTTTGATGGTTTAATTCTTGGCTTAAGCTTATTGCTCTTTCCCTATATTTGGGGTGATTAACTCGGGAAAATTTGAATCGATTATTGCGACATTGGTGGTGGAAAGTTCTTGGGCTGTGCTTAACATTCTATGCCATTTTTATGGCCTTGGCAACTCCCTTGAGTTCGGGAATACAAGTCAACCTGATAGAACAGAACACCGATACCTTGCTCTCGGTCAAGGCGCACAATGCTGATTTTGTTCTCGGAGAAAAAACACTAAAACTTTGGGCTCATAGCCCTGACGGATACTATTCCATTACAGACTATTCCATTGAAGGATCAGATAGCCTTACCATTCCACTCAGCAACATTCATTATGCTGATAGCAGTGGGGAGGTGGCTTATCTAGACTTAGTTGCATTCACGGAGTCAATGGGTTTAGTGGGATCGGATAATGCGATCCCTGCTAAAGCAGCGCAACGGATCGAGGATTTGCCAAGTGAGGATATTTCTTCGTTTTCAAGAGGGAGTGAAGGATTTGTCTTCCCCAATCGCCGCATTTTAGATGAGACCATTCGGAACCTTATGTTTCATGTTACCATGTGGTTTGGTATGGTTGGTTTATTGCTTTTTGGATTCATCTATGCCATTAAATATATCCTTGGAAATAATCTTGAGCGTGATCTTTGGGCATCCTTAGCTAATGCGGTGGGTCTAGGGTTCGGCATTCTGGGACTGCTTACTGGTATGGTATGGGCGAAGTATACATGGGGTGCATTCTGGGTTAATGATGCTAAGTTAAATGGAGCAGGTCTTGGGGTTTTGATGTACCTAGCCTATTTCCTTTTAAGAAACAGTATTGATAATCCCCGAAAACGGGCGCGCATTAGTGCGGCATATAACGTGATTGCTTTTGTGCTCTATATCATGTTCATTTTTGTTCTTCCGCGATTACAAGGTGTAGATAGTTTACACCCAGGACAGGGTGGTAATCCAGCATTTTCATCGTATGATTTGGACAATGCACTTCGCATCGTGTTTTATCCGGCGGTTATTGGATGGACCTTCATTGGTTTTTGGATCTTTGATATCCTCCGTAGGATGCATGCTTTAAACAATATAAACTAGCAGAATAATGACAATATTAATGCAGCTGTTGGCTCTACTCAGCAAGGTGGCTTTTTTTAATCCTAGGGGTGATGGAAAGTATCCTGTAGTAATCATTGTGCTTCTTATTGTATTTCTCGGTTTAGGTGGGGTGCTTGTTTATCTAGAGAGGCGATTGCGCAAGCTCGAGAAATAATCTTCTTCAAGACATTAAGCCCAATCATTTTTTTTAAAATATTTTAACAATTAGGGCTTTTCCTGCTTACCTTCACGAAGTCATAAAAACATAAACTATGTCGAATTATAGCTTTTATCAAGATGTGGAGCATTATGTTGACCAGGCGTCAAAGTATACCCGATTCCAAAAGGGAATACTTGACCAAATACGTCAGTGCAATAGTGTTTATCGCATGAAGTTTCCTATTAAGATGGGAAATGAAGTACATGTCATTGAAGCCTATCGGGTTCAACATAGCCACCACCGACTCCCAACAAAAGGAGGCATTCGTTTCTCAACTGCTGTTAATCAGGATGAGGTAAAAGCGTTGGCTGCCTTAATGACCTATAAGTGTGCCATTGTCGATGTGCCTTTCGGCGGTGCAAAGGGAGGAATCAAGGTGAGTCCCTCTAAGACTTCACCTGCCATGATGGAAAAGATTACGCGTCGTTACACGACGGAATTGGTCAAGAAAAATTTCATTGGCCCTGGATTAGATGTCCCCGCCCCGGATTACGGATCAGGTGAGCGAGAGATGGCCTGGATACTCGATACCTACACGGCCTTGAAGCCCGGTGAAGTGGATGGTTATGGGTGTGTTACTGGAAAGCCAGTGCATCTCTACGGAATCCGAGGTCGAACAGAAGCCACGGGCCGTGGAGTAGTCTATGCGCTGAATGTAGCCTGTAGCTATAAGAAGGATATGGAGGCCTTAGGCTTAGAGGTTGGTCTCGAAGGAAAAACAGTGGCTGTTCAGGGCCTTGGAAATGTAGGATATCACGCTGCTCGAATCATTCAAGAATACGGTTGTAAAGTAGTGGGTATTGCAGAGCGAGAGGGTTCTATCTATTGTGCCGAAGGATTTGACGTTGAGAAAGTATACAAGTTTCGTCAAGCCAATGGGTCATTGCTAGAATATCCTGGTGCAACCGTGCTCAAAGAACGAAATGACATCCTTTATATGGACGTCGATATTCTGATTCCAGCAGCACTTGAAAATCAGATTAATAAGTCCAATGCTAAAAAGGTCAAGGCAAAAATTATTGCCGAGGCGGCCAATGGCCCCATCACGCGAGAAGGACAAGACATACTACTCAAGAAAAACATCTTGATTCTGCCGGATATCTATGCAAATGCAGGAGGAGTGACGGTTTCTTACTTTGAATGGCTTAAGAATCTATCGCATGTGCGCTTTGGTCGAATGAAGAAGCGTTTTGAGGAGAATACGCAGCTCAATTACATAGAGATGGTTGAGGATATGACGGGTAAATCAGTAGGTGCTCGAGAAAAGAAAGCCATGATTCGTGGTTCAAATGAGACGGATTTGGTGAACTCAGGGTTAGAAGATACCATGATTGAAGCCTATCACGCCATCAAGGAAACGCAAAAGCGGACCAAGACTGATCTCCGTACAGCGGCATTTACGTTAGCAATCACAAAGGTTGGTGTTGCCTACCAGGGCATGGGGATCTTCCCGTAACCGATAATAATATTCACGAGTTGTTTGGCAGCAAAAAGTGGAGAAATAGATAAACAAATTTTCTCTTGCGTCCTCTATAACTGAAGAACAAACGTATTACTATCTAACTGTTCTCACAGCAATAACAGTTTCTTGCTGCCCGAAGTAGGACTAATTGTCCAACTACCAAGGCCATTGTGAAAGGAACCTCAGTAATGAGAATAGTGGTGAGAGCATAATCTTTCAATCCTAAGAAATGCCCAAGGGGGTGGCTAAGAAACATTCCGAGTATACCAAGGGTTAGCAGGGTAATCCAACCTTTATGACTTTTCCATAATATCCTGTTTCTAATCACAAGGTTGAAACTCAAGATGATTACTAAACCTAGAAACACCTTTGATATAACTTCATTTAGTTCATGACTGACCTTGATTAAGGGAAGAAAGATTGAAATTAAAGGCAAAGTCATACAGTGTATCAAACATAGAATACTTAGTATCCATGAAAGATTGAAGAGCTGGAGTTGCCTATTGCTAATCATCTCTGAAAGATACTATATATGCAACGTTGTTGCGAAAAAAAAAATCGTAAAAATTCTATCGAGTGACTTTCTCTTTAATACGCGCTGCATTACCTCGAAGACCTCGTAGGTAGAATAACTTGGCACGACGTACTTTTCCACGTTTAGTCACTTCAATTTTATCTACGAAGGGAGAATAAAGAGGGAAAACACGCTCTACGCCGATACCACCGGACATTTTACGTACAGTAAACATTTTGTCTGTCCCTTCTCCACGAACATTGATCACAACACCTTTGTAGGTCTGGATTCTTTCCTTTTCTCCTTCCTTGATTTTGTAGTCAACAGATACAGTATCTCCTGCCTTAAACTCAGGGTGGTTGAATTCACTCGCTACGGCTTCTTGTACTTTAGCAATTCTTGCGTCCATGGTGTCTATTCTAAACGTTTAATAAAGTTTACCGATGTTAATCGGACGCCAAAGATAGTGTAATCCCTTGAATTCTCGAAGATTTTCTCAAAAAGAAAGGAATCTAGCTACTCAAGAAGATCGGGTCGCCGCTTCCGGGTTCGTTTTTCGCGTTGTTCATCCTTCCAATCTTCAATTTTTGAAGCATTGCCTGAACGCAAAACCTCAGGAACGGTTTGGTCTCTCCAAGTTTCAGGTCGAGTGTATACAGGAGGTGCTAAAAGTCCATCTTGAAACGAATCGGTTAGTGCAGAGCTTTCATTGTTTAAGGCACCGGGAATCAATCGACCTATGCTATCAACAAGAATAGCTGCTCCAAGCTCACCTCCCGAGAGCACATAGTCTCCTATGGATACTTCTCTTGTAACATAGGTAGTTCTTATGCGTTCGTCAATTCCTTTATAGTGACCACAAATCAAAATAAGATGGGTGGCAAGCGATAGCTGATTGGCAGTGCCTTGATTCCAAGTTTCACCATCGGGAGCTAAGTAGATGATATCATCAGCTTTTTCCCAATTGGGAATCGATTCGATAGCTTGGGCAAGGGGTTCACACATCATGACCATACCCGCGCCTCCGCCATAGGCATAATCATCGATTTGTTTATGTTTTCCCACACCAAAGGCGCGTATATCATGGACATGCACGTCGAGTAACTTCCTTTCTTGAGCTCGTTTTAAGATGGAATGGTTAAAAGGACTATCAAGAAGATTAGGTACTGCCGATAAGATATCTATGCGCAACATAAGATGTTAAAGATACACATCTAACAAGCCATCAGGCAGTGACAGGGTCAGTTGGCTATTTTCGGCGAGTAGAACAACTTGAGGAGTATGGGGTACAATAATCATGGCACCGGATACATGTTGTATTTCTATAATGCCATTGGCTGTGCTTTGGTCAATGCTCTGAACAACACCAATGGGCTCTCCATCGGTATCTACGGCATTCCATCCTATCCAAGATTCGATGTTTTCCGATGCTGGCAGGAGATGATTGAAATCTTTTTCATTGATTGCTAAGGAAGCATTCACATAGGGTTTGACCTCATCTTCGCTTGAGTAATTTTCGAGCTTAATTACCCAATCTCGGCCTTGTTGGCGTATTACCTCTTCAATGGTAAAGGGAATATAGTCATAGCCAAAGTCCAGCCAGATCCAGGAGGGGCTATCAATAACGAGATCATAGTCAAGGAAAATCCGAAGATTTCCTTTATAGCCATGAGGTCTTCCCACTTTACCAATGGTCTTAAGCGTTGGAATTGCGCTTTGCATATCACAAAAATAAGAAAGGGAGCACCTAAGTGCTCCCTTCCATGAAAACCATATATGTTGGTTAGACTTTATTTAGCGATAGCCACCTGTTGGCTCATCATCCCGTCATTGTTGCTTACGACAACGATGTAGATACCGTTGTTCAAGCTTTT
>JAYYPZ010000031.1:0-23371 GCA_036128775.1 Bacteroidota bacterium
TTAAGGAAGAGGGAGCCTTGTACATTTAATGTATTCTTAGGCCATGGCTTCATTGCGAAAATTATTAGGGCAGACTGCAATTTACGGGTTTACGCACGTATTGGGAAGGGTCCTGAATTTCGCATTAACTCCGCTATATACCTACACCTTTACCGATGCCGAATCGCTAGCTCCTGTATGGCTTTTTTATGCTTACATAGGATTTATCACGATTGTGTTACAGCATGCTATGGCTATTGCTTTTTTTCGGTTTGCGGGCAAGGACAACCAAGACAAAGATGTTGTTTTTGGTACCGCGATGTGTTCCGTCATGGCGATATCCTTGTTTGCGGGAATTGGATTGAGCCTCTTTTCTCAAGAAGTCGCCGCCTTTGCAGGTCAACCGGGCAAAGGGTCCTGGGTGCGGATTTTGGGCTGGGTTCTTGCCCTTGATGCCATAGCCTACCTCCCCCTTGCAAGATTGCGATTTGATGAACGACCCACAAGCTTTGCAGGCATTCAAATCACTGAGATTGTAACGAACCTCAGTCTTAATGTGTTTTTCCTTGGTTTTTGTAAGCCTGCTTATGAAAGCGGGGGTAGTGAATTTTTGGCAAGCCTCTACAACCCATCTATTGGAGTAGGTTATATTTTCATATCAAACCTTGTGGCAAGTTCAATAAAAATGGTCCTTGTCCTGCCCGTTATCCGTCGAATTCGATTGACCTTCTCCAAAGATTTGTGGAAGCAAATGTTTGCCTATGCTTTTCCCCTTGTTATCGTGGGTTTCGCTGGTATGATTAACGAGTTACTTGATCGGGTGGTATTGACTCGTTTGCTCCCCTTTGACTTGGCAACCAATAACTATTATTTGGGTCTTTATGGCGCCAATTACAAACTGGCTATGTTTATGGCCTTGCTTATCCAAGCCTTTCGATATGCTGCAGACCCCTATTTTTTATCCAAACCAGGTGATAAATCAACCCACCCCCTCATAGCACAGTCCTTAACCATTTTTATGGCATTAGGCGGTTTTGTCTTTTTAGGGATAACCCTCTTTATGCCCGTAGTGCGTCATTTTATAGCACCCGAGTACTGGCCCGGATTATATATAGTTCCCATTTTACTCTATGCCAACCTTTTTTTAGGCGTTGTTGTCAACCTTGGAATTTGGTATAAGGTTTCTGATAAGACCTGGTTAGGGGCGTACATCACACTGTTTGGTGCAGCCATTACGATCGGAGCCAACTTGTTTTTAGTCCCTCGTATAGGTATGGTAGGGGCCGCATGGTCTACGGTACTTTCCTACGGGTGCATTGCTGTGCTATCGGCAAGCATAGGCCGAAGGTATCTTCCTATTCCCTATCAGTGGGGGAGGCTTGCTGTTTATCTACTGCTTCCTTTAGTTATATATGGGCTAGTCACCTATCTTGTTAGTGGCCATGTGGGGGATATTGTTCGATATACAACGTCGGCTTCTTTTTGGCCATTTGCATTGGCGGGAGTTACCCTTTATGTTGCCTTAACCGTATTTTTAGAGCGCTCGACCCTAGTCAGATTGTTTAAAACATCACCAACGAATAAATAATTCAAAAAAAATATTATGATGAATGCTAGATATATAAGGCCTCTTCTTTTTATTGTCGTCCTATTGGACATAGACGCCGTTATTGACAATGATCTTGATTTAGACTATTAAATACTATGAACATAATTATTCCAATGGCCGGCTGGGGATCAAGGCTACGCCCTCATTCTCTAACCGTGCCTAAACCCATGATGCCGGTTGCCGGCGATCCCATTGTCGCCGGCCTCTGCAAGTCACTTATTCAGTTGGCGGGTAAGGCAGATTGTTTGCACTTTGTTATTCGAGAAGATTTTGGAAAAGGGGTAGAAGACAAGCTTCAAGAAATTGCGCGAGACTTAGATGCGGAGTGTCGCATTGACTACCAAACCGAGCCTTTAGGTACGGCTCATGCTATTTTGTGCGCATCATCGTCCTTGGAAGGAGAGGTAATCATTGGATTTGCAGATACCTTGTTTGAAGCGACATTTGACTTAGACCCCTCTGCTGATGCTACAATATGGGTCAAACAAGTAGATGATCCTCGTGCCTTTGGCGTGGTAAACCTCAATGCGTCTAATCGCATTGAGTCCTTTGAGGAAAAACCACAAAATCCCAAGTCGGACCTGGCCATAATAGGCGTATACCATTTTAAAGATGCCGCCGACATTCGCCGAGAAATGCAACACCTCATCGACCATGATATTCGGAGTAAGGGAGAATACCAACTTACCGATGCCCTAGAACAGTTACGCCAAAAAGGCACGGTCTTTGTCCCTGGAGTCGTAAATCAATGGATGGATTGCGGAAACAAAGCCATAACGGTTAAAAGCAACGCTCAAATGCTGGATATAAAAGCAGCCCAAGGCACCCTAGTTATGCAGGGTAGCGTAAAGAATTCGGTGCTTATTGAGCCGGTCTACATCGAGGAAGGGTGTGTTATTGAAAACAGTGTGGTGGGCCCACATGTCACTTTAGGGAAAAATACCGTGATTAACAACTCACTTGTCGCCAACAGCTTAGTACAGCATGATACAGAGATTGTTAATGCAAGCATTGAAGGCTCTATGATTGGATCAAAGTGTTCTGTGCATGGTAAGGTGGCTGATCTCAGTATTGGAGACTATACAACTATTCAACTCTAAAGCGCGATATGCCAAGAATTTTATTCATCGCATTATTGGTCCTTTATGTAGCACCCAATTCTTTATATGCTCAAAAGAAGAATAGGGGAAAGAAAAAGCAATCCAACAAGGAGGAGCAAGTTTCGGAAATGGATAGAGTTTCTGGCGAGCGAGCATTCTTCGAGGGTATTAAATATCGTGCCGTTGACAATTATGAGGAGGCCATAGTATCTTTTGAGGCCTCGCTATCTTTTATTCCTACAAATGACGCTGCGCATTATGAGCTCGCAGTAATCTATTTTAAAGAACTCGACTTTAACCGTGCAGATTATCACCTAACGCAAGCGCTTTTGATCGATCCCAATAACACGTGGTATATGGGATTTTTGGCCGAGATATATGTCGGCAACAATAAATTGCGGGAAGCGGTAGATCTTTTTGAAAATCTTCACGAGATGGAGCCTTCAAAGCGCAGCCATCTAAATAATATTGCGATTGTAGAGTTGATGTTGCGCGATACACTATCTGCCCTTGACTCATATGGAGAATATGTTGAACGATACGGATTAGACGATGAGGTCTACGGGCCCTACACCGAAGTTCTTAAAGAACAGCGGGCGTGGGCCGACATGGAGGAGCTCAGCAAGAGATGTTTTATCGAGCGCGGTGGAAGCCCACAATCCTTTCAGGATCATTTAGCCGCGTTGATATACCAAGGAAAAGATGATGCCGTAGAGGCTTGGCTGGAGAAAGGAAAAGAGACAAAAGAACTCGCCCCTGCTGTGGTGGACTTCTCCGCCAATCGTGCACTTTCTAAGGGCGACATCACGAGTTGGCTGAATGATCTTAGAGCGTTAAATGACTTTGGAAATCAAGGGTTTTCTTTCCAGAAAGAGCAAATAAATCAATGGGTTAAGTCCTACAGCAATCTAACCGATAAGCGGATTGTGACTTTTGTTGATTCGATGGTCTTGCATCACGAAGTAAGTGATGATCTTAAGTATTTAATCACATTGTACATGCTTTACCAAAAGCATGGTGAATATGCAAAAATGATTGGGGCTCTAACTCAAGGAATCAATCTCGATAAAGGCGATTTTCGTCTATGGCGAGAACTCTTCTATGCGTATTACGATGCAGAAGACTATGAAAGCCTGTTGCGTGCCACCGAAGAATCAATGGCCTATTTTTTTGCGCAGCCCCTGATTTACTTTATGCAGGGTGTCGCTTACAGCAAGCTTGGACAACTTCCTGCTGCCATTGAATCATGGAATAAAACGATACCCCTTGCTTTTTCAAGCCAGCCGACTCTGTATATCCAAACCTTAACCGCCCTTTTTGATGTATATGAAGCGGCTTCCAATACCCAGGACGCGCTTAATCTCTTAACGGCCCAAGGAGATGTTAGTCGCTTTCAATCCCTTGAAGTTGTAGAGTTTTTAGGGGATGGCTATGCACGCTTTGGCGAGGCTTCACGCGCAGCTCTTTTTTATGAGCAGGCTATAAAGCTCGGGGGTGCTGAAGAATCTTTACAACAAAAAATACTTGAAGTAAATCCATAATGCGTCAAAGTATATCATATGGTGCGCTGCTCTTGGTGCTCGTTACGGGGTTATTTATGTCTCAGTGTAAGGTCCTTAAGCAACGGAAGATGGGTGCTTCTTTAGAGGCCAAATGGCTTAAGGGTTTGGATACGCTAGAGATGACCACCTCGGCCACTATTCTCTACGATAACCAGAGTCAGCGATTTAAAGCAAAGTTTAGAACCAATGGTGGTGAGAGAGTTTGGGGACAGTTTACCAAGTTTGGATTTGAGGGGGCTCGGATTTTGTTTTCTAGGGATTCTGTACAAGCGCTTAATCGCTTGGAACGGACCTATTATTCGGGGACCATCGCCGGACTTGACGCCCTTGGTTTACCAGCCATTAGTGATTATGATTTGATGATGTCTTGGATGTTTGGTGTGGTGTTACAGCAAGACGATTTTCAAAAGGAAGATTCTCTATGGTTGTCTCCGGCAGGATTGATGGTTAAGATTATTGCATCGGACACTCTAGGGGTAAATCATCTAGCAGTTTATGAGCCCTCTATTGAGCAATGGGCTACGCTTCAATGGATGAATATAGGAGAATTAGAAGGAGGGCTTTGGGCCAAAGATCGCACCTTGATCATCCAAGCAGAGGGATTAGAAGTTTTTCTATCCACAAATTCCTTGGAAAAGAAAGGTCCCTATGACCTTCCTTTTGAAGTACCTTCATCCTATGAAGTCATTCAACCATAGCCTGTTATTTAGCTTTCTTTTCTGTGTGGCGGGCTTGGTTTGGGTGGCTGGTTGGTTGCATGCACAAGAGCCAGAGACTTCATCATCCATAGTGAGCAAGCAGGATAAACTACGAAGTGATCTGACAAATTTAGAGGGAGAAATACAGCGCCTTCAAAGCCAACAAGAAGTGACGATTAATCAATTAAGGTTACTCAATACTCAACGACAAATTCAAGACTCCTTGGTACATCTTCTTCGGCAGGACAGTTTTCAGCTAGCCTACAGCCTTGACTCCTTGCAAGACGAGGAGAACAAAACCCGGAATGAATATGAACGTCTTAAAGGAAATTGTGCCGATGCTGTTCGAATGGCCTATCGATATCGAGTTTCACAGACTCGGTCAATGTATGTTTTGTCGTCTACTTCTTTTGAGGGTGTTTTTCAGCGCTATCGGTTTATGGGAAATTTATCTCGGGTGTTGAATTACAAAATGCGTGCATTACAAGAAATTCAAGACTATTTAGTTTCGGTCCGTAATGAGGTAAAGGCACAAATAACAGTTTTAGAAGCCAAGCAAGCCGAACTTCTTGAAGAACAACGCCTTCTCAAGGCATCGGAAGATCAGTATAATGCTACCTTGCTCGTATTGGAAAATGATATGGCTCGACAGCAGCAGATTAAAGCGGAAATCCAGGCCAACATCAGTGCTCTGGATTTTCGACTCAAAGAGATTTTAGAAGAAGAAGCACGGAAAGAGCGCGAAAGACAGGCCAGCAGGACCGCGCCTGACCCGGTAGACGTTGAATTAGCAAATTCTTTTGCAGCCAACAAGGGGCGTTTTCCATGGCCGGTCAACAATGGACGTATCGTTACCCGTTTTGGTCAAGTAAGTCATCCGGATATGCCCTCTCTACTTATTCAAAACAATGGAATAGACATTGAAACAAGGCCAAATGCAGAAGTGCGTGTTTTGTACAATGGAAAAGTTTCCCGTGTTTTTGAAATGACCAATGTTCACTGGACCGTGATTGTACAACATGGCCCATATTTCACTGTATATAGTAATCTATCTAGGCCCACGGTTTCAAGGGGTCAAGAGCTCTCTTCAGGTCAGGTTATAGGATCGGTTTATAGCGAGGGATTGGGAGCCCTTTCTCCAAGAATGCACTTGGAAATTTGGAAGAACAGTGTTAAGCTAAATCCAGAAGCATGGATACGGTAAACTCACCAGCAAATAGCAAGCCTGTACAGAAGATAAATATTCGCACCATGGCTCGCGAAGACTTAGCTCAGTGGCTTGAGCAAAACAACGAGCCCTCTTTTAGAGCTAAGCAGATTTTTGAATGGCTTTGGGTTAAAGGGGCAGATCATTTTGATATGATGACAAATCTTCCCCAAAGCCTGAGAGCCAAACTTGAGGAGTCGTTTGTGTTTCACATTGCAGAAGTAGATATTGTCCAGAAAAGTCAAGATGGGACGATTAAAGTTGGCTTTGCTCTCCATGATGATCGGACGGTTGAAGGGGTTATCATTCCAACAAGTAAACGGATTACGGCCTGCATTTCCTCTCAAGTTGGTTGCTCCCTTCATTGTTCTTTTTGTGCTACAGGGCAACTTAAGCGCGATCGTAATTTGGCCTTTTCTGAAATTGTAGATCAAGTTCGAGGCTTGAATAGGCTTGCTCTAGATCAATTTGGAAGAGGTCTTACCAATATCGTATTTATGGGGATGGGAGAACCCTTGCTCAATTTGGACGAGGTGTTTCGATCTACAGAAATTCTTACGGCCGAAGAGGCTATGAATATGGCTTCAAGGCGTATTACGCTTTCTACTGTGGGTATTGCGCGTGGCATTCGCAAGTTGGCGGCACGCGGTAGTAAGTTTAATTTGGCTTGGTCTCTCCATGCAGCCACCAATGCCAAGAGAGCTCAAATTATGGACATCAACAAAAGCAACCCTATTGAAGATGTGGTGGATTCTATCAAGGAGTTTTATGCCCAAACGAAACGAAAAGTAACGCTGGAGTATATCCTCTTTCAAAAGTTCAATGATTCAGAAGAGGACGCGAGGAATCTTGTTAAGATTGCTAAAGAGTTTCCTTGCTTTATCAATCTTATTGAGTACAATTCGGTGGAGGGGGTATCCTTAGAACGATCAACGCCAACCCGGTCACGCCGGTTTTTAGAAATATTGATAGACAACGGACTAGAAGCGCATATCCGAAGAAGTCGTGGCCATGACATCGATGCTGCTTGCGGCCAGCTGGCAGGAAAAAAACAATGACTTAAATAGGTTGTTACCATAGACGTGGGCAATGCTTCTCTTCAATATAAGGACCGATCCGTGTCCGTCTTATCTGTTCAGGATTTTGCGTCGAATCACAGCGACTTAGTGGCTGAGAAACTGCCCTTTCAAGAAGTGGATTACCTCACTCATTTAGCCCAAAGCAACCCAGGAATGGAACACTTTATCTGTGCAGTCTATGATGGCGACACCTTATTGGCACGGGCCTATCTCCAAAGGATGCCTTTTAGCGGAGAACGGTTAGATAATTTTCGCCCGGCAGCGTGGTTGCCCTCAAAGGTATATGACCTCGTAGTCCGCCCGATTCAATGGAGGATATTGTCTTTGGGAAGCATCTTTACCACAGGCGATAATGGCTTGGTTTTTTCCGGTGAAGTGACCCAAGAGCAAAAGAAGGGAATCTATCAATATCTACTTAGCCAGTTGCAAAATGGTTTGATCCCCTGTGATGGATTATTGATCAAGGATGTTTACATGGCAACTGATTCTTGGATGGTTGACTGCCTAAAAGAACGCGGGTTTTACATGACTCCTTCAGAACCCGACATGATCTTGGCGAATGTTACACAATTTTCAACTATGGAGGAGTACTCTGCGGCACTGCGGGCTAAGTACCGAACAAAGTACAATCAGGTAGCCGAGCGAAGCAAGGACCTGCAAGTAAACGATTACAGCAATTGGAGCGATGCGCCGACGGAGGAGATGTATCCGCTCTATGTGAACATTATGTCGGCTGTAGACTTCTACATTCAGCTTATGTCGCCTGCGTATTTTCAGATAGAAGCAAATGCTTCTTCGAGTCTTCCCAAACTGCGAACCTATTCTGTCGGTAACGAGGTCATTGGGTGGATTTCCTGGTTTGAAGATGAAAGTAGGATTCATGCTCATTTAATTGGACTAAATCACAAAAAAGCAGGAAGATTTAAAGCCTATCATAGAATATTATACGACTTAGTAGAGTTGGCGATAGAGCATAAAAAAGATACGGTATGCTACGGGAGAACTTCACAACAAGCTAAATCCAATGTAGGCGCTCAGCCGAACGCCATGGCGTCGGCCGTCTATCATCGTCGGAGGTCCATGCGCTACTTAATGAAATCCTTTACGCAATCCATTGAATTAGAGACAGAAAATCCAAGGCAGGCATTTCGATAAATCTTTTTTAATATTGAGAAAATTTTGGTTATGAAAATTGGGGTACCTCAAGAAATTAAAAACAACGAAAACCGGGTGGCTGTTACTCCTGGTGGTGTGTTGGAATTGGTAAAGAGAGGCCACGAAGTCCGCGTTCAAACGCAGGCGGGAATAGGCAGTGGATTTAGCGACGAAGACTATGTTGAGGCTGGGGCCTCCATCGCACTCACAATAGAAAGTGTCTATGCGGAGGCAGAGATGATTGTTAAGGTAAAAGAACCCATAGAAGCAGAATATGGTCTTTTACGCGAAGATCAACTCATCTTTACCTATTTCCATTTTGCGTCAAGTGAGCCTTTAACCCACGCTTGTATCAAGTCAAAGGCAGTATGCCTTGCCTATGAAACGGTAGAAAGTGATCATGGCGCCTTGCCATTACTCATCCCGATGAGTGAGGTGGCGGGGCGGATGTCTATTCAACAAGGCGCAAAATACTTGGAAAAACCCATTCAGGGCAAAGGGGTTTTGTTGGGTGGCGTGCCGGGTGTGGAGCCAGGAAGAGTCTTAATCCTTGGCGGTGGAATTGTAGGAACACAGGCTGCCCAAATGGCGGCAGGTTTGGGCGCCATGGTGACCATACTCGATGTAAACCTTGATCGTTTACGCTACCTCAATGATGTAATGCCTGCTAATGTTGTTACTCGTTTTTCTACGGAAATGACCATTAGGGAACTGATTCCACAAATGGATCTGATTGTGGGCGCTGTGCTGATTCCGGGAGCGAAGGCTCCGAACTTAATTACAAGGGATATGCTTTCTATGATGCACAAAGGAACCGTATTGGTTGATGTAGCAGTGGACCAAGGAGGGTGTATAGAAACTTGCAAGCCTACGACCCACGAAGACCCTACGTATATCATTGATGATATTGTTCATTATTGTGTAGCAAATATGCCGGGGGCTGTTCCTTACACTTCGACGATTGCATTAACTAATGCAACGCTGCCCTATGTGATAGATTTAGCGAACAATGGGTGGAAAGAGGCGTGTTCTAAGCGTAAAGACTTGTTGAAAGGGCTGAATGTTGTTCAAGGCAAGGTGGTATATGAGGGAGTAGCAGAAGCCTTTAATCTTCCTTACGTCCCGGTGGAGACGCTTTTTAACTAAGAAACTTAGACTCAGCCTTTGCCCTGTTCTTCCTTAGACGGGGCATTCGCTGAACTTGAATTCTTTACTTCTAGGAATAAGGGCTTTAGCGAATCAATGGTTGACTTCAAGGTAAGTGGAGAATCCTTTTTGCTTCCATACTTTACAATGATGGCGGCCTTGGGTAAGTCAGGATAATAAGATAATAGACTTGCGCTTGCTTCCCTTAACAAACGTTTCACCCGGTTACGATTATGCGCTTTCGCAAAAAATCGCTTAGGAACGCTGAATCCAATGTTGAACTCTTTCGAAGGGATGTAGATGATGGTGTAAGGGCCCTTTCTAATGCGGGCACCTGAAGACAAAAGCTTGCCCCACAAAAGGGTGCTTTTCAGACTATGGCGTCTACTTAAGACGTTTTTCGTCGGAAACGGTGAGTTTTTTTCTTCCTTTGGCACGACGTGAGGCGATAACTTTTCGACCTCCTTTACTTAGCATACGTTCACGGAAACCGTGCTTGTTTTTACGTTTTCTTCTTGAAGGCTGAAATGTTCTTTTCATGATGAATGATTATTATTCCCTTTTTATGGGTAGGCGAAGGTACAACAATCTATCGAAACAAACAATATGAGGCGCTTTTCTTAGCAGAACTGCTATACTTTTTTGTTTTGGTATTCGTTTTAAGCATGTTTTCATCTATTTCAATCATTTTGCTTCGCTGGATAAAGGCTTTGTAGATTCTCATGGACATCAACTCCAACTTTGTTGAGATGCAAGGGGTCTAAGCTTGTGATATTTTAGAGAACTTTATATTATGGAGAAATATACTCAACCGTCAACTCAAAGGAGCCAAGCTTCCTATTTGTTAATGGCCTTTGGCTGCTTTACCTTCTTGTCCAATTCTGCCTGGGCTCAAGGAAGCTTTTCACGCGCCGACGACTATCCTTTCCTTCATCCTGAAGCCAACGTCATTCAGTGGTATTCAGATAGTGCACTTATTCATGTGAGGGAAGCTTGGAATAATGCGGATAGCAATGCGTTTGTTATTGCTCACTTTGGCGATGAGCATATTCAGGCTGATATGTTCACTGGGCATTTACAAGAAATTCTTCAGGAGGAAGCTGGCGATGGCGGCTGGGGAATGGTTCAGCCCCATTCGATTGCGCGCACCTTTAGTTCAGTATACTATACCAGCAGTCATAAAGGCGCATGGCGATATGATATTGCCAGTAGAATGACACCGTCCATTCCTAGGGGCGTGTCCGGCATGGTGGCAAAAACAGCTGATGAAAATGCTCAGATTTCTTTTGAATTTCAAGAAAAGCTTCCTCAACGGCCTATGAGGCTTCAGATATTTTGTGAGCCGAGCAATAGTTTCGATGTTTTGTGGGTTTCCGGCGAAGATACCGTCCTTATTCAGCCCTCTTCAATGAATGCGGAGTCAGGTTACATTGAAGCGCTTATACCGTCATTCGAACGTGAATTCACCTTAATGTGTCAAAAATCGGCACCCAGTCAATCAGGTTTTATTTTTCATGGAGCTAATCTTCTTTCTGCTGAAGATTCTGGACTTGTTTATCATTCTCTAGGTGTAGAGGGTGCTGGGTATGCGGGAATACTTAACGCAGAATTGTTTAGTGCACAATTATCGGCACTTAATCCAGATTTGATCATCCTTGACTTTTCCGTGGCCGAACTAAGTGGACGAGATGTTTTAGGTCCTTTTACCAAGAAAAACATAAGCCGAACGATTGCTAAGGTCAACCGTGCATGCCCCAATGCAGCTATTTTATTGGTGTCAGGCCAAGACATGTACCGCAGTAAGCAAGAAAATGTGACGGTAACCGAAGAGTATTCAGCTTTGCTCCAAGAAATCGCTAAAGAAAAGGGATGTCTATTGTATGACTGGTTTTGGGCTTCAGGAGGAAGGACGAGAATTTTAGACTGGAAATCGAGAAGATTGGCCAATCTTGATCTTATCTCTTTGAAGCCTACAGGATATCGTCTCAAAGCAGAGATGTTGGGAGAGGCCTTACTTGTCGCCTTAAACGAAGAGACAACTCAACCAACAGAAGTTGAGGTAGAGGCTTTTAGAGAAGCGCAAGCAGAACGCCTTCTAGACTTTCAAACTCTGGAGGTCGCTGCCACAAGTACAACGACCCAAGAAGTTACCACCTCAAACACAACCATTCGCGCTCATTCACCCCCAACAGTGGAGTCTGGTAGCGCCGTGTCGACTAGCAATAGTTCAAGTGCTTCAAATTCAAATCAAAAGATTACACATGTCGTAAAAGAGGGAGAGTTTTTGGGCGGCATCGCTGAACAATACGATGTGGGGTTATCCAAGCTAATGGGCTGGAACGGTCTAACTGAAGAGTCAATACTAGCAATAGGTCAGCAACTGACAGTTTATTCAGATAATCGAACGGCTTCCTCAAGCACTTCATCGTCGTCGAAGGTGATTCATACGGTGAAGTCTGGAGAGGTATTGAGCGTGATAGCTGAGAAATATAATGTGGGTCTATCGCAGGTTATAGGCTGGAACAACATTACAGACGCGGCCAGCTTACAAGTGGGTCAAGAATTGACCATCTATCCTGGACAAAGTGTTTTCACTACGGGAGGCACCTCCTCAAGCAGCTCATCCTCAAGCACGTCCTCATCGTCGAAGGTGATTCATACGGTGAAGTCTGGAGAGGTATTGAGCGTGATAGCTGAGAAATATAATGTGGGCCTATCGCAGGTTATAGGCTGGAACAACATTACAGACGCGGCGAGCTTGCGCATAGGGCAAGAATTGGTTATCTATCCCGACCAAAGCAATCTCGACTAGAAATTTTATCCATTCATAGACACCAAGAACTCTTCATTGGATCGAGTTCCCCTCATGTGATTAAGAATGAAGTCCATGGCTTCTTCGCTATTCATGTCTGCTAAGTGATTTCGTAAGATCCACATACGCTGCAGTTGTTCTTTACCCAAGAGAAGATCCTCTCTTCGTGTGCTTGAGGCAACAAGGTCGATGGCAGGATAAATTCTGCGATTGGATAGACGGCGATCGAGTTGTAATTCCATGTTTCCTGTTCCCTTGAATTCCTCAAAAATCACTTCATCCATTTTTGAGCCCGTTTCAATAAGTGCAGTAGCTAGAATAGTTAGAGAACCGCCGTGCTCGATATTTCGTGCAGCCCCGAAGAATTTTTTCGGTTTGTGTAGGGCATTGGCCTCAACCCCCCCTGATAAAACTTTACCCGATGCGGGGGATACCGTGTTGTGAGCTCGAGCAAGACGTGTTATGGAATCAAGTAGAATCACCACGTCCATGCCGCTTTCTACTAGTCGCTTGGCTTTTTCAAGGGCAATGGTAGAAACCTTTACATGTCGGTCTGCAGGTTCGTCAAATGTTGATGCCAAAACCTCAGCTCGTACACTGCGCTCCATGTCGGTTACTTCTTCCGGCCTTTCATCGATTAACAAGACCATGAGGTATACTTCGGGATGATTTTTCGCTATGGCATTTGCTACGTCTTTTAGGATGGACGTTTTACCTGTTTTGGGCTGAGCAACAATCATACCCCTTTGACCCTTTCCAATCGGAGTAAAAAGATCCATAACCCTAGTTGATAGGGCACCATTATCTCCTTCGAGTGAGAGGTTTAATTTTTCTTCCGGGAAGAGGGGTTTTAGGTAATCGAAAGGAATTCTATGCTTAATCTTTTCTGGACTCATGCCATTGACTGATTCCACCTTGGTTAAAGCAAAATACTTTTCACCTGGTCGAGGCGGGCGTATAAAACCTTTTATCGTATCTCCCGGTTTCAGGCCATTGGATTTTATCTGTCCCGAAGAAACATAGATGTCATCGGGGGAACTTAGGTAATTGTAATCGCCCGAACGCAGAAAGCCATAGCCCTCGTTCATTAACTCAAGCACCCCCTCACCAGCGATACACCCATCAACTTTTACGTCGAATACGTATTCTTTTTTTTGTGGCTTTCTGTCGTTTTGATGTCCTTTTGAATCTGAGTCATGGGAGTGATCTCTACCTCGACCTTGTTCTTTGTCGTTGTTCTTTCTTCGATCATTAGATGATTGGTTTTTCTGAGCATTCCGACGTCGCTTATTATCCTTTGGGTGGTTTTCTTCCTGTTGGCCCCTCTCATTTTCCTTCGAAGCAGAGGACTTTTCGTCAACCTTGCTGGAAGAACTTGATTCTTCTACCTTTTTGGCCGGACGTTTTGTGTTTTTACGTGCCTTTGGCTTTTCTTCGGTGGCACTACCACCGGCGGGCCCTTTATCAGCTTGCGCATCTAAAATGGCGTGCACCAAGTCCATCTTTGCCATACGTTTAAAGCCTTTTACAGAAAACTGCTCAGCAATTTCTTTGAGTTCTGGAACGATAAACGCGTTCAGTTGTTCAATATCGTACATGAAATAAATTGAGAATTGAGGGGAAATCGAGATTGAATTGATTGATTTCCATTGCAAGAATAACTAATTCTTCCAATAGTTGCAATATTTTGATAAAAACTAGGGTACAATTAGAAGGATTTGCCGTTTTTTACGCTAGAAAGATATCATGATTGATTTACAATGGATCCGGGCCAACACAGAACTCGCTAAATCTCGACATAGTAAACGCCCAAGCACCTCTTCGGAAGAGATCGACCATCTGATTGCTCTAGATGCCTCAAGACGAAGCGCTCAGGGCAAATTGGATGAGGCAAAAACAGAGGCAAACGCGGCAGCCCAGGAGATAGGTAAGCTATTTAAGACAGGCCAGAAAGACAAGGCAGAACTTCTTAGAGAAAAAACCAAAGAATTAAAGGCTACGATTGCTTCTTTAGAACATACTATGCGGGAGGCAAATGAGGCCCTTAATGCCCACTGGATCCAACTTCCCAACCTTGCCTTTGACGAGGTTCCAGAGGGAAAAAATGAAGAGGATAATCAAGAAATTCGTCGGTCAGATAGACCATGTAAAGAGGCCAGTGCGCCTCATTGGGAAATTGCAGAGCGCCTGAATCTGCTGCGGATGGATTTGGGAGTTAAGCTTTCAGGGAGTGGATTTCCTGTTTATGTAGGTGATATGGCTAAGCTACAACGTGGTTTGGTTTCCTATTTTTTGGATGAAGCAAACAAAGCAGGCTATGCCGAGTTTCAAGTGCCTCATTTAGTCAATGAAGACTCTGCACGAGCGACAGGGCAATTGCCTGACAAAGAAGCTCAAATGTATGAAGCTACCTTAGATGGATTGTTTCTGATACCAACGGCCGAGGTGCCCTTAACTAACCTTTATAGAGATGCCCTGATTCACGAAAATGACTTACCGATTAAGTTAACGGGGTATACTCCTTGTTTTAGAAGGGAAGCCGGGTCCTATGGAAAGGAGGTTCGTGGATTAAACCGCCTGCACCAGTTTGATAAGGTGGAGATTGTGCAAATTGTGCCGCCAGGAGATTCCGAGGCAGCTCACCAAGATATGGTACACCATGTAGAGGCCTTGCTGGATGCTTTGGAAATGCCGTTTAGAATTCTGAATTTATGTGCAGGAGACCTAGGATTCGCCGCGGGAATCACTTATGATTTTGAAATTTGGTCTCCAGGTCAGTCGCGATGGCTTGAAGTAAGCTCTGTATCTAATTTTGGAACATTTCAGACAAACCGCCTTCGTCTTAGATACCGTGACCAAGACAACAATAAGATTAAGCCCCATACATTAAATGGAAGTGCTTTGGCGATTCCTCGTATTGTGTCGGGATTGCTAGAGCAGGGTTGGGATGGAGAAGTGGTGCACTTGCCCAAAGTGCTACATGCTTATGTGGGAATGGATAGATTAACCAAACAAGACGTGAGATTATGAACTTAAAATATCAAGGAATATCCTTTGTTATTCGAGGAATTGCTTTTCTCGGCCTAGGGGTCTTTATGGCTGTATCGGAATTTTTGCTTTCCAATACACCTCAACTTCGATGGCAAGCCCTCTTGGCCTTTCCCTTGGGAGTTTATGGCCTCGTTCGTTTAATGCAGGGAATCAAACGACTTAAAGCCTACAAAAAATTACAAGGCGAACAAAACGATGTACAAGAAGAATAACTAGATTTCAACCATGCAACACGATAAGATTTTTGATCTAATAGAACTAGAACACAGACGCCAGCTCGAGGGAATCGAACTGATTGCCTCAGAAAACTTTGCAAGTCCAAATGTTATGAAGGCGGCGGGAAGCATTTTGACCAATAAGTATGCCGAAGGGCTGCCCAAAAGGCGGTATTATGGAGGCTGTGAAGTTGTTGACGATATTGAACAGCTTTGTATAGACCGGCTGTGCTCTCTTTTTGGGGCGGAATGGGCGAATGTCCAGCCACATAGCGGTGCTCAAGCGAATGCGGCAGTTATGTTGGCCACATTAAATCCTGGCGATTCTATTTTGGGATTTAGTCTCGCCCATGGTGGTCACCTTTCTCATGGATCTCCTGTAAACTTGAGTGGGTTGTATTACGATGCTCACTTCTATGGTGTCCAAGAAGATACTGGGCGAATTGACATGGATGATGTTGCGCGAATTGCCCGAACTGTTCGTCCAAAGCTTCTTATTTGTGGCGCCTCGGCCTACGCTCGCGATTGGGATTATGCACGTTTTCGAGAGATTGCAGATGAAGTAGGCGCTTTGTTGCTTGCTGATATTGCGCACACAGCAGGCCTTATTGCAACGGGCCAACTTAACAACCCTATGCCTCACTGTCACATGGTAACGTCGACAACTCATAAAACATTACGCGGCCCACGAGGTGGAATCATTATGTTGGGTAAAGACTATCCTAACCCAATGGGAAAAACTACCAAAAAGGGTGATATCAGAAAAATGTCCTCGGTTCTTGATAGTGGTGTTTTCCCTGGGACTCAAGGTGGACCACTTGAACACGTTATCGCAGCAAAGGCAGTTGCTTTTGAGGAGGCATTACAGCCTTCTTTTAAAGACTACACAAAGCGCGTCATCCAAAATGCTGGAATTTTGTCAGAAGCTCTGATCGATGCTGGTTATGATTTGGTCTCAGGAGGCACGGACAACCATTTAATGTTAATCGATCTATCAAGTAAAGGAATCACAGGAAAAGATGCCGAAGCGCTCTTAGGGGTGGCAGATATAACAGCCAATAAGAACATGGTTCCCTTTGACACCAAATCGCCTTTTGTTACGTCGGGTATTCGCTTGGGAACCGCAGCGGTAACTACTAGGGGTTTTGCAGAAAAGGAAATGGTGCAAATTGCATCATGGATTGACAGAGTATTATCTCAAGGTGAGCAAGAAGCAGAGAAAGTAAAGAAAGAGGTTCATGCTTTAGCGCAATCATTTCCCCTTCATGCCTAGGTGCAAGTATGTAGTTTTTTGCAGCCTATTTCTTCTTTTAGGGCACGTTTTAGTTAAAGCAAGTAACCCCTGGCCTATCGCCATTCAGGCTCTTGAGGACAAGGACTATTTGCTTGCTGATTCTTTGTTTGCTGATATCATAACTGAGTTTCCTAGCCGACCTGAAGCCCACTTATACCGAGCACAAAGCCGCTATTGGCTTAAAGACTACGAACAGGCACTTTATCATTTAAGCCTAGCGAACCCACCCTCTCAGCAAATGGGCAGGGCAGAAATATTAAGGGCTTATTGTCATTACAATTTGGGCGAGGTGGATAAAGCACGTTTTATCATGGAAGATATCGTCTTACACTATGAGGAATTACGGGATAGCGCCAGGGCTTTTTTGGTGAGCTATCATAGAGAGTCGGAGAACTTTAGCCGCGCCCATGCTCTGCTTTCAGACCGACTTGAGGATAATCCTAGGGCTTATATTTTTGCTGAGCGAGCTGTAGTTGCGCTTGAATTGGGCAACGTACAAGAAGCAATCGATGATTTTTCATCTGCTATTGAGTTAGACAGTCAGCAAGTGGATTATTATTGGCGGAGGGCGATTCTTTATGGCGAAGGTGGCGAATACGACAAGGCGATTGCCGATTATGACAAGGCCATAGCTTTGGATAATAATAATGATGTGTTATGGCGAAACCGCGCTATTGAGGCATTGTCTGCAAAACGGCATAAAAAGGCTTTACATGATTTGGAAAAACTTATCAAGCGATATCCAAACGACCTAGAATTGTTAAAGACTTTGTTTTATTGTTACTACGCGTTGAAGCACTATGAGCAGGCCTCTAACATATACGACACGATAGAACAAATTGACCCCAACAATGCCTTGCTTACACAGTATGATCGAAATGAACTGCTCTCTTCAACTTTTTTTCAGCGATTTGTCAACTTGTTGCAAAGAATCTATCAAGTATTACGCGCTGAATGGATGATTTGGATACCCCTTGTATTCCTGCTAACCCTTATCATATACGGGATAAAGATGAGGAGGAGAAAGCACCATGCATCTTAGGTGTTTAAATCTAGTCGCCTTCTTCTACACAGAAAAGCTCTCCCCACAGGAACAAGTTCGTTCTGCATTCGGATTGATAAAATGAAACCCTTTACCATTGAGGCCATCGCTATAATCAAGCGTTGTATTGGCAATGAATAAAAAACTTTTTAGGTCGGTTACCATTTTTATGCCTTTATCGAAAAACACCTGATCAGCCTCCTCAATGTTGTGGTCAAACTCCAGTTTATAGGTTAGTCCAGAACATCCCCCACCAAGCACACGAATTCTTACAGCCTGCTCTTCTCCCTCTTTCACTTGGCCACTTTGTTTGTTTTGTATTAGGATTTCTTGCACTTGGTGTGCTGCTTTGTCGGAGATAAAGAGCATGAAACGTATTTTGTATAAAATTAATCATCGTGCGAAAAATCGAACATATAGGAATTGCGGTTCAGGATATTGATGCAGCAGAGGCAACTTATACCAAACTGTTTGGCAAGGGACCCTATAAAAGAGAGGTTGTCGAAGACCAAGGCGTTGTAACATCTTTTTTTAAGTGTGGACCAAACAAAATTGAATTGATAGCTCCGCTAGGTGTAAATTCCGTATTGCATGAATATTTTAAGAAACATAGGAGCGGATTACATCATATGGCATTGGCGGTATATGATATTCAGGCGGAAATCGATCGATTGGTCAAAGAGGGCTTTCTTCCTGTTTCCCAATCCATAACCCAAGGGGCAGACAATCGACGAATATTCTTTTTTCATCCAAAATCAACGGAAGGGGTCCTGTTGGAATTATGCCAGCTTATTGACTAACTCCAATCCCCGAGAATAGACTCACTAGAGAAAACCTTTTGGTTTAATTCCACGGAAGGTTGAAAAGAATTGGGGATGTCCATGTCTACTCTTGATCCGAGTAAAATGTAGCCCAATTCTTCTCCGGCACGAACTTCCTGACCAACCGTTATATAAGGCTTGATGCGGCGGGCCAGAAGACCAGCGACAAGGGTCAAAGTCACTATTTTTCCGTTCGCATGCTCTATGCCAACTTCGAGTCGTTCATTAAGCAAGGATGATTTGGGGTTAAAGGCAACTAAGTGTTTGCCTGGGTGGTAGGTTACGTTTACTACCTTACCGGAACAAGGAATTCGAATAAGATGAGTGTCGGTTCCATGAAGGTAGATGGAAAGCCTCAGCGCATCTAAGTCTTCATGCAGTGAGGGCTCAAGGGCGACAACATGACCGTCTGCAGGAGATAGCAATGATTGTGAAGAAAACTTCTCAGGAAGTGCAGCATCTCTATACCTAAAGAAGTAAAGTGTAAAAAGTAGCAACGAAACTTGTGCGGAAAACCATGCAAGGGGATAGTACCATGGTGTTGTATACCAAAAAAAGAGTCCTGAGGCGATAAGTACACAGATGCTATGTCCAATGAGATAGGGTTTAATCTCTCGGTGTATACGGGTGGCAGTCATGTTATAAAAGGGCTGAGGTTTGTGTGTATAAATATACCCAAGGAATGGTCATTAGATAACTATCAAATCGGTCTAACAATCCGCCATGCCCAGGGAGTAATTTTCCAGAATCCTTAGCTCCGGCGCCTCGCTTTATACTGGACGCAAAAAGGTCGCCAAGGGTTCCAAAAATACCCGCTATGGCCGCAATGATCGTCCAATCTATTGCGGACCACGACGCTTTGACAAAGATTAAGGGGATCATATAGCCAATGGCGAGCGTGACGACCAGAGCAAGTCCAAACCCTTCGATGGTCTTCTTTGGAGATATATTGGGGCTTAGTGTACGTTTCCCAAACACCGATCCAAATCCATATGCCGAAGAATCAAAGACCCATAAAAGAAGGAAAATGCCCAATATGTTTTGAGGCCGAAATAGTCCACCCTCATGACGACTAAGTAATAGACTAATGCAAAGTGGAAGCGTAACATACGCTAGGGCTAGAAAATGGCTAGCCAGATAGGCCAGGGAGTTTCCTTTGTAAAAGATGACATGCATACAGAAAAAAGAAAGAAAAACAGCTAAGAGCAACAACAAGGGCCAATCAATCGGCGCACCTACGATATACAAGCCCACAACACCAATGCAGCTAGAAGAAAGGAAAACAAAGCCGAGCTTTGTGAGCGTTTTGTGTATCTTTTTTTGTGGGCTATCCACTTGGGTTAATCCAATTAGTTCAGCGCTAAGGCCTAGGCCGAGCAACATGGTGAATAGAGTAAAGACGCGAAAACCAAGAAACAGCATGACAATAATGCTAGCCACTAGTATGCTCCCTGTAATGCCGCGTTTCAATAAGTTACTCATGACTTATTGCGCTTGGTTTGGATGGGCAATATCCTCTGAGCGTAGAGTTGTATGCAAAGATTTCAATAGCATTATGGCTGTAAATATAGCCCCCACGCTAATAACCCAAAACCACGGATTTGATTCATTAGTGCTTGGCTCTCCTCCAAAACCAATTAATAAAGTGATGGAGATGGCATTGTTCAAGGCATGAAAAAGCACAGAATAGTGTAGGGATTGTCCATGATAGTATAACCATCCCATAATAGAGGATAAAATCATCATGGGCAATAGGTTGACAAGTTGTAGGTGCATGATGCAAAAGATCAAGCTACTCAGCCCAATTGCCCACATCGGTTTTAGACCACTAGCATGCATTCGATGCTGCAAGATTCCCCGAAATACAATTTCTTCAATGATGGCAGGCATGGCAGCTAAGGCAATGTATAAGCTAACTATAACAAGTGCAGAATGTTCCATTTGCTGAACAATATAAATTGCATTTGATTGCTCGTTGATGGATTGAGCGGCCGTGCTTATGTCATCGGGCAAAAAAGTGAGAAAATGGTCAACCAATACGTCTACAGGCATTAAGGCTGCGGGAAGTATGGCGGCAAGAGCTATGATACTTAGCACAGGTTTCGGCTTAATATCTTGACTGACCATGGGGTTTAGGGTGACTTCGTCTGAAGACCGCCACCATATATAAAGGATCGGCGAGAAAATCACCACCGTGCCAACAACATTAAGAAACAAGGTTTCTAGCGTAAAGTTTGGTTCTTGCGTATTTGATGGGATGAGCATCAGATAAAGAGATAGTCCTGCAAGAAAGAGTAAATAGCCGCTGATTAAGAAGACTTCCTTTTTTGCTTTTGCTTGTAGTGATGGTGTATTCATCATAAGGAATTATTGACCCTTTTTAGCGAAGGTAATGGCCACGAGCTTAATTAAGTAGTGTAATTTTGTGTTATGGGTGTTAAAATAGGCAACTTGGATTTAGGTGACTTCCCCTTGCTGTTGGCGCCAATGGAGGATGTGAGTGACCCACCCTTTAGAGCGCTGTGCAAGGATCAGGGGGCCGATATGCTGTACACGGAATTCATATCAACTGATGGCCTCGCCCACGGGGCCGCCAAGAGTATACAAAAGCTAGATATCTACCCCGAAGAACGCCCGATAGGAATTCAGATTTTCGGTTCTGACGAACAAGCCATGTTAACCTCTTTGAAAATGGTGGAGGAGGCCAATCCAGATGTGATCGACATCAATTATGGTTGTCCGGTAAAAAAGGTTGTGTGCAAAATGGCCGGAGCGGGAATTTTACAAGATATTCCTCGCATGGTGCGATTAACCAAGTTGATTGTGGACAACACTAGCCTTCCAGTTACGGTGAAGACACGCCTTGGCTGGGATGAAAGCACAAAATTTATTGTAGAAGTTGCTGAGCGATTACAAGATGTAGGAATCCATGCCATTAGTATTCACGGTAGGACGCGCAAGCAAATGTATCGGGGGGATGCCGACTGGCGCCTAATTGCCAATACGAAGGATAATCCAAGGCTTCACATACCCGTTTTTGGGAATGGAGATATTGATCATCCTGAAAAGTTAATTGAGTATAAAAACAAGTACGGAGTGGATGGAATTATGATTGGTCGGGCAGCCATTGGCAATCCATGGATTTTCAAAGCATGTAAGACCTTTATGGCAGAGGGAATTCATGCACCAAATCCATCGATTTCTGAGCGCGTACAGACGGCGAGAAAACACTTAGATACAGCGATTTCTTGGAAGGGCGAAAAGTTAGGAATTCTAGAAACCCGCCGTCATTATGGACCATACTTTAGGGGGCTTCCTGGTGTAAAAGAATTCCGAAAAATTCTAGTTACATCCATGAGTATCAATGAGTTACATGATACATTAGATCTGGTCGAGTCTCGATACCAGGGGTACTAATCAGCATGGTCATTAACTCTACACCAACTTGTGTTAAGACTAGGTTTTTTGGACGTAAAATAAATGTAATCAACACCCTAACTTCCTAATTAATAGACAGATACGTTTATTCACTTTTAAGGTGTTGAAAACAGAACTTGCAAAGCGAGAAATATGCTCTTAGATTAGAGCCAGAAGCAACGGAGATGGTGGGATTTGGCTTCACGCAATTTTAAGGGTGGATTACCGAAAATATTCTTCATTTTCTATCCCTTGCACCTAACATAAAGATAGATTTCCTTTTCAAAATGTATTGACGTTTTGACAGGGATTTTTTGTCCCTATTGTAAGGTTTATTGCGTTGGATAATGTTGTAAAAAGTCCAATTACAACAAGCTCAATGAACTGGCAGAAGCGAGACAAACCGAGACCAAAGGCCAAAAAAAGTCATTAATAGATAACGACGGATAGCAAACAAAAAGAAAACAAATAGCAAAAAGACAATAAGAAAAACAACCATGGAGAATAGCACAATTGACAAAACAATGACCCAGGAAACAAACTTTGACGCTCAAGAGCCCATTCTGCAGGACACCCAGGATCGCTTTGTATTATTTCCTATTCAGTATGAAGAGATGTGGCACATGTACAAATGTGCTGAAGCCAGTTTCTGGGTAGCTGAAGAAATTGATTTGGCCGATGATATGATTGATTGGGAGGAAAAGCTCAACGACAACGAACGTCATTTTATAAAGCATGTTTTAGCCTTCTTTGCAGCAAGTGATGGAATTGTCAATGAAAACTTGGTTGTCAATTTTATGCAAGATGTTACGATTCCAGAGGCCCGATGCTTTTATGGTTTCCAGGTAGCTATGGAAAACATCCATGCGGAAACCTATTCATTATTGATCGACACATTCATTAAAGACAATGAGGAGAAGACAAACCTTTTCAATGCATTGGAAACAGTTCCCTGTGTAAAAAAGAAGGCGGAATGGGCTTTGCGTTGGATTGATACGGCGCCTTCTTTCGCGCACCGCTTGGTGGCCTTCTGTGCGGTAGAGGGTATTTTCTTTTCGGGAAGTTTTTGCTCCATCTTTTGGCTCAAGAAGCGTGGTCTTATGAAAGGGCTAAGTCAATCCAATGAGTTGATTAGTCGTGATGAAGGAATGCATTGTGAGTTCGCCGTTCATCTCTACAAAATG
>JAYYPZ010000032.1:0-46915 GCA_036128775.1 Bacteroidota bacterium
GCAAAAATTAAAAAGTAATTGCACAAATTAAAGGTTATTGTCCACAGGATGGAGTAAAAGCTCAAATCGCATGAATACAATCAGTACCTTTATCTTGTGGGTAAACAACATTCCAGTCAGAAAAGAAGATGGCAGATCCGAGGCCTTTCCTCCACGATTAGTATGTCGCTTATGTTGTGGCTTCTTGGCGTAAGCTTTTCTGTGTACTTGGAATACAGGCCTTTTACGCAAACTTTAAAAGAACGGCTGCCGCTTATTGTAGAACTTACACCAACCTTTAATGAGACTAACGCACCATCAATGCGACAGCAACTAATGGACCAACAAGAAATAAAAGAAGCTGTTTTTGTATCTAGAGCGGAAGCAGCGGAAGTTGTCCGTGCTGATTTGGGTGATGATATTGGAGAGTTAATTGGTGACTCATTGTATCCGACATTTACCGTGCATTTACATCATCAGTTTGTAAGTAATAATCAATTGGCAACAATCAAAGGAAGTTTAGAAGGAATTGATGGGGTATCCTACGTCTTTATTCCTGAGGTCAACTTGGATGTTGTTAATGCTAATCTCAAGCGCGGGGCCTTGATTACCGGTGGTCTCGGATTACTCTTTTTATTTGTATCCTTAGTATTACTAGACCACTCCATTCGACTATCCCTTTACAGCCGAAGGTTTCTCATACGATCTATGCAGCTTGTTGGAGCTACGAGCTCATTTATAAAAAGACCCTTTCTTTGGAGAGGGTTATTGAGAGGGTTTTTCAGTGCCGTTTTGGGCATTGGTCTGCTTACAGGTACGTTGTATGCTATCGAACAATCCAACTACCCCATTCAACTGCTTCACTCCAACGACAAATTGGGTCTTCTCGTAGCCACTATTTTGTCATTTAGCATATTCGTTTCATTAATTAGCACCTATCGTTCAGTTAATCGCTATCTTCGTATGCGTTTGGAAAACTTATATTCATATTATGGCTAACTCTACAAAGCAATCGTCGAAAAAAGTATCCTCAAATGTTTTACTCTTTGGTTCCATGAATTATAAACTCATGATCCTAGGTGCATTACTTATTACCGCTGGATTTTTACTCATGTCTGGAGGGGGTGCAGAGTTATCAGGGGAAGCGAATACTGCCGAAACGTTTGATTCATCGATCTACAGTAACCAACGTATTGTTCTAGCGCCTATTCTTGTTGTTTTAGGTTTCATCGTGGAAGTGTTTGCCATATTTTTCAAAGCCCCTAAGTCTGAGGCATAATTTGATTTTTACCCTTGGCTGAGACCCTTAAAGCAGTACTCCTAGGTATCCTTCAAGGAATTGCCGAATTTCTACCTATCTCAAGCAGTGGACATATTGAAATCGGACAAACATTACTGGGTGTTGACATCGGAGAGTACGACCTAGCTTTTTCAATAGCTGTTCATCTAGGAACTGTCTTAAGTACCCTTGTCGTTTTTTGGGATGAAATATTAGGGCGTATTAAAGGATTATTAAAAGGCAGCACCATTGATATCCAATATGCAACCCTCATCATTATCAGCATGTTACCCGTCTTGTTTGTTGGACTTTTCTTAAAAGACCAAGTAGAAGCCATTTTTAATGGCAACCTTCTCTTAGTTGGCGCTATGCTTTGTGTAACAGCACTCCTATTACTGGTCACAATAAGAACAAGTCCTTACAATGGTAATTTAAGCTATGTGGGAGCTTTTATCATGGGAATTGCTCAGGCCTTTGCCGTCTTGCCTGGTATATCTCGATCGGGGGCAACCATCTCTACCGGACTCGTTTTGGGAACCGACCGGAAAAAAGTAGCAAGCTTTTCCTTTCTCATGGCCATTCCACCTATACTTGGTGTCTCAATACTAGAACTCAATGATCTTATTCAACTTAATGCAGTTGATGCCGTCCCATGGGGCATTTTACTTGCTGGAGGTCTCAGTGCTTTCTTTGTCGGTGTAATTGCCTGTCGCATTATGGTCCAGCTCGTTCTCCGAAACAAATTGGTCTACTTCGCAGCGTATTGCGCAATCGTTGGAATAGCCACCATCTTATGGCAAATACTTTAACAGCTAAATCCACCGCCTTCCTCTCTGAGGAGGAATTGAGAAGTGGTGCAGTATTAGCCATCAAAAAACCCCTTGGTTGGACATCCTTTGATGTTGTAAACAAGATACGATGGGTAATCCGAAAGCGATTGGGGGTGAAGAAGTTTAAGGTAGGTCATGCTGGAACGCTTGACCCTCTTGCTACAGGAGTTCTTGTGTTATGCGTTGGAAAAGCGACGAAAACGATTGAATCTTGGATGGCTACAACCAAGGCATATTCTGGAATCATTCGATTTGGTGCAACGACACCAAGTTTTGATCTCGAAACTGCCATTGACCATACCTATGCGATACCTGAGCTTACACAAGAAAATATCTCCCAACTGATTCGAGAATTTACAGGAGTACTTCAACAACGACCTCCCCGTCATTCAGCCATTCAGATTGATGGCCAACGAGCTTATAAACAAGCCAGAAAAGGTGAAATCTTTGAATTAGCACCAAGACCCGTGGAAATACAAGATTTAGTCCTAACACCACACGATGTGGATTGCTTGGCGTTTTCATTGACCTGCAGCAAAGGTACTTATATACGCAGCTTAGCAAGAGATATGGGTACAAGTTTAGGGAATGGTGCTCATTTGATTCAGTTAACGCGAACCGCTGTTGGTGAGGTTCAGCTTGAAGACTGCTTTGAAATTGAAGATTGCATCGCCATGTTAGAGAGAAACAATACCTTGGCATCGTGAAGGTTTATACAAAACTAGAGCAGCTCAATAGTCTTGAGCATTGTATCTTGACCATAGGAAGCTTTGATGGCTTGCATATAGGTCATCAAGCCTTGATAAAAAAGGTAACGGAATTGGCCAAGGAATCCAAGACTGACGCTGCCATGCTCACCTTCCATCCCCACCCACGAGCGGTTCTAGGAAGAGATGGCAAACCAGTCGAGCTGATTACCACGATGAAGGAGAGAGTCAGACGCTTAGAGCAACTTGGATTAGACCACCTCGCCATCATTCCCTTCACGCGCGATTTATCAGAGATGCAACCTCTAGCCTACGTGGAGCAATATATTGCCAACGCCTTTAAGCCAAAACGCGTTGTGATTGGATTTGATCATCGCTTTGGATATCAGCGCAGCGGAGATGCTTCTCTCTTGGCTCGCCTTGGAAAAGCCTATTCTTTTGAAGTTGATGTTATCGACGCACAAAAAGTCACCGAGCTAAAAATTAGCTCGACACGAATACGCGAAGCCTTAGCTAATGGAGAAATATCCGAAGCGAACAGCCTACTTGGCTATGCCTTTGAATTGGAAGGTATCGTTGTGCACGGAGAAAAAAGAGGAAGGCAATTGGACTATCCAACCGCTAATCTACTTTTACAAGACGGTAAAAAGCTTATTCCTAAACCCGGTGTGTATTGGGGAGTTTCCAATATCGACAATAAGGAGTATTGCGCCATGGTAAACATCGGTCATCGGCCCACCTATGATAATGGTGCATTAAAAGTAGAAGTTCACATTCTTGATTGGGAGGGTGATCTCTATGGGTCTAACCTTCGCGTTTCCTTTATGGAACGCATACGAGACGAGCAACCATTTGACAATTCAAATGCATTAAAATCTCAATTGCAGGCAGATGAAGAATTATGCCGTGCGCGCTACACTCAAGTTCTTGGAAGCAGCAAGTAAGGAGGGGTTAACTACAATCATACAGAATTCGGTAAGTAACTCGATTGACTTCGTTGGACTATTGCGTACTCCGATGCCTTTGGCTTTGGGTTCGTAAGAAGATATAAGCATGAGCACTCTGGATAATTCAGGCAGGGAATAACTCGAAATCTGACGCAATATCGACTGTTGGACTGGGAAAGCATGAATATTGGCAATGGCCTTAACATCGTGAACCGTCGGTGATGAAATCATCTTAAGTTGATATAACACAACCATATGGTTATATATAGTAGCTAAGATGAGTGGTAAATACAAGGCTTTGCTGTTTCCTCGATAATAAGTAAGAATACGCATTACACGCTGCGTATCTCGATTTCCAAGAGCGTCTTTTAGTTCAAAATTGTTGTATTCTTTTGATATCCCAATGTATTGCTCTATGATATCAGCATCGATGTGAGCGTTTTCCGGAAGTACGAGCTTAAGTTTCTCAAAGGCTTGATGGATGGTACTTAGATCATTGCCTAGAAACTCGGCCAAAAGCGATACCGATTTATTATCTACACGGAAGCCTACAGATTGGGCATAACCAGCGAGCCACTCTTCCAATTTATAGTCCTTTATTGCTTTGGATTCCAAGATGCATAGATGCTCACTTTTCTTTACGCCTTTCGTGTAGAATTCTCGTCGCTTATCAATTTTCCGTTTCCATGCCAATACCAAAACCGTTTGCGGATTGGGCTTGAGCATATAATCCAATAAATGAGCTATAGATTCTGCTGGGATATCCTGTGCCTCTTTCACTAAGACGTAACTGCGCGTTGCCATCATTGGAAGGCGTGCACATACCTCATTGAGTTTTTGACCTTCGATATCCGCCCCATAAAACACTGCCTGATTAAAGCCCCGTTCGGCCTCAGTTAAGACATGCTCATCAATTACCGATACTGCTTGATCAATAAAAAAGGGTTCGTCCCCGTAGAGCAAGTAAATTGGTGCAAACTTTCCATTCTGCACATCATTTCGTATTGTTGTGAGGTTCACAGCCATGAGTCGTAAAATACACTTTCTACCACTAGAACCTAAAGAAAGAGCCTTTCGCTTTCGCAAGAATGAAAATTACCGAGAGGTTTTCGACATTATTCGAAAAAAATGGGTGGCGTGGACAAAGGAAGAGATGGTTCGACAGCATATTATCCATTTCTTGGTAGAAGATTGGAAAATTCCCAAAAGTAAGTTTCAAGTAGAAGGAAGCATCCAAATTGCCGAAAGAAAATTTCGCTTTGATGTATTAATTACCTCTTATGGGCATCCCTGCCTTCTTTTAGAATGCAAAAGCCCTGAAGTTTCAATCAACTCTACCGCAACAGATCAACTGCTAAACTACCAATCCCTTGTCGATAGCCATTTTATTGGATGGTCTAATGGGCAGCAAACAGCAATTTATGATACGCAAAGGACTTCTTGGCTTGTATCATGGCAACACCTTGTTGAAGAAATTTTAAAAAAACAACAAGACCATTAAACAAAGTGAAGATTTAGTATGTTTACCCCACATAAAATAAAACACATGAAATATTTATCCACTCTATTCTTTGGCGGCTTTGCTGTCATGGCAATTTCTCTAACGTCTTGCGGCGAGGATGATGGCGGAGGAACAACTCCCCCACCACCCGCAGACAACAGCATATTAGGAGTCGCTGCAGATCAAGGTTACACTGATTTCGTAGCAGCAATTGATGCATGCGGTTTAACTCCAACATTAAGTGGAGACGGTCCATTCACAGTATTTGTTCCAGCGAATGCGGCAGTTAGTGCAGCTATAGGTCTTTTTGGAGCGACGGATCCAACAGAAGTTGGTGCAGATACCCTATCAAGTGTCTTACTGACACATGTATTAATTGGTGAAGTATATGCAGCAGATTTAGCAACAGGTTATGTAGAATCTAATCGCCCTGTAAGTACTGACTGGACTCCCAATGAGCACGTAGACCTTTTCATCAATACAGCAGGGCCTACCGTTGCCCAAGCTGGGGAGGTTATTCTTCCAGATGCATCTGGTGGATTCTCTAGAATTCCTTTTGCTGCAGCGAATATTGTGGTAACTGACATTCAATGTGATAACGGAGTAATTCACATTGTAGACAATGTAGTTGTACCTGGTGGTATCGGACAAATGTTAACCGCCAATCCTGATTTTGCAACACTTGTAGCAGCATTAGAATTCGGTTCAACCTCAGCTCAAAACCCTTATGGTGACTTAGTTGCAGCACTTTCTGACCCTAATACACCTTTCACACTATTTGCACCAACGAATGCCGCTTTCTTAGCAGCAGTTGATGTTGACCAGGATGGTGACGTAGACGGTGATGATTTAAATACGCTGGGTGCGGATAATGTATTCGGTGTACTTGCCAATCACTTCGTTGCGGGATCTATGGTTCTTAGCAGTGAGTTAACTGATGGGCAAACCATCACCATGGCTTCTGGTTCTGGACAGACTTTTGACGCTACAGCGCTTACTGTAGGTGGCGCAGGTCTTAATGCCAGCGGTCTTGATGTATGCGCTACAAACGGTGCAATCCACATACTAGACGGTGTAATCGGATTCTAATCCTATCACACAAGAGATTTAAAGGCGGTCAGAGTTGACCGCCTTTTTTTTTGCGGCATTCCAAAGAGCATCCATTTCTGCCAGCGTCATATCCTTTAGATCCTTGCCTTGCAATTGGGCTTGTTCTTCTATGTATTGAAAACGGTGCTTAAACTTTCGGTTGCTTTGTTCCAAAGCCGCCTCAGGATCAAGTTTTAGGTACCTACTATAATTAACCAAGGCAAAAAGAACATCGCCATACTCCGCCTCGATATCTTCCTGAACTCCCGTTTGAATTGCCTCATCAAGCTCGGATAACTCTTCATCAACTTTAGCCTTTACATCGGCTATGTCATCCCATTCAAAACCAAATTGAGCGGTCTTTTCCTGTAAGCGATATGCTTTTATTAGGGAAGGCATCGCATCAGGGACCCCCGCTAAGACAGATTTAACTTCGTTGTGGGCGCCTTCTCCTTTGGCAAGCTTCTCTTTTCGTTTAATGTCTTCCCAATTGGCCTTTACATCCTCTTCTCCATCTACTTTAACATCTCCATAGATATGCGGATGCCTTCGAATAAGCTTATCGCATACAGCGTGAAGTACGTCTGCTACATCAAATGCCTTTTCCTCCTCACCTATCTTACTATAAAAGACCATATGGAGCATAAGATCTCCTAATTCTTCCTTTACGGCCTGTAAATCGTTCTTTAGAATCGCATCACTTAATTCATAGGTCTCTTCAATGGTAAGTAATCGTAGGCTCTCTTTTGTCTGTTTCATGTCCCAAGGACATTGAGCTCTTAAATCATCCATTATCTCAAGTAATCGCAAAAACGCCTTAGCCTTCTCCTGCATCTGTAGTGTATTTTACTCAATACTATGAAAGATATATGGTGAAAGCCCTTAACTTCATCCTATGTTACAAACAATTATAGGGAGCTTTATTGTACTATCCTTAGTAATCTTTGGAATGGCCATACGCATCGTTTTTCAGAAGAATGGAGAGTTTCGAGGAGGATGTGCGTCAAACAACCCTATGCTTCGCAACGAACTCGGTGAATGCACGCTATGTGGTAAGACACCAGAAGACTGCGATAACCCTGAAGAAGGTAGTCTTCCAAAAATTGGGTAAAAACCTATTTACTCCGCTAAGAAGGCCTCAAAGCCTGAAGACATTACCGTTCGATATTGTCCATTTGGAGCAGATAGTATTAGCAAAATCTCTGTGTTGGGAAGTTCCTCTACCATATTCAGCGCATCGTTCTCACCAAGCACCATACTTGCTGTAGCTAATGCGTCAGCTGTCATGCAATCTCTTGCCACAATCGTAGCACTAAGCAGATCAGTTTGTTTGTTTTTTCCATCCCTTGGGTCTATAATATGCACCCACTTACTACCATCAGCTCCCTCTCTATAATTGTGGTAATTCCCAGAAGTAGCCATGGCAAAATTACTGAGAGACACTTTCGCATAGATATCTGTTGCCAGAGAAGTATTTGGTGTCTCAATGCCAAGCACCCATTGCGTATTCCGTGTATTAAACCCTTTGGTGACCACTTCACCCCCCACTTCAACAAGATAGTTTTCTATTCCAAACGTATTGAGCGCTCCGGCGATGGCATCAACCCCATAGCCTTTGGCAATAGCCGAAAAATCTAAGGGAAGAATAACATCGTCTTTATTCTCAAACATGAATGGGAAACGAGCAATAGCCTCTACTATCGAATCCACTATAAACTGCTCTTCTTCACTCAGCAATTCATGGACATCGCGTTCCTTATAAAAAGACACTAAGTCCATTACTGCCGGATTGAATGCTCCAAAGGATACTTTGTGAAAGCGCTTACTAGCAAGGATATTATCCATTAGAACGTATTCCTTATCCTTAAAAGGATGTAATGAGGTATCCCCTGCATTGTACCGGCTGAGATAAGAAGTAGGGTCCCATGTATTGACCGATTGATTGATGGTCTGTAGTTCTGCCTGAATAGCATCAATGATAGCTATAGTGTCTACATCTTCAATAGAATCTAAGACTATACTAACATGCCCCATTGTACCCATCGTAGGGAAGGTATAAGTCCATGTTGCACTTGAATTTTCCTCAACATGTGTAGTACACTGTGTGAGCAGCGTAATGCCTAAAAAACATAAGATGTTTACAAGACGTAATAAGTTCATTTGAACTATCTATCCCCCGAAGTCGTCAAAGGCTACTTGATCCTCTGGAATACCCCAGTCGTCACACATTTTGATAACGGCTTGGTTCATAAGCGGTGGTCCACAGAAATACACTTCGATTTCTTCTGGCTCCTCGTGCTTACTAAGGTATTGATCGATAACACATTGGTGAACAAATCCAATAAATCCATCTCCCTTCGTATCATTAACATCCTCCTTGGTCACCCAGTTATCTTCTTCTAATGGCTCACTAAGGGCAATATGGAATTTGAAGTTGGGAAACTTCTTCTCTATTTGTCTAAAGTCATCGATGTAGAACAACTCTCTTTTTGAACGACCACCGTACCAGTAATTTACTTTACGACCTGTTTTCAAGGTGTGAAATAAATGGAATAAGTGCGAGCGCATTGGAGCCATACCTGCTCCACCTCCGATATAGAGCATTTCACGCTCTGTTTCTTTGATAAAGAACTCACCATAAGGTCCAGATATAGTCACCTTATCGCCTGGCTTACATCCGAAGACGTAACTTGAGCAAATACCTGGATTTACATCCATATACTTATTCGCCTTACGATCCCATGGTGGTGTAGCCACACGAATGGTTAGCATGATAATATTTCCTTCTGCAGGGTGGTTAGCCATTGAGTAGGCACGGAAAATAGGCTCATCATTGACCATCTTGAACTGCCATAGTTCAAATTTATCCCACTCCTCTTGGAATTTCATAGGATCATCCCCATGGTGGTCTGGGTGAGCAGCAATATCAATATCCTTATAATCTACCACTGTCTCGGGTACATCAATTTGGATATAACCACCTGCTTCGAAGTCAAGATTCTCCCCTTCAGGCAGTTTCACCACAAACTCTTTAATAAAGGACGATACGTTGTAGTTTGACACCACTTCACACTCCCACTTCTTGATTCCGAAGATCTCCTCAGGAACATGCACCTCCATATCATTCTTCACCTTAACCTGGCAGCTCAACCGCCAATTGTCTTTCGCATCTTTTCTACTAATGTGGTTTAGCTCAGTAGGTAAGATATCTCCTCCCCCTTCTGTCACCTGACAGGTACACATAGCGCAAGTACCTCCCCCTCCACATGCCGAAGGAAGAAAGATGTTCTTCGTAGAAAGTGCAGTTAAAAGCGATGCACCTGGAGCCACCTCAATTGGGTTTTCGGTATCTCCATTTACAACAATCTTAACGTTACCTGCAGGGATCAATACCGACTTAAGGTAAAGTAGGATTCCCGCGAGGGCAAAAAGGATCGCTGCAAAAAGGACGACCCCCATCATAAGATTTCCAATATTCATTGCCAACATATAGGTCATAGTTAGTTAGATTTTAGAGTTTTAATCCCATTAGGCTCATAAAGGCTAGGCCCATAAGTCCTGTTATAATAAAGGCCATTCCAAGTCCGCGAAGTGCTGGTGGAACCGCTGAATACTTAATTTTCTCTCGGATTGCCGCTAGTGCGATGATGGCAAGGAAAAACCCAAAACCAGAACCGATACCAAACACCGTGCTCTCCGCAAGATTGTATTCTTTGGTAATCATAAACAACGTTCCCCCAAGAATAGAGCAGTTTACCGTGATAAGAGGTAAGAAGATACCGAGCGCCATGTAAAGCGAAGGAGAGAACTTCTCAACGACCATTTCAACAATCTGCACCATAGATGCAATAACTGCGATATAGACAATCAAATCAAGGAATAGCAACTCATTAGGAACAAGAATATATTCTCGAATAAGCCAATTAATTGGAGCCGTAATTCCTAATACGAATACTACTGCCGCACCGAGCCCAAGCGCAGTCTTAACTGTTTTGGACACTGCAAGAAATGAACACATACCCAGAAAGTATATGAGTACCATGTTTTCGACAAAGGCCGCTTTTATAAAAATGTTAATCAAATCCATAGGTCCGGTTTAAGAAATATCAATTAGGTCTTTGTTAAAGCTTCTCTGAACCCAAATAAAGATTCCAATGAGAAAGATTGAAGCAATCGGTAAAATCATGATTCCATTATCGGTGTAGCCAAAATCATAAACCGCACTTGGAATAACCTCATACCCGAGTAGTTTTCCTGCGCCGAAAAGCTCTCTAAAGAACCCAACAGCAATCAGAATAACACCATATCCTAAGCCATTACCGATACCATCAAGTAATGCAGGAAATGGGCGATTGGCCATAGCAAAGGCCTCAAGGCGTCCCATTACAATACAGTTGGTAATGATAAGGCCAACATATACCGCTAATTCTTTGTAGACTGGGAAAGCAAAGGCTTGAAGTGCTTCACGCACCGCAATCACCAATGCGGCAATTACAACAAGCTGTACAATCATCCGAACTCGCGTTGGGATAAAGTTCCGAATAGAGGAAATCGTAACATTAGCTGCTGCTGTTACCAGAATTACTGCAACGGCCATTACGATAGAATTTGCCAGATTAGATGTTACAGCAAGCGCAGAACAGACACCGAGTACCTGAACGGTAATCGGGTTGTTATCATTTAATGGATCGGATACTAGTTTTCGATCCTGCTTGCTTAACAAAGGCTTTCTTGATGCTACTTCTGCCATGATTAAAGGTTTACAGGGTTGAATTTAGAGGCGTACATCTCCACGGTAGCTTGTACCATCATATCGACGCCTTCAGTAGTTAATGTGGCTCCTGACATACCGTCAACGCCATTTTCACCGGAGGTATACTTTCCTGCCTTGTAGACTTTAAAGGCATAGTTACCCTCTTCATCAAAGAGTTTCTTATTGATAAATTGATTCGTAAACCAAGGCTTAACCAACTCTGCGCCGAGACCTGGCGTTTCTCCTTTGTGGTCAAAGGCTACTCCTTTGATTGTGTTCCAATCAGAGCCAACACAGAGGTAACCATTTATCTCATCCCATAGCCCCATACCAATCATTTGAACGATGTAATACGTTGAATCCTTTTCATCTGTATAAGAATAGATAGGAATTTGACGTCCTTCCCCTTTATTCTTTACTTCATTTCTGAAATCGTAAGAACCTTCGGGAACGACATCGGCTACAGTATCTCCATTTACATCGATAAGAATACCGGAAATTGACGTTTCATAGGTACTGTTAATCCATGCTTCATCTTTTGTTGCTACCATATTAGGATCACTCACACAAGACATAAGAATCTTTTTGCGAGTATCTAACTTGATATTAGCATCAGACAACGGCTTGAGTGATTGACTAAGCACACCGAGTACGAGGGCAACAACCAAGGCTAAAACCGCTAGGAAGCCTATGGTGTATACGTTAGAATCTTTATTGAACTTGGACACGAGCTTCTCTTCTTTTGATGTTTGATTGTAATACGAAGTAATCGATGAGTGGCGCGAAAACATTCATAAATAGAATAGCCAACATCCATCCTTCAGGATAGGCTGGATTAAGCACACGGACTACCATCCCTACAGCTCCGATACCGAATCCATAAAATAACTTTCCTAAGTCTGTACCACTTGCTGTTACCGGATCGGTCGCCATAAAGGCCATGGCAAACAAGAAACTTCCCATGAACAACTGATAGTACCAAGGCACTTTGATGAAATGATCTTGATTTGGATACAGCGTTTCACCTAGAATATTCATAAGAATAGCCACGGCAACTGCCCCTAAGACCATAGATAACATGATTCTCCAACTACCGATACCCGATACTGCGAGGATGAGCGCTCCTGCAATAACCGCAAGTTTGTTCATTTCACCAATAGAACCAGGCATTACACCCAATAATAAATTAGTCGTTGAGTACTGTTGAAAGACTTCTGCTTTGTTCGTTACAGGATCGATAATCGTATAACTCGCTTCCTGCACAGCAGACCAACCGCCATTTGCCGCCAAGCCTAATGGCGTTGCACCTGACCAACCATCAATTAATACGGATGAATTCGCGATAAACTGCCCCGCCTCATCGAACATCGAATCAAAGGCTACTCCACCATTGGGAAGATTGGCTAAATAATCTACAGTATGCGCTTTAATACCGAAAAGGCTGTGCAAGACATTATAATCGTATGAAATCCAACAAATCTCACCTGAAATTTCAGAAGGATAGGCAAAGAATACGAAGACTCTCGCAGTTAAGGCAATATTCAAAATATTCATTCCCGTACCACCAAAGGCTTCTTTCGCTACGATAACGGCAAAAGCTGTGGCGATGGCTACCATCCAGAGCGGAACATCTGGTGGCATAATCATTGGAATCAAAAAGGCACTCACCAGAAAGCCTTCTTCAATGGAATGGCCTTTTTTTGCTGCAAAGAAGAATTCAATACCCAGACCTACAACATGAACGACTATGATAAGAGGTAGCATCTGTAATAAGCCGTAGGCAAATTTCCATCCAATTCCCTGGAAGGCACCACCATACATCCCGAAGGCCGTATAGTGTTGGTGACCAATATTAACAACGCCTGCAATAAACGCAAGTTGCATAGCCAACACTACGTGAATCATGGTCCGTTTTAGGTCCATTCCATCACGTATGTGCACGCCATTTTTTGTTACTGAGGCAGGAGCATATAAAAAGGTATCGAAACCATCCCATAGGGTATGAAGAAAGGGACTTGACTTTTTGTCTGGTTCAATACGATCAAGAAAATTTCTAATCAATTTCATAATCTCTTATTAGCGTTGGGACATGATAAAATTCAATCCCTGACGTAGGGTTTCTTGTACGGGCTGCTTGGATGTGCAAACGAATTCACACAAGGCTAAATCCTCTTCCAAGACTTCGTAGATTCCAAGACCTTCAATACTCTCAAAGTCCTCTGCTAGGATGGACTTCAATAAGTGCTGAGGATATAAATCCATAGGAGTCACCGATTCATACTGGCCTGACACCACGAAAGCTCTTCGCTCACCATGTGTATTGGTGTTGGCCTTAAAGGTCATAAAAGAAAACAACGACCAAGGAATCGTTGGGTTAATCGATGGCCTTGGGTAGGAAGGCAGAAGCCATCCAAACATTTCATGCTTATCGCCTTCTTCGAGCACAGTGACATGCGCATCCGCATTGCGGAGGAATCCCTCACCCTCAATTTGTAAGCCCGATAACACATTACCACTTACCATACGATAACTTGTTTCCGCCTTTTCTTCAGCATCGCGATCATCAGCTGCCATGTAGGAATCAAATCGATCCTTAACTAGATCACCGATTGCAGATCCTGAAGGAACCTCGATATAGGCTTTATCTGAGAGACAATCGCCAGTTAGCGCCACAATACGTTTTGCATGCAACTTACCGGTTTCAAATAAGCGGCCTATCATGATTACATCGTCTGGACGGAGAGTCCATACTTTATCATTTGGTCCAATCGGACGAACATGATGTAATTGAACACCAGGATTCCCTGCTGGATGAATACCCTTAAACCAATGCTTCGTCGCATTTTCAGCCTCTGTGAACACGGCATGAGGTTGCTCACCCGCATTAAGTCCAAGATGAACTTGCTCGGGGGCAAGGACATTTAAGGCGTCTAAACCTTTTTGGAAAAGAGCCCTTCCTTCTTTCCCTTGCCACGCAAGGATCTGGTTGTAATCCGGTGCCAAAGGCGCCGTATCAAATGTTGAGATATAAATCGCGTCTGGTTGCGTGCTGCGATCAGGCACTATACCGAATGGTCGCTCGATAAAATTTACCCACAGACCACTTTCAATAAGCTTTTCAACCACACCTTCTCGATCCATTGTTTTGGGATCACCGCTACCAAAGTCAACATAAGAGTTTCGCTTAGATACCTCGATAATTACATCGGTGATTGCCCTCTTCGCTCCACGGCGAATCTCTTTTACTTTTCCCGCCACAGGAGAAGTAAAGAAGAAGCTATTTCGCTTACGATCATGAAAAAGTTTTTGACCAATCTTCACTGAATCACCTTCTGCTACCAACATTTTTGGAATAGGCTGCATCCCTACATAATCTGTCGGACGGACACTCACTAAGTTGATTTCTGGATGTTGCAAGGTGACATCAGCACGCCCATCAAGTTTAATTTCGTGCCCTCGGTCTAAAACGTGGACTTTAGCATCACCTGCAATGGGATCATCATTGATTCCAAAAATCTCTTTTTTCGAAGGGATAAATGATGGAGGGAGATCTTGTTCATCCTTGGCAAGCGTCGAGCGGCTTATACGAATGGACTGATCACCCATTATAAGCGCCAGAAAGATCAGGAGAACAATGACAAAGGCAAGAGAAGAAAAAACAATAACATTGGACACGCTATCGTCAGCAGCAAACATAGGTGTTGCAACAAGGTTGAACAACACAAGCGTTAAGATATTTCTAAGGTTTCGCTTCATAGGGTTCGGTCTATTAAGAAAACATCTCAAAACTAAGACTTGGTAAGCAATTCTTTTATGACTTGAATATCATTTTTTGTCGTTTTTTAAAAAATGTGTGGAAAAATACATCAAGCACCTCAGCTTGCGATTGCTTCATTATATTGGAGGTCAAATATGTGGGACTACAGAAAAGAAATACGAAAACCGCTCAACCAGGGTTCATTGTTACTCTCTGAACCCTTTTTAAAGGATAGTGAATTCGCACGAAGCGTAAGCCTACTATGCTTTCATGACAAACAAGAGGGTTCCATGGGATTTATCCTTAATCGGCCGCTTAAGGTCCAACTCCACGACATCTTAGACATTGAAACGCCTAATAGCTTTCCTATATACAGCGGTGGCCCCGTAGCTCAGGATACCCTGTTGTTTATTCATAGAAATCTTCCCTTAATCGAAGGGACTATGCCGATTGCCAACGGCTGGCAATATGGAGGATCTCACGAACAATTGCTAGCGACTTTACAAGAGGAAAGTACCGATCCTAATTGCGTCAGACTCTTTTTGGGATATTCGGGTTGGGATGCAGGCCAATTAAGGAAGGAGATCATTGACAATTCATGGATCATCAATCACTTGGACGCCGTAAACCCTTTTGAATATTCAACTCCAGGGATGTGGAAGTCAATTATGGCCTCGATGGGAGACCCTTACGAATCAATGGCCAACATGCCAATAGACCCCTCATTGAACTGAGCCTAATGAAACGATTTACTGCCATACTATTTTATGTGCTACTGAGTTTAGACGTTACTTCTTATGGCCAGAACATCGATCTTCATCAGTACTTTGATGACCTTGAAGATCTTGAAGTTTCTCTTATCACTGCAGCCCCTTCGAATTTGGTCTATGGAACATGGGGACACTCTGCCCTTCGACTTCGTTCATTAAATGGTACAACTGGTCAAGACCTTGTGATTAACTATGGGATGTTTGATTATCGAACAGAGCACTTTGTCTCCAAGTTTATACGTGGAGTACTCCCCTACTCATTAGGTATTGAACCCTACAATTCTTTTATGGTGAGCTATCTAGAGCGCGACCAACGCCTAACGGAGCAAGTGCTCAACTTAAGCATTGCAAAAAAGAATACCCTGCTAGACCTCATCAATGTAAATCTTCTTCCTGAGAACCGCGTGTATCGCTATGACCACTTTAAAGACAACTGCGCCACGCGAATTCGCGATTTAATCGAAACATGTTATGCCGACAGCCTGATCTATTCTTGGGGAGTGTCAAGCGAGGTAAAATACTCCGATGAATCCTTTGTTGACCTGATTGAGCCTTTTGTCGAAAGAAAACCATGGCTTCAATTTGGTACGGATATCATTTTGGGCTATTCCGCATCACAGCATGCCACGTTCAGGGATAGAATGTTTTTACCCGATAATATGATGAAGGCATATGAAAATACCTATATCCCAAGTGATCAAAAATCAAAGCTGGTTAAAGAAACAAGGATACTCAATCCCGGCTCGCCTTTAGAAGAACCTACTGGATTGACTGGCCCCATGACTGCATGCTCTCTCCTACTGCTGATCATGCTTAGCCTGTTTTTTATAGAATACCGCTACGGCAAGTGGTTTTGGGCAGTAGATATTCTATGGCTTCTGATTACAGGGGTGATTGGATGCCTCTTTCTCTTTATGTGGATGGGAACGACTCATTGGTCGACCTATGCAAACCTCAATATGCTTTGGGCTAACCCCATAGCTATCATTGGTATCTTTCTATTAAGAACATCCTTTGCCCGTTATGTTGGAAGTATGCTTCTTTGGTCTCCCATCTTGGTGATTACTGTGGGATTCATTGGATGGCAGTACATGGCGCCCATGGTTTACCTGATTTCAATAATCAATGGTTTACGAGGCTATAGAATTCTTCGATTCGCAAACTAGCTTCTCCCCTGCTCTTCTAAAACATTCAGCATCAATTCCTCAATCCCTTGACGAAATGCAAGCGCTGAAGCATAGCGCTTGGGTTCGATGACCTCACTCCAGTGACTATCCACTATACCTGGTCGCAGCTCAAGATACTTACCAACGGGATTTAAGCGATGAGCGCCCACTACGGTATTCACCACTACTGGAAAGTTATGCGCATAGGCCAAGGCTAAACTCCCCATTTTAAAAGGCGCTAATGGTGACGCGGTGCGATTACGACCACCCTCAGGGTAAATCAAGACCGACTGACCTCCCTGAATAGCCTCGACAAGAGCTCGTTTTGCGGCTTGACGGCTTTCTGCAGAATGACGGTCAACCAAAATCGCACAGCGCGCTGCTATAGAAGACAACACAGGAATTTTTGAAACACTTGATTTGGCAAGAAATTTAAAGGGAATGGCGTTTGGAATGCCTATAGCTTGGATGGGAATATCCATCGCTGTTGTATGATTGGCTAAAATCATGTACGCTTTATCCTCGTAGTAGGTAACGCCATGACGACGCACAAAGATTCCCGAACCGTAGAGTACAAATCTGCCCAAGACCTGGTACCAGTACCGCTGAAAATACTTATCATACGATGCAGGACAAAAAAGATGAAAAGGCAAAATTAAGACTAACGCAACACCGCAGATGAAGCCAAACCAGATAAACCCCCAGTATCCCCATATACGGCGCAAGAGCATCATATCATAGCAATGGCTCGTTTATAAAGACCGTGGGTATTTTCCAATCCATAATACAAGCAATCCGCGACAAATGCCTGACCGATGGAAACCTCTTGTATATCAGGGTAGGTCTTAATTAGCGGACCAAGGTTTTGAAGGTTCAAATCGTGGCCAGCATGAATAGAGAGATTGAGACTACGTAACCTATCCACCGCCTCACTAAGCTTGACAAGCGCTCCTTCACCTTCATGGGCAAAATCTTCGGCATAAGGCCCTGTGTAGATTTCTACAGCGTCCACTCCTATATCTTGAAGCCCATCATACTTCGAGGCATCGGCATCCATAAATAGACTTACCCGAATGCCGTAAGTATGGAGTTTCAGCGTTACTTGCTTAAGGAAGTCTCTGTGAGATGCTATGTCCCATCCGTGATTGCTTGTCAACTGATCAGGTGCGTCGGGAACGAGGGTGCATTGCTCAGGTTGGATATCACAGACAAATTGAATAAAATCATCTGTTGGATACCCCTCGATATTTAGTTCACCATGGTAATCCTTCATGATTTGCTTGAGCATTTCAACATCCGACCAGCGAATATGGCGAGCATCAGGTCTAGGATGAACCGTAATCCCATCCACATTAAAATCCATTAGATGCTTAGCAAAGGTCTCTACATTGGGCAGGTTACCACCTCGTGCGTTGCGCATAAGCGCCACTTTATTGATATTAATCGATAGGCGCGTCATTGCATTTCTTTAAACATTGAATCAATAAAATAATTGACATCGAAAGGCTTTAAATCTTCTTCTCCTTCCCCTAATCCCATATAGCGAATAGGAATACTAAACTGATCGGTTATTCCCAACGCTACACCTCCTTTCGCCGTTCCGTCCATCTTCGTTAGCGCTAGGCAAGAGACATCTGTAGCTTTGGTAAATTGCTTAGCCTGTTCAAAGGCATTTTGTCCGGTAGACGCGTCAAGAACGAGCATTACATCGTGAGGAGCTCCAGGAATTCCTCGATCCATCACCTTGCGAATCTTAGTCAACTCATTCATCAAGCCAACCTGATTATGAAGTCTTCCCGCCGTATCAATGATAATCACATCCGCATTGCGAGCTTTTCCCGCATTGATTGCATCAAAGGCAACACTTGCTGGATCAGCATTCTGCCCTTTCTCAACAAAATCGGCTCCTGAACGGTCTGCCCAAATACGCAGTTGAGCTACAGCCGCCGCCCGAAAAGTGTCCGCTGCTCCTAGCACGACCGATAATCCTTGTTTTTGCAACCGGTAAGCGAGCTTGCCAATAGTCGTTGTTTTTCCTACACCATTTACGCCTACGACCATTAAGACATAGGGCGAGGGTCTGTCCGAGGGTAAAAAACGATTTGGATCGTAGGTCTCTTGATGATCAAAAACAGAACGAACCGAAGCTTTTACAATGGCCATCAACTCATCTTCACTGCTTGCTCGACTCATTTCAGCCTTATGCTCAATCGCTTCGACAATCTTAACAGTAGTATCCAATCCCACGTCACTTGTGAGCAATACTTCTTCGACGTTGTCTAAGAAGTCATCATCGACCTTTTTACGGCCGGCAATAACCCTTTTTAGTTTGCTAAAAAATCCAGTTTTTTTCTGTCGTTCCACGCTCCTTCTTTGAACAAAAAAAGGGCTTTTGTGAAAAGCCCTTTGTATTAATTGGTAATTTTTCTAATTAGTCTTTCGCCAAGAAATCCTTCACCTTGTCCTTGTGAACAATTTTTTCAGCGAAGCTGTAGCTACTACTTTTTTTCGTCTTAACCGCCTTGATTACACGAACATAGTCCTTAGAACCTTCCTGTGCTTTACGGTTTGTTTTGGCGTTTTTCGAAACTTTACCCATGATATTATCTTTCTAGTTAATGGATTATTTAATCTCCTTGTGAACCGTATACTTCTTAAGAATCGGATTGTACTTCTTAAGCTCTAATCGATCAGGAGTATTTCTGCGATTTTTCTGCGTCACGTACCGAGAAGTACCAGGCATGCCTGATGCTTTATGCTCCGTGCATTCGAGAATGACTTGGCCTCTGGCCTCTTTACTTTTCTTCGCCATGATTAATCGTTTTCTTCAACTATCGTAATCAATCCCTTTTTCTCTAAGTCCGTGAGGTACTTGTAGATACCAATCTTATCGATGGTACGTATCGTGCTTGCTGCAACGCGTAGTGTTACCCAACGATCAAGTTCTGGGATGTAGAATTTCTTTGTTTGCAAGTTTGGAAGGAACCGTCGCTTCGTCTTTCTATTCGAGTGAGAAACGTGATTTCCTACTAAAGGACCCTTGCCAGTAAGTTCACAAAATCGTGCCATAGTTTTATCCTCTAAAGTTTTGGTTATTGCTAACCGATATACCGATTCAAAGTCAAAACACTTTTCTTTCGGGATGCAAATATCGAAAAAATAAATGGTATTTGGAACTGATTGGAAAATATTATTCCATCAATGTTTCAATGGACTTTAGATGAGATGGCAGAACAAGTAAATCTTGTTTGCCTTCTTCAGAAATCGCTGTCACATTTCCTTTTCTGTAAATTGAGCCATCGTATCGATCAACGACTTCCCATGACATCGGAAAGCCCTTGACATCATTAACTTCCATTGAGCGCATAAAAACATTGTCAATATACATATCGATATATGGAGCAAAATCAACATCTATGGAAGGAGCGATGCAAAATTCTCCTTCGAGGTTTTCATTAACCACAGACCAAACATCACATGCTATTCCTTGTACATTATCGGTTGCAGATGTCTTTGTCATTCGAAAACCCCGATCCATCAACGAAGAAGTAGCGCTTCGCTGACCTCCTTTTGAGGTAAAGAATACTTCGGTTCCCTCTGCCGTACTGTAAAGATGTAAATCACCGTTACCTGTATTGGGTACGAAAATTAAGCTGCCGCCACTTTCGTCGGCATTATGCAACTCCATGGTCAAATTCTTCTGCCCAACGTACATGGACCAATGACTCGACTCTAATTCATTGGTTTTTGGGTTAACACCTTCTAAATCAAATTCAATTTGTCCTGTAAATTGTGCAAGAATGGATCCAGCTGCAAGCAATAAGCAAATCGTAAATACTGTTCTCATGTTATTGTATGTTTCCTAAAATAAAGAGATTGGGGACCTGTAGGTTGTTGACCGTATTCCCGTTTGTTCTTACCGCAAGACCACTTTGCCCTCCATTCGCTATACCAATTGGAAAGGTAGGATTGAAGTTGAAAATATCTGTACAACCAATAAAAATCACACATAATTCCGCAGCTAGCGTAGCAGAGACGTTCGCACTTGACGCCTGTCCAGCCTGACCAAAGGCACCACCATCCCCTGCATTGATTTGGCCGCCAATAGCCGCTGTAAAGTTAATCGATCCCACCCCAGCATTAATGGAGCTTGGTATACCTAAGAGATTAAGTAAATCGAGATTAACCGTAAAGTTGGCACCATCCCCAGGAATGGAAAAGACAGAAGCCGTTGCATCCTGACCAGGATCAAGCTGACCGATAACGGTAACGCCTGAAGGAATCTGCCCACCAATACCGGACTCCGATCCACCACCTCCACCAAAGCCAAAGCCGAGGAAGAGGTCAGGGAAACTAATGATAGGAATCTGGCTTAAAGGAATGGTTAGCCCCACACCTACTCCGGCCCCACCGCCACCGCCAGCATAAATTTCTCCACCAAGGTCAAAGGTTGCTCTTGTAGTTAGATTGATTGCGTCTCCTCCATCTTCGCCATCTTCACCGAATTGTAATTGGATAATGTTACCCACTCCTCCACCATTGCCCCCTCGGCCAAGAATGGACCCCTCATGAATAAATCCAACATGAGACTGAAGATCAAGGTTCCCCGTGTTAAAGGCCGGTTGCCCTGCATCTGTTGAGCCAATCTCTACTCCATCGGCGATATCGACAATAATACAAGCAGGGTCTCCAGGAAGACCGCGGTTGACATTATCCGAGAGTAAAAAGTTATCTGTACTCGCATTTAACGGTACGAGCTCGCAAGGTTCTACGATAACCGTGAAGGCAATAAATTGAGTAAACTGTCCACAAACAGCCTGCACAATAACAGGAAATGTTCCAGGCTGAGCAAAGATGCCTGCTGTCACGGTAATGGTCGACGTTCCAAAGCTGTCGATTACAAAGCTATCTGCCGAATAGGTAACACCCGCGGGAAGCGAGGTTAGTATAACTAAGTTGATGTCATCTGTACCATTGGTTTGCTCGACCGTAAGGGTAAATGAGGCGCTGTCGGTAACAGCCCGATCAATTACCGCTTGGGTTTGGTCAATCGTCATAATAAATTCACAGTCATCGCAAGTACGTTGATAAGGCTTTATCCAACATTCTCCGTTCCAATATTCAACTAAACTATCTTCCGTGTTATACAACACTAATCCCTCTGCCGGGTTGTTTATACCATTCATTTGCGCATCATCGAGACGAGGTAGCAGTAACCCTCTATCAATTGACTCTAAATGAAGAATTGCTGAAGAGTCCGGCTCTTGAATGTTGATACCCACTTGAGCCAGTGTAGTCGAGGCGATTGCTAAGAAAAGACTCAGCAAGACCCCATGGTTTTTGCACTGTTTAATCATTACGCGTATTTGACTTAAACAATAATACGAACATTGCTTAAATTAGAAGAGGATAAATCCAGTATGACCATCACGCTCTCCAACATTCGGCACAATTTATTGATTATTGGATGCCTTGCATTCCTGAGCGCTACGTCCGCCTTTGCGCAGCCGATGTTTTCTGTAAGCGAAGGCTATGTTAGTATAACCGATGAAGCTCTACTCAATGTAGATGGCGACATGTATCTCGACGTCAATACGGTAATTTTCAACGAAGACACGATACGCAACCAAGGGGATTGGATTAATGAAAGTAATGGGCTTGGCTTCGATCCCAGCTTAGCAGGATATGTCTATCTTGATGGAGAAGATCAGACGATTACAGGCAGTTCAATTACAAGATTTCACAATCTTTTCTTAGAGAATAATGGCACGAAGTATGCCACGATCAACGTAGAAGTCGATAGTCTATTAGATCTCGGAAATCGTCAGTTTGACTTGGACACCAATACCGTCTTTGTGTATAACACAGAATCCAATGTCGTAAATCGCAATCAAGGCTTCATTCGTGCATTGGGCAATGGAGGTATTGAGCGCACATTAAACACCACAGATACCTATGTTTTCCCAGTAGGATTTGAATTAGGAGGAGATACCATATACCGGCCAGTAGACATTGTTCCTAACGCTTCAGGAAGTTACATCTACCGTGTGCGACTTGTTGAAAATGACCCGAACCTGGACAACTTAAATCGAGAAGAAAGAGATCTTCTTATATGTTCTATCAACGATCGATTTTACCATAAAATTTGGGAAGAATTAGGTACAGACTCGGTAGCCATCGACTTTACTTTTAATCCATTAGAAGATGGAGAGTTTAACGATGTTGTCCACTGGAGGAATTTACCACAATGGGAAATTGCACCCTCCTTCTCCTCAACTGACATCAGTGCCAATGAGCGCGTGATCCGCATGAATCCTTGGAAAGATTACCTCTCCGAAAACTTTGCACTATCCGAAACCACGGGGCCATTTGCCCAAGCGGGTAATGATACAACGATTTACTTGCTAGACACCGCCTACCTTATGGCGAGTGGAGGAATCGACTACACATGGACACCTGCTGATTATCTGAGCTGTGACAACTGTCCCGACCCATTCTTCTTCCATGATTCAACCACGAGCTATGTTGTTTTAGTGGAGAACGATCGCAACTGTAAGGACATTGATTCCATAACCATCTTTGTAGATGACCGCTTTGACGAAGATCCTTTTATTCCCAACGGACTGACGATGAACGGTGATGGGTTAAATGATTTTTGGTATATCCGATGGCTTTACCAATTTCCGGACAACTCGGTGAGTATTGTAAATCGATGGGGTGACGTGGTATATAAGGCAGCTCCCTACAACAATGATTGGAGAGGAACATGGAAAGGGCAACAACTTCCCGCGGGAACCTATTACTACATCCTTAACCTTAATGAGTCTGGTCAGACCCAGCAAACCTATACCGGGCACATAACGCTGGTCGAATAACTGCAATAATCTATGAAGGCTCGCACTACGTATACATTTTTAATCATCGGGATACTCTTCATGCTCAACGGAGGGAAGACCTACGCACAGCAGTTGCCTGATTTTTCCTTCTCTAAGGAAAGTATGTTTTTATATAATCCTTCAGTTGCGGGCCATGCTCAGGGGATGTACATCTTTTCTACCTTTCGATCACAATGGGGAAAAATTGAGGGCTCTCCCTTTACCGCGAATATTGGATTTCATACACCACTTCGAAACAAACGCATCAATCTTGGAGCCTCAGTGTTTAATGACTTTACTGGCCCTACCAGTTACAGTGGGATTTCAGGAAGTTTCTCCTACCGAATTGTACTCGATAAAGGACTTTCGCGTCAAAGAGCCAGAAAAGCATTATCCTTCGGCCTTAGTCTTGGAGCCAATAGTTATCGACTCAATGCTGGTTTGTTGCAGTTGGATCAACCCGATGATCCTGGAATTTTAGCCAACACCGAGTCAAAAATGTATCCTGACGCCTCCTTTGGTGTACTCTATGAGGGTGGTAAATATTATATCGCAGCGGCCATACCCCAATTACTGCAATTGTCTGTCCCTTTTGAAGGACGCAATGGCCGTACAACGAACTTTACCAAAATGCAACATTACCACTTCGGAATCGGGGGTAAGATTTCTCTGCAAGACAATTACAGCGCAAGGGATATCTCCCTTGATCCAGATATAAACCTTCACTATGTCGTTGGTGCACCTCCTCAAGTTACAGGTAGCCTTCGATATAGCATAGAGTCCCTACTTAGCGTTGGCCTTGGTTATCGATCGACCTCTCACTTAATGTTCTTAGGAGGGTTTACAGTATTGGATCGTTTCTCTATTGGCTATGCCTATGACATGAATTTGTCGAATAATCGAGCAGCCCTTGGCCAAGTTCATGAAGTCCATATTTCTTATGACTTTAGAGACAACCTCTTTGGATACTAAGTAAAAGGATTCATTCAGGGTGCTCGATACTCGAAGCATTGTGGTAACGATCATTTACTACAAGTAGACTATTCAATATATGACGGCGTAAAACAACAAGGGCCACAGTTTCCTGTAGCCCTTGCTTGAATATTTGAAAAGGTTAAGAAGACCTTACTCTTCTGATGATTCTGTGGATTCATCAGTAGCAGGAGCATCTTCCGATGGAGCTGCATCATCCTTAGCAACTTCCTCTTTTGACTTTTTCGTCGTTTTCTTAGCAGCTGCTTTCTTAGCTGGGGCTTTTTTAGCCTTAGGCTTTTCTTCAGTGGTCTGCTCTTCGTCTTTGAGCTTTGCTTGAAGATCAGCAAGTGCCGAGATATCACCAAGTGTCGTAGCCTCGATATTGCTTTGAAGCTTCTTCACTTGCTTATTAGTATCGCTTGCCGACTTGCGCTTCTCCTTAATTACTTCATCTGACCATACCTTAGTATGCGATAGGATAATTCGCTTGTCACGCTGATTAAACTCGATTACTTTTACCTCGATTTTATCATCGACTACAGCCAATTCGTTGTTTTCCTTCTTCATATGACGTGAAGGCATATATCCTTCAAGACCATGCTGAAGCATAACGACACCGCCTTTTGAATCGACACTAACAACCAATCCTTCATGAACCGATCCGACTGGGAAAACCGTTTCAAAGGTGCCCCATGGATCTTCTTCAAGTTGTTTATGCCCGAGAGATAGCTTGCGATTTTCATCATCTATCTCTAAGACCATAACTTCAAGAGTTTCTCCTGATTTAACATACTCAGATGGGTGATTGAAACGCTTCGTCCAAGAGAGGTCAGAAACGTGAACCATTCCACCGATACCTTCTTCGAGTTCAACGAACACACCATAAGGAGTGATGTTTCGAATTTGACCAGTATGCTTTGTATCTACTGCATAGCGCTCAGCAACAATTTCCCATGGATCTGGGACAAGACGCTTGATGGATAAACTCATCTTGCGCTCCTCAGCACCTACCGTCATGATGACAGCTTCGTGCTCTTCACCCATTTTGAAGAATTTGCGCGAATTAATTTGCTCTGAAGACCAACTTACCTCACTCACGTGGATGAGTCCTTCAACCCCTGGCTGAATCTCCAAGAAGGCTCCGTAATCTTCAACATTAACAATCTTTCCTTTCACCTTATCGCCAACGTTGACAGTATCCACGAAGGCAGTCCATGGGTGCTCTTGCAATTGCTTAAGCCCTAAAGAAATTCGTTTTTTATTGTCATCAAAGTCAAGTACTACAACATTGATGCTTTCATTGATTGTCAATACTTCGTTAGGGTGATTAATGCGACCCCAAGAAATATCCGTGATGTATAGAAGGCCATCAATACCACCAAGATCGATAAAGGCTCCGAAGTCTGTGATGTTCTTAATAATTCCTTCGAGAACCTGTCCTTTTTCAAGACCTGAGATGATCTCAAGACGTTGTTCTTCGATATCACTTTCAATCAAGGCTTTGTGAGAAACAACGGCATTTTTAATGGTTTCGTTAACCTTGACCACTTTGAGCTCCATTTGCTTACCAACATACTCATCATAATCAACGACAGGCTTAACGTCAATTTGAGATCCAGGTAAGAAGGTTTCAAGGCCTCCGATGTTCACAATAAGTCCACCCTTTGTTTTCGAAGCAACTGTTCCTTTAACAATGGTATCGTCAGCATGCGCTTGAACCAAGGCATCCCATGCTTTCAGCAACTTCGCCTTACGACGAGAAAGTTCTAATTGACCTTTAGCATTTTCTAGTGTAGACACATATACATCTACCTCCATTCCTTGCTTGAGCTCCTCCATGTCGCGAAACTCATTGATTGGCACCATGCCATCAGACTTAAACCCGATGTTTAATACAACGTCTGTGCTTGTAACAGAAACTACAGTTCCTGTTACGATCACATTTTCTTCAAGAATCTTAAGGTCTTTAGTGTACTGAGCTTCCATTTCCTGAATGGTGTCCGCACTGTATTCTGTAACGTTACGCTTACCTTTTGACCAATCGAAATCATCATGGCTTGTTCCTGAATCTTCTTTTTTAACCTTTAGTTCAGGCATTTCATCAACCTCCTCTGCTGCTTCCTCGGCTGCTGGTTCTTCTTCAGCTACTTCCTCAGCTACTGGTGCTTCTTCAACTGCTTCCTCGGCTGCTGGTGCTTCTTCAGCTACTTCCTCGGCTGCTGGTGCTTCTTCAGCTACTTCCTCAACTGCTGGCGCTTCTTCGGCTGCTTCCTCGGCTGCTGGTGCTTCTTCAGCTACTTCCTCAGCTGCTGGCGCTTCTTCGGCTGCTTCCTCTTGGTTGGAAGGCTCATCACCTTCAGGAAAAAATTGATCACTATTCAGATCAAAGGCATTATCATCGTACATCATAATCTTCAAAATTTGGACTGTGCGGCTCTTAAACTTGAAGGTTGAAATGCTCCAAGCCTACAAGAGTTTTACACCCAATCCAGGGTTAACAAAAATTTAAGATGCGAAGGTAAGACAATTAATCTAGTTCTCGACTGAATTTTTAGCTTTTTTATGAAACCGTAACGTCGTGCGAATTCCATGAAAACCTGAGGCTAAATGATGCTTTGCATAACTGTATCCAAAAGCCCAACGATTAAGCTCCATACCAAAGCCCAACGAGAAGCCAGCAAAGCCATTTCTATTGGGAATAGCCATCTCCATTCTTCGTTGATGGTTATAACCTAAAGCAAACCAAAACTTGTCTTGAAACAAATTAAAATCCAATCCAAAGTTGACGTGACGAAAAAAGTTATCTGTAAATTTCCCAAAGCCTCCAACAGATTGATCTTCCGGTAGACCAAAGAGATTGGAGGAATTTGACGACAAGCTATCCTCAAATCGTAAATTCCACCGATATAGATCATGCAGCGTACAGTGAATTCTCAAAGGAAGATATTTTAGTTTTCGACTAAAGCCAAACTGCAAATCGGTTGGAGTAGCTCTTCGCTTACCAGCATAGGGAATAATCTCACCGCCAAGATTGCGTAATGCAAAGCCCATAGTCGTCAGGCCCGAACTATCTTCCCAAAATGCAGTAAAATCGACCGCCAACCCCAAGCTATTCTGTGCCTCTAATTGCCCAATCAAGCCATGAACATTGACCCCAAACCGATAATTCTCCCAAGTAAATGCTGTACCAGCATAGAGATCTACTTCATTGGCCGAAAATTTTCCTTGATATGTATTTAAGGCATCGCGTCGGTCAAGAAGACCATGGGTCAGATACCGCGTGCCAACTTGTAAGACACCAAATCGCTTATGAGGCATTATATATTGCACGGCAAATGCTGAAGATGAACCATAAAGCGAGGTGTAACCGATATTCACCTCTTTTTGTCCATTTTGAAGAGCGGACGGAAAATCCATACCAGACATGGATGTGGTCGTTTGCCCAAGCACCATTCCGCCCAAACTACTTACGTGTGGCTCAAAAGCCATCGAGGTAAAGCCAAAAGCATTTCGTCCTCCTATTTGCCCATAGGAAATGCTAGCCATCCCACAATAGAAGCATAGGAGTACAAGAAATCGACGAACGTTAGAGAAAAACTTAGGCATTAGCATTAAGTAAAGCGGCACGAATTACTTCACCCATGTGTTCTACATAAGTTACTTCGAGGTCAAGAAGATGTGCTTTATCAATCTCTTCAACATCATGCGCATTCGATGTACACAGGAGAACTTCAGACACTCCATATCGACGGGCAGCCAGTAACTTTTCTCGAATACCACCAACAGGAAGAACATCACCGCGCAGTGTTATCTCTCCCGAAAAGGCGAGTTTATGGTTTACTGGTCGTTTCGTCAAAAGGGAAGCCATACAAACTAATAGGGCTATTCCTGCCGAAGGACCGTCTTTGGGTGTGGCCCCTGCCGGCACGTGGATATGAATAGAGTATTCGTCTAACAAGCGCATAACCTCATTATCCGTTCTGTAGAAAGATTGGAGGAAGGTGTAAGCCGCTTGAGCAGACTCTTTCATCACGTTTCCAAGATTGCCAGTTAGTTTGAGCTTTTGCTCTCCTCGGTGCAATGATGCCTCAATAAAAAGCAGATCCCCGCCTACTGGTGTATAGGCCAAGCCTGTAGCAACACCAATTTTGCTTTGAGTTAGTGCTATCTCGTGAGCGAACTTAGGTGGTCCTAATCGCTCAACGAGGTAAGGCTTTCGAATCAAGCTTTTGGAAGGAAGTTCTTCCACAATGTCTTTTGCCTTTGAACGCATCAGGGCGCCAATTACACGATTAAGTTGACGAACTCCAGACTCTCTTGTATACCCTTGAATAAGGTTCGGCAAAATTTTACGGTCTATTTTTATCTGCTTACTCGACAAACCATGGTTTTCCCGTTGCTGAGGGATTAAGTGTTGGGTGGCAATTTCAAGCTTTTCCTCGATGGAATAGCCTTGAACCTCAATGATTTCTAGACGATCTCGCAGAGCAAGTGGAATTGAACTTAAATCATTTGCCGTAGCAATGAAAAAGACATTGGAGAGGTCAAATTCGTATTCCAAATAATTGTCATAGAACTTGACATTTTGCTCGGGATCCAACATCTCAAGTAAAGCTGAGGATGGATCACCGCGAAAATCCTTACCAATTTTATCGATCTCGTCTAAAACAAACACTGGATTATTGCATTCCGCGCGCTTCAGCGATTGAAGGATTCTTCCAGGTTTCGCTCCGATGTATGTTTTACGGTGTCCACGTATTTCTGCTTCATCATGTAAACCTCCGAAGGCCATTCGCGTATAGGATCGACCAAGAGCTTCGGCAATAGATTGGCCTAACGATGTTTTTCCAACGCCTGGTGGGCCCACTAAGCATAGGATTGGCGCTTTAGCATCCTGTTTTAGCTTAAGCACAGCCAGATACTCAACAATCCGTTCTTTGACGTGCTTTAAGCCAAAATGATGCTTGTCGAGAATTTGACGCGTATGTTTTAAATCAAAAGTGTCCTTTGTGGATTGATTCCAAGGAAGTTTTAGTGCGAATTCTAAATAAGCCGTTTGACTTCCATATTCCGGAGAACCCGTATGCATTCGCTCGAGCTTTTGAAGCTCTCTATCGAAGTGAGCCTTGAGTTGTTGGTCGGCAATCTCTAAACCCGCTAAATCTTCTTTAAAACGTTCTACATCATGATTTTGACCCGTTCCTAACTCCTCTTGAATCGTTTTCAATTGTTGGGTTAAAAAGAAGTTGCGCTGTTGTTGTTCGATGTCTTCCCTTGTCTTTTCATGAATCATTCGCTTTAGCTCAATGATTTGCAACTCATTACTCAAACGCTCTTGGATTGCTTCCAAGCGTTTAACAATAGAAGATTCCCTGAGAAGTTCTTGCTTTTCATTGCTTGGCATGGGAAGAGAAACCACCACAAAGTTTAAAAGATGAAGTGGGTCGTTAATGTTTTTCAGCGTATACAAGGCCTCGGCTTTGATATCATTGCTGCTATGCATCAATTCGAGCGTGGAGTCCCTGATCTCTTCCATCAGGGCCATAAATGATTTGTCATCCATGGTATTTTCCTCCTCATACGCCTCTATTTTTCCTTCATAGTACAGTGTATTGCTATGAATACGATTTAATTTGACGCGCTGATGGCCACGTATTATAGCATTCATACCACCTTGAGGTAGGCGAACAATTTTATCGATTGAACACAGAGTCCCTACTTCGAAGAGTTGATTTACATCCGGTTCAGCATCCGTTTCCTCACGCTGAGTGAGCGCCAAAATCCACTTGTCTTTTCGATAGGCTGCTTGACACGCTTCAATAGACTTTTGCCTTGTCATAGCAATTGGCAAGGAGACTTTTGGAAACATGACAGCACGCTTTAATGGGAGAATCGGGAGGCGATCGTATACCCCTTCCGAAAGCACATGGTGCTTGCTTGATTCAAGATTAGTCTTCTTAGAAGATGATTTGTTTTGGGAGTTTGCCAAGCTTGTTATTCTTTATAAAGGTGAGAAATTCTTTCGACACTTTCTAGAGACCCAACGAGCTAAGTACATCATCTTGTACATTGTTTTGGCGAAGAATTAGTTTTCCGTCAAAGGCATCCACAATCCATTCGAAGTGAACATCCTCTTCTCTAGCCATAATTTTAAGGGCTAATTCATCGGTAACCGAGCGTTGTAGAAGACGACGCAAAGGCCGTGCGCCATAGAGCGGATCCATTCCAGCTTCTGCTAAACATTTTAAGGCCTCCTCAGTAATGGATATTTGATACCCCTTGCTCTTAGCCCTAGTGGCAATTTCATCAAACATGCCCTGAGCAATCGATAACAACGGATCTTGGTCCAATTGTCGAAAAACAATGACCTCATCAATACGATTGACAAACTCCGGTCTTAATTGATTTTCAATGGCATAAAGCACAATATCTTGTGCCTTTTTAAAGCTCTCCTCCGTATCCAATTCTGCATTGGCATAGTGATCACTAAGTGCCTTGGCGCCAATATTGGCCGTCATGACAAGTACCGTGTTTTTGAAGTTTACTTCCTCTCCCCTGCTATCGGTGAGACGCCCTTCTTCCATTACTTGTAAAAGAATATTGAGCACATCGGGATGAGCCTTATCAATTTCATCGAGCAGCACCACGGAATACGGCCTTTGTTTTACCGGCTTGGTAAGTAATCCCCCATCATCATGCCCCACATATCCCGGAGGAGACCCAATTAGCCGTGAAACACTATGCGCCTCTTGATATTCGGACATATCAATGGTCAATAAAGATTCTTCACTGCTAAACAAGGTAGAAGCAAGAGCCTTTGCCGTTTCGGTTTTTCCTACACCAGATCCGCCAACAAACAAGAAAGTACCAATAGGGCGATTGATATCATTTAAACCTGCACGATTTCTTCGTATTGCATTGGATAAAGCCGATAACGCTTGATGCTGCCCTTTGACTCGATCTTCTAAAATCGATTCCAAATGCATCAAGGTGTCGCGCTCTGTGCGAATCATTTTTTTGAGAGGAATCCCTGTCCATTTTGCTATAATCTCTGTTACGGCTTCGGCATCAACGACTTCCTTTAACATCCGTTCCGCATCTGGAATGTCATGAAGCATGCGTTCTGCATCATCTATACGTTGTTGAATTGCAGCCATTTCACCGTATCGTATCTCGGCGACTCGCGCAAACTCCCCCTGCCTTTCTGCCTTATCTGCCTCTATCTTGGCCTCCTCAAGCTTTGCTCTTCCCACTTGGATAGCATCCAACCATTCTTTTTCACGTTTCCAAAGGGCCGATAACTCTTTAAGTTCCTTTTGTTTTTCTTTAAGAGAAGCATTGATAGCCTTCAAAGAAGCAGAACTACCATCTTTTTCTTGGCCAGCCTTCTCAATTTCAAGTTGTTTGATTCTACGAGACAAATGCTCAATTTCTTCAGGCATAGAATCCAATTCTAAGCGGAGTCTGGCTCCCGCCTCATCTAGCAAGTCAATTGCCTTGTCCGGGAGCTGACGATGAGGTAGATAACGAATGGAAAGATCTACTGCAGCCACAAGAGCATCATCTAGGTATTGCACCTTATGATGGTTTTCATAACGATCCTTTAACCCTCGAAGAATCGAAACGGCATCTTCCTTGCTGGGCTCATCTACCAAAATCACTTGAAACCTGCGTTCCATCGCTTTGTCTTGCACAATGTGCTTTTCATATTCCTGAGAGGTCGTCGCACCAATTAAGCGCAAGTCCCCTCGTGCAAGGGCAGGTTTTAGAAGATTCGCGGCATCCATGCTTCCTCCTTCTACCTTTCCCGCCCCCATTAGCATGTGCATTTCATCCACAAACAGGATGATTTCTCCAGCAGCCCGACGAATATCATTAAGAATCATTTTGATACGCTCTTCGAACTCACCACGGTATTTTGTTCCCGCCATAATGGTGGCAAGATCAAGACGATAAAGTATCTTTCTATCTAAGGTTCTTGGCACATCGCCATGGGCTAAACGCAAGGCAATTGCTTCGGCTATTGCCGTCTTCCCAACCCCAGCCTCACCAACCAAGAGAGGGTTGTTTTTCGTTCTCCGCGCTAACACATTAAGCACGCTACGAATCTCATCTTCCCGTCCAATGACCGGATCAAGTTTTCCTTCCGATGCAAGCACATTCAGATTATCAGCATATTTATCTAGGTTGGCATAGATTGGCGTTTCAGAGTCATCCTTTGGGGAAGATTTATCCTTTTTATCCGATTCATTGAGCGCATTGACCGCTTTGCGCACATCATCTGCCACAAGACCAACTGCCTTAAGCATTTTCGTCACACCATCATTATTTTCCATAAGTGCCAAAAACAGATGATGTACTTCGATCAGCGAATCTGTAGTTCTCTCTGAAATCGATTTGGCTCTTAGAATCGTCTGACCTAAGGCCGGCGATGGCATTTGAAAAGCACTTTCCTTTTCTGAGGAAGCTTCTTCGTTAAACAAATTCGGCAAACCCTCCTTAAGCGCCTGATCATTTACCCGCTTAGTAGCAAGCGCATAGTTTAGCACCTCGTCATTGACATCCAATATTCCATGGAGTAAATGACAGGTATTGATCTGTTTATGACGTTTTGAGGTAGCCACCTGCTGTGCACCTGCAATAGCAGCCATGGCCTTTTGAGAGAAGTTTAAATCACCAGGAAACATGTCGCTAACCTAGCAAAAGCTATTCCAAGGCGACTAAGGTGCCATTATGGCGCTTCTCTATTGTTTTACAAAGGAAATTCGGCCTTCTTTTCCTGTCACGACGGATTGAGATTGTACGACGTACACACCGATTGTCCATTGAGATACGTCAAGGGAAAGCGCATTACCTAACCATTCCCTTTGTACCATTAATTGTCCCTTGGCATTATATACGCGCACCACGGAGTGCTCCGTATCAACTCGCGACAACGACAACATGTGATCAACAGGATTTGGCGAAAGGAGTATTCCACCTTCGTCTAAGTCAAAGATTGACGTCGAAGTACAACCTGCTGGACCTAAGATGGTTTTGTTTACAAAGGCTAAGTTGTTTGCTGAATTTTCATCCGTTACTCCATTGGGGTTACTGACACGGGCCTCATAAAGTAGCGGCCCAGGATTGAGTGAAACAAGCTCAAGGTCAACTACCTCAGAACTACCAGGTGCTAAGTTTCCAGACCAATTCAAGATTTGCTGGGCTGAACCATTGAGACCATATAGAATATCAACGCTTGTTAGAGGATCAGCTCCTGCATTAACCAATACTAACTGTGCGATAGCTCCTGATGCACAAGAATCCTCAAAACCGAGAACTTCTCCGGCCATAGCATCATTGGCATAAACATCTGCATTCGGATCGAAGCCGTCCAGTAAGGTTAATCCAGAGTTGTTTGGATCAAGATAAATATCTAACCTACCTGAGTTTTGACTTTGACAATCCCATGAATAGGCCACTTTTCCATAGAGGTCGGAGAAATCATTTCCACATAGTGCAGCGCCCCCATGTAATTGGCCTACAATACGCTTATTCTGATCAAATAACGGGCTACCCGATGAACCACCTTCAGTCGTTCCAATATCCCAATCAAGAACCTCCCAGTGGGTATTTGTACCGCTACTACCCCAGCCTCCCCACTCAGAGGACACAGAAGCATCGCCATCATAGGACCACTTTTTGATATCACCCGAAGGATGGTGGATTCCCACAGCAGATGTTGGCGCAGTATTCACCGCAGACCAACCCGCATAGTATGGATTGTATTCCAAGGGGACCTCCTGGCTCAACTCAAGCAAGGCGAAATCGGAACTTGAACAGCTTGCGAGCAAAGTAGAACCTGAAACACCGTCATATGAAGAATTCTGTGTCGGATTGCACGTTGGGCTCTCCCAATTAAACCAAAATACCCAGTTTGAGACATTCCCCGTTAGGCAGTGATTAGCTGTTAAGAAATAGGGTGTTGCATCATTGCCTGTATTATTGATTAAGGCTCCTGTACAGTGGTCATTGCCATTCACTACAATCCTCGCTACAGAACGTCGCTGATCCTCCCAGCCTGCTGCTTCAGGACAATTGACATTTACATTACAAGAACCTGACTGACCAAGCCCTTTGTCAAGCGATTGAGTAAATAGGTCTTTGTAAGCATGCGTTACCGTTTCTAATTGCATGGCAGTTACAGATGTTCGGCTACCCAATGGAGCATTGATCTCTAAAATGAGTACATCGCCTGGTAAAGGAAGTGTGCTAAATGTTCTGTACGGTTTGTTATTTGACGACGTAAAAGCTCCTATGACATCTTCCTTTGATTCATTGTACAAAAAGAGGGAAACTTCATCTTCAAGATAAAAGTCATTGAAGATAAGGTTGATGCTTCGCGCCCCATCGCTTTGAATGGCTAACCGACCTATCTCATGAGTGGGTGTAGATTCCCATGCGCAAGAGGCTAATACGTCAATTGTAACTTCATGATTATATCCAAAACGAGTTGTCTTTTCTCCGTTTAAGAGACGAGCCTCGTCTTCTAACAAAAGGGCTGCTTCATCCACCGCAGGCAAGACGATTGCTGTGTTACTTGTCGTAATCACGTTCGACCAAGACAATGGCGTACCTCCAATGCTTACCTGAGCTTGACCATCCATAGAGGGCAGCATCATGACAGCACTTAGAAATGCTACTAACCTAACTTTACAATTTCTTAACATGGCGAAAAGATAATACTATCAAATTTTATGTTAACGGATTTTCTTCAAAAAAGTGGATTGATTCGGGGTGAACTTTGTCAAATTTACTCGGCAAAGGCTTAAGCAAAACAAAATAGACTAGTGCTACAATAAAGCCACTAAGCGCTCCGCCGACATGCCCTTCCCATGAAACTTGAGCAACCGCACTGGGAAACAATCCCCAAAACAAGCCTGAAGCAATTAATATCACGGTAAGTGCCATACCAATGGCTTCTGGCCTCCGGCTCAAGACACCATGACTGAAAAGATAAAACGAAAATCCATAGACAAGTGTACTTGCCCCACCATGAATTGACTGAGGACTACCTACCCAATAAATGAAGGCCGCACTTCCAAGCACCACACTTGCAAACAATGGAATAAAAACCTTTCTGTTCTGCATCCGAATACCAAATACTAGCGGTACGAGTAGTAACGTATTATTCCATATATGACCGAGGTCACTATGTATGAAGTGCATCGTAATCCAACGCCAATATTCAGCATGTTGATAAGGAATTAAGCCATAACGATGAAATGACGCGATGGAATCCTCACTATTCATCGCATAGATCAGCCAAAAAACCAGCGAAAAAACGAGGGACTGAAGAAGCGAAAAAAGCAAGAACTTGCGTTCTCTTTCCAACGACGAGTTATGACGCATTACCTATATTCGTGAGCAATTGAATAAACGATTTAACTTTTGCAAAATAAAGCTTTACAATTTGTTTTAACCGTCCTATGTGGAGCATGTTTTGTAGCCCTCAGTTACTTAGGATCCCATCGAATCACCCTTGGTAATGGTCCGATTCCCCCTTTAGGCAATCTTCTTTACCCCACTTCTGGTATTTGGCAACAGGCGGAATCCCTAGATGCTTTACCCATGGAATCTGCAACCCAAGCCAAAGAACTTCGTGACGAAGTATCGGTCTATTGGGATGACCAATTTATCCCACACATTTTTGCACAAAATGAGCACGATATGTTCTTTGCTCAAGGGTATGTAGAGGCCTCGCTTCGCCTTTGGCAAATGGAATTCACCATTTTTGCAGCGGCCGGTCGACTTTCAGAAATCCTTGGCGATGACCCTAATCTTCGAGATAAAATTCTAGAGTTTGATATCAATCAACGCAGAATAGGCATGATCTATGGTGCTGAAAATAAACTTCAAGCCATTGAAAAAAACCCAGAAGCCCTTGCCTTACTCGATGCATATACCAACGGAGTGAATACCTATATCAATTCCCTGAGGTACGAAGACTATCCTTTGGAGTATAAGTTACTCGATTACCAACCCAGCCCTTGGACCAACCTAAACTCCTGCTTACTCTTAATGGCCATGAGTAAGGATTTGACTGATCGAGAATTCGATTTAGAATACACCAATCTAAAAAATGCATTTGGCGAAGAGATGTTCTTCACACTCTATGGAGAATATTATAACCCAATGGAACCCATCTTCCCACCTTCGACCTACCCTCCTACTGATTCCACGAACCACAGTAGTCCCCAACCAAGCGCCCATCCATCGTCTTTTGATTTAGCTATGCCTCATCGTTTAAATAGTCCACCGGACAAAAACATTGGCAGTAACAATTGGGTAATACATAAAGAGCGCAGCCAGTCAGGAATGCCCTTACTTGCCAACGATCCTCACTTGAGTTTCAATGCCCCTTGTATCTGGGTGGAAATGCAAATTAGTTGTCCTGGGTATAATGCATATGGGGTAAGCTTTCCAGGGGCTCCAGGAATTATTATAGGATGTAATGATTCCATTGGATGGGGTGTTACAAATGCGGGTCGAGATGTGAAAGATTGGTATCAATTAACCATCAACGACGATCGGACGCAATACTACCATGACTCAGTATGGAAAGACCTAACATATCGCGAAGAAGTAATTCAATGCCGAGGCGGAGAAGATGTTATTCTAAACATCCCCTATTCTCATCATGGACCCGTTGTGTATGATAAGATCACCTTCCCGTCTGAAAGGCATACAGGTGACTTGGCCTTGCGCTGGAGAGCCCATGACCCAACCGAAGAGTTTTATGCGTTTTATCAGATCAATAAAGCCAAGAACTGGGACGACTTTCTTGGTGCACTCCGCTACTACAGCTGTCCTGCCCAAAACTTCATTTTCGCCTCACTTCAAGGCGATATTGGCTTACGCCAGCAGGGTGATTTCGCCATATTAGAGGAAAGACAAGGGTATTTTGTTATGGATGGCACCTCTGCACGTTTTGATTGGAAGGAAAGCATTCCATTTGAGGATATGCCTACTCTGTACAATCCTGCTTCGCAGTATGCCTCATCAGCTAATCAACATGCCGTGAGCCCAGATTACCCATATTATACACATGGAGAATTTGAACACTATCGCAATCGACGACTAAATAGCTTGTTGGACAATTTGCATAAAGCAAGTATCGAGGACATGGTCAGTATGCAGTACGACAATTATGATTTGTTTGCCTCGGAAATGCTACCGCTCATGTTGTCCTACTTGGATAGCGATAAACTGGCAAATCCTGTCGCCCAATCCATGCAGAGTTGGGATTTCATGGCTGATGCAGAAAAGGTTGCTCCTAGTCAATTTCACCTTTGGTATGCACTCTACACTGATTCCCTTTACAAGGATGACAAATTTGACAGTCTATGGGTTAAGCCTAATGAGTATCAGACCTACTTTCAGCTAAAGGATAGTATACGGCATCCTTTTTTAGAAGGAGATGTTATGGCTACTCAAAAAAAGCTTTTAAACACCACATTTGATGTGCTCTGCACCGTTCAAGACTGGGATGCGGACTCCTCTCAGTGGGGACAGTTTAAAGGCTCAACCATCAGTCACTTATTGCGTATTGATGGATTTAGCTATGGCTTACCTTCTGCTGGTGGCGGAGAGCATATTCTCAATGCGAGCAAGACATCAACGGGCCCTTCATGGCGTATGATTTTAGATTTTTCAGGAGAAAAAATACAAGGGCATGGGCATTATCCTGGAGGGCAATCAGGAAATCCAGGAAGTGCACGATATATGGGATTTGTCGATGATTGGTTAAATAAAACGTATCACTCCTTTGTTATGGAGAGTTCGTCATTTTTTCAAGAGGACAAAGCATTTACAAAGACCGTCTTACTGCCATGAAAAAAAATAAAAACATACTCATCATGGTTTTCTTCTACATCGTAGGGAGTGCCTTAGCTATTGGTTATCTTCCCTGGTGGGGCCTAGGTGTTGTTTTTGCTTTTGGTGCACTTCTCTTCGTAAAACCCTTATGGCAGGAATTGCTTTTGGGACTGCTACTTGGTGCTGCGCTGTGGACAGGCATCAGTTTCATTATATCAGCACAAAATCAGCACATCCTTTATCATCGATTTATGGAAGGGAAGATCTTACCGCTAAATCCATTCTTACTGACTGCTATTCTTGGTGGACTCCACGGGCTGAGTGGAAGCCTTTTTGGTTATATGCTTGGGAAATGGCGCAAAAATCTTAGAAAGTAGTCTCCTTACCGTTCCGAGACTTGATTAAGGCTTTTCAACCAAAAGTATAATATCGAATTTCGTCGCAAAGAGGGCCTCATACTCACCCTTCATCCCGACAATACCGGACACCATTTGATAACCACCCTGCCCCATGGATGCATACCCAATGACTTTCGCATCGTTAATCATGCGAATACCGAGGCCAAAGCGCAATCCGCGATTTGAGGAAGACAATAAGAGCTTCAGGGCGGCTTGATTTTTTTTCCATTCATCCACAATTCCCTTTGCGGTGGTTCGATACGATGATATATCCACCGTTTTCATGACCACTAGCTCTTCTTGGTTATTGGGTGAGGCCACATATTCGTGATTAATCTGATGCCCATATTCTTTCCTTGTTTTGTAAAAGAACGATTGAACATCCACTGACTGATTACCTGTTTCTCTTTGCAAAGCACTTAGGAAACGAGGTTTAGCGTAACGGATAATATTAGGCAAGGTTTCGACGGTGTATGACTTCCCTCTTTTGGCGCTTACGCGTAATAAACTATCGGCTACACGGACAGTTAGTGTTGGTGAATAGCGAAGTGTATCAAGACCTTCCCTTCTTCGCATATGATTGATTTCAATCATCACACAATGTGCTAAGTATTGATAATCCATAGAACAATCTTTTTGGATTATTGGACATTCCTTGTCGTGTAATACAATTGGACTGTCCCGACTAACTTGTTGAGCATGCAGTGGAAAAACAAACAGAGTAGCAAAGAATACAAGAATGTATTGCATTGATTTATAGATTGTGCTTGACCTCATCAATTTTTCTTGTATTTTATTGAAGAACATGCTTTCTAAATCAAAGTTAATGCCACTTATGCGTCCAAAACTACTACGATTTGTCCTTTTCCTTGCGATACAGACTATGTGGTCGCCGATTCATAGCCAAACAGATAATCACCAAAACAAACCTAGATTCCAATTTCTTGCTGGATATGGAATTCCGGCTCTACAAAGCAACATTGGATCCCCAATTGATGAGATAACACGCTTTACCTACATTCAAAACCAAAGTGGATACACTTTTAAGGAAGAGAGAGGGAGTCGGGGAGCAGGAGCAATGCTTTCTCTTAACTTGAGCTGGCCCTTGAAAAAACTACCCGGTCTATCTCTAGGGATTGAATGCAATGCATTGCGCTCTTCTAAAGTGTTAAATGCGGAACGAGTTATTGATACCGGATTTATAGAATACCGAGGAAGGCAAAATAGTTACACACAAATGGTAAGTCTATCTCCCTATCTAGAAATATCTACGAATCTAGGAAAGTTTAGACCCTACATCAGCTTTGGGCCTTATCTACCCGTTTTTGGACAGACCTGGGTGGAGCTTGATTTATATGACGAAACGGGCTTATTGGCAGAAACATACTTACCGCTAATTGACCCAGCACTTCAAGGCCTTAACGAAGACACCGAAGCCCTTGGGACGAGTATTGTTATAGACGTGGATATTCAAGCGAAAACAAGTGGTGGTTTGAGCCTTGGCTTTAAGAGTAAGGCAGGATTTGACTACGCATTATCTCCAAGAATTGGAATTTTAGCCCAAGTAGATTTTGTAGCACTTGCTGTGCCCTCTTTGAAAACAACCATTACTCAGGCCACTTTACAGGGCACTCCATCGCAGATTGAAGTTGGAAGGGCGCTAGGATACACCACCTTAAAAGATGTCTACACCGAAGCCGACCTACCCATGATTATACGAGAGATCTCTTATCAAAATACGCTGGATCAAAACAGTAACTCAAGCTACAGTGTCGAACGAAGAGATGAAGCACTTGAGCGGCTTTCCTTTAAAGACCCCTATCATACCGCGACATTTCAACTTGGACTTCGCTACAGCTTTGGAAAAAAGTAATCAACGAATAAAAAAGCCCGACTTCCGTCGGGCTTTACCTTAATATATGCTAAATAATAAAAGTTTAGTGCTTGCTTAGATAGTCAGCAACACTTTCGTGTGTCTCTTTCATCGTATCCTTTCCTTCTTCCCAATTCGCAGGGCATACTTCACCGTGCTCTTCATGGAAACGCAGGGCATCTACCAAACGCAAGGCCTCATCAATGCTCCTACCGAGAGGAAAATCATTCACCAACTCGTGACGAACAACGCCTTCCTTATCGATTAAAAATAATCCGCGGTAAGATTGAGGCGCCCCTTCAAAGGTCCAGTTCCCCTCTTCATCCATGTCATAATCGCCAGCAAGTACGCCGTAATTCATAGAGATGGTTTTCGATAAATCCGATACAATTGGATAGGTCACCCCCTGAATTCCTCCTTGATCTTTAGGAGTATTTAACCAAGCCCAGTGACTTTGATGAGAATCCACAGAGCATCCAACTACAGCTGTTTCGCGCGCTTCAAAATCCGCTAAACGCTCTTGGAATGCCAGAATCTCTGTTGGACAAACAAAAGTGAAATCCAATGGATAGAAAAAGAATATCACATTCTTTTTTCCAATAAACTGTTCAAGCGAAAAATTTTCAATAAAGTCTCCTCCATCTGCTACTGCCTTACAAGAGAAATGAGGCGCCTTTTTTCCTACTATTGCCATGATTTGTGTATTTATTAATTTATATGCAATAATGCATCAAGCAGCTGTATTGTTCGTCAAGAGAAGGTAAATTTATATCCACATATTTCATTGCACAGTTAACAACTGTATATCATCTTGCAATCTCTATCTTTCGCTTATGATACGTTTTCAGTCTTTCCCTTTTCGACATCAACTCCTTGTTGTATTCTTTTTAGCGCATAGTCTATCATGTATTGCTCAGAGTAATATATTCTATGACTTTGAAGCATGGGATGACCGAGTTAATGTCATCAATCAAAGCGGAACCATACTTGGTGTACCTTACGCAATAATAGGAAGGGCTGAATATGCCGACCCCACGGGTTGGTCGACCATTAATCAACTTTCCACAGCAGATAGTCTTGGAAATGACACCTTAGTGCGGCCGAAGTTGCCCGGCTTTCTTAGTGATACCGGAGTCAGTATCTCCTCTCGAGCCCTTGACATTACGGTAGAAACGGCCTTTGGTCCTCAAACCATTTCCAATGTTGCACCCGGGATGATGGTCAATGGTGTTTTTGATATTGACCTCGGACTTATTGAGGACTTCATTGCCCTCGGAAGTCTTGATGTATTCAATCCCTTTACCTATCCTAATACAGGAGTTCCTGTAAATAACCGCCCTAAGTCGTGGTCTATGCGCTATGAATACCAAGGCGTCTCTAATGATTCAGCCATTGTCGCAATAGCCGCCAAGGGAAACAATCAAATTATCGGCTACAGCCTTCAAAAAATAGGATCTACTCCATCCAACCTTTGGGGAGAAATTGGTGGTAATCTTACCTACATCAGTTGTGATGCCGTAGATAGCATGGTTGTTTTTATATGCGCTTCAAACCTCGACCTTACCTTAGAAGGCGGAAATTTTCAGCTAAATAGTGATTTCACGGGAAACAATGGATCAACCTTGATCATCGATCAGCTCGATATTACGATGTACACAGGTGATCTGCCCCCTATTGCGAACGACGATCAACAAACCATTTACAGCGAAATAGAAGACACTATTGATGTCTTAGTAAATGATATTCTGTGCTCATCGGGAGCCTATACCGTTAATATCATAACACCTCCCTCATCAGGAAGCGCTTCGATATTGGGCAGTCAAGTAGTGTACACCTCCAATCAGGGATATCTGGGAAGCGATTTCCTAGAATATGCGGTTTGTGATACGGCAAACCAATGCGATACCGCAGAGGTTGCTCTCCAAGTTTCACCCATCCCCTCCTGTCAAGCAGGAGATGTCTCTGTAAATCTCTGCCTCGATGACGTAGAAGTTTATGAGGTAGGTCTCAATGATTCGAACTGCGAACTAATTCCAATACTCATTGACAGTCCAGTAAATGTAGTCGCTCAAGTACTCCAAGATGGCAAAATAGCCATTAGTTCCAATGCCACATTTATTGGAACAGAAGTATTCACCTATGCCAAGTGCTCTCCGCTTGATTCATCAGACTGCGATACAGCCGAAGTATATGTCAATGTTGTGCCCTGTACCTCGATAGAGGATATAAGTAGCTCATTAGCCTATATCTATCCTAACCCTGGGCGAGAAGTTCTAACTATACAAAGCAAGAAGGCCCTTTCGGCTATCCAGGTTATCGATCAATTAGGACATGTCGTGTATACAAAAGACGTATCCAATGCGGTCTCCTTTAACCATACCCTGAACACAAGCAATCTAGCGCAAGGATATTACACGATTACTGGTGTGATCGGCCAAGGACAAAGTCTCTACCTAGGAAGCTGGCTTAAATGGTAGGCAGTGGTTGGCTCAAATGGCTTTGTTTTGCTGTAGGTTGGCAGTTTGGAGGGCCTGGATTAGCCTTTATGTCCTTTGCTGCTGGATACTACCTAGAAAAACACTGGTTGCCCAATGGTAACCCTTCCGATGACCAACAGGGTCAAGACTACCGCATTGCCCTACAAGAAATTGCCGTATTGCTCCATGCTGCCATCACGCAATCCGCGGAAATCCAACAACAACAATGGCGTTATATACGGCAGGAATTTCGAAAACGCTATGGAATACAAGAAGGAGATGCTCTATACCTTCTTGCTCGACAGACCAATCCTACCGCATCGCGCATTGCTCATGCAGCAGATACACTGGTCTCCCTACTCAACCAAAACTCAAGGCTTCAAGTGTACTTGATGTTTTGCAGAGTGCGAAAGATTCAACCAACATTGAGTCAGGTTGAACTGCAGAAAACGCTTTTGATTGGCAGAGGGCTTGGCCTTAGCCCTGAAGAAGCCAAAAGAGGGTTTCAACAAAGTCAACGCCCCTTTATCTCCACGAAGAGCGTTCAAAATTCAAATCATAACGCGCGTTATTACTCCGTGCTGGGCGTACCAACAAATGCTGATAAAACCCAGATAAAGAAGGCGTACAGAAAACTCGTCCTGCAATATCACCCCGATCGAAAAGGTGGTCAAGCCAATGCAGAAAAGTTTCGAGCAATCCAAGAAGCCTATGACGCATTGATGGAACAATAAGCGCTCGATGCAAACTATGCTAGAGAGACTTATGAATCTTCCTACCTTCGCACTATGCGTAAACCGTTTAGAGATAATAGAGATCGCCGTAGCCGAGGCAAAGGGGTCACCACAAGGCATTACAAAACCTATTTACTCAATAAGCCCTATGGCTATTTGAGTCAGTTTACCTCGGAAGGAAATCATCCCGGTCTTAAAGAGTTGCTTTATGTACCAAAAGATGTTTATTCCCTTGGGCGGCTCGATAGAGACTCCGAAGGTCTACTTCTGCTCACAAATGACCCTTCCCTCAACCAACGCATTTTACATCCAAGAAATCATATTGCTAAGACCTATTGGTGTCAAGTTGAGGGAGAGTTTAGCGATGATGCCATTCGAAGCTTCAATTTAGGGGTTACTTTTTCGATTAAAGGAAAAGCCGTAACGACGCTACCCGCTCAAGTTAAACGTCTTGATAACGTCAATCTATGGGAAAGAAATCCCCCTGTTCGATTTCGAGCGAACATCCCTACCTCTTGGATTGAGGTAACTATACGAGAAGGAAAAAATAGACAAGTACGAAGAATGTGCGCTGCCGTCGGCTTTCCCGCTCTGCGCCTTGTACGCTGGAGCATTGGACCTTTCGACATTGACGGCCTTCAATCAGGAGACGTGATGGAAATGCCCCATGGAGAATTCCTGCAAAAACTCAGCAAATACGAGATATAGTCTAACGATGAAAGCCATCAATCCATCCGTACTCTTTGAAGATGACGCTATTCTTGTCTTGAATAAGCCAGCGACCTGGCTCACAGTACCCGGGCGTTTTCCGCAAGGCCAAAACCTAGTTAAGGATGTAAAAACATGGGCTGACCAGCGATATGAATCCATCTACAGTGTGCATAGGCTGGATCGAGGAACCTCAGGTGTCATTGTGTTCGCCAAAGACGCCGACAGTCATCGTCATCTGAGCCTGCAATTTCAGCACCGTAGTGTGGGAAAAACCTACCATGCCTTTGTTCATGGCTTTCCAAAACAAGTTAAAGGATACATCGATTTTCGAATAGCAGAAAGATCCTCTAAGGGCAATGTCTACAAAATCGATCCCAATGGTCAGAAAGCCCATACCGATTTTCATTGCCTGGCACGCTACGGGCAGATTACACTCATTGCCTTCCAACCCAAAACAGGGCGAAGTCATCAAATACGTGTCCATGCTAAAGCCCTAGGGACTCCCCTGCTTGTTGATGAGCTCTATGGCCCACAAGATTCATTTTACCTATCTAGTGTGAAATCAAATTATAAGGGAAAGTACGATGAACGGCCATTCATCCAACGCTTGACTCTACATGCTTACAGCATTACCCTCTCCCACCCGATGAACTCAGATTTGATAACCGTTACTGCTCCTTGGCCCAAGGATTTTCGAGCACTACATAAGCAGCTTAAAAACCACAGCCCTTTTCAAGAACTAGAAGAGGGAATTGATGGTTACGCTACCATATAATTATATAAAATGGGCACACTCCGAGAACGCAGCGTAAGCTATGAGACCTATCTACAAGATTTCAAATCGATTGTGGATGGAAAGAGTGAAAAAGCATTCTACGAAAGTCCCTATTGGTTGGACTATACGCGGGCTAACTACGAACGCATGCAGCGATTTGGAAGTCGATTTCGTCTCAATAAAAAGCTGTACAATTTACTTATAGCTCTTGATCAAAGCCTCACCATCTATTGTATCACAGAACCTTGGTGCGGAGATGCTGCCTTTGCCCTTCCTGCATTAGAGTGTTTTACCGAAGTAAACCCCGGTCTTATTGAGTTAAGAATCATTTACCGAGATGCATCTCCGGAGATAATGGATAATCATTTGACCAATGGAGCAAGAGCGATTCCTAAAGTCTTGTTAGCTGATGAGCAGGAAACGGTTTTATGGGCATGGGGACCAAGGCCCTCTACCCTGCAACAATTGGTTGGCGAGTGGCTAACCCAGGGAGCCACAAAAGAAGAAAAACTCAAGAAGACGACCCAATGGTACCTAAGAGATCAAGGGGAGACTATACAGAAGGACTGGATCGAAGGAATCCAATCTATTAAATAGGACAACCTTAACAGGATTCACCGCGATTCTTCTCGCTATATTATTCTACTTGCGTACCTTTCCGTTATGAAAAACGAGGTTAAAAATTGGGAAGAAATAAAGATCAAAGTCGGTCTTAATGAAGACAACTTACCCGTTGATTTAAAATGGTCAGCGAGCGCCAACTCAGCACAAGGCGTCAAAGACTGCAAGGCCTTCAACTTGGGCATTTGGGATCCCGTTGAAAATAATTCACTTAGCATTAATCTATGGACAAATTCAATGACGGTTGATGAGATGAATATGCATTATGTGCGCAACCTATTAAACCTCACAAAATCCTATGTGGATGCCACCAAAAATCCTTTGGCACAAAATATGATGAAGACCTTCTGTCAAAATCTAATGGAAGAAACTAATAAGCTTAAATCGTAGACCCATGCACTATCGCTCCAAACTATTGTTTAAAAGACTTGTACTTATTGCCCTCTGTGCTCTACCGCTAGTTAGCCAGGCACAAAAACGCCAGAAGAGTCATGATATATCCTTTCAAATTGATGGTTATCCCAATGAGAAAATCACCTTAGCTTATCATCAACAGGGAAAACACTATATCGAAGACAGTTTGTTTACAGATGGCAGAGGTCGCGCCGTATGGAATCACATTGAAGACATTCCAAGGGGAGTCTATCTAGCAGTCTTCCCGGAACTAGGCAACATCTATTTTGAATTTATCGTATCCGGCAATGAATCCTTTGATATTCGTACGTCGGCAGACAACGTTGTCGACAACCTCGCCTTCCAAGGAAGTGCAGAAAATGATGTGTTCTATCAAGACATGGATCAAATGGCTGCTCTGAGCAAGCAGGCCAATGCACTCAACGCC
>JAYYPZ010000033.1:0-16917 GCA_036128775.1 Bacteroidota bacterium
ATGGAGCGCTTCAAACGTCTTGGCCAAAAATATATAGGCGCTCCATACCGTAAGGGAGGCCGATCACCCTTTGGAATCGACGATTCGGGACTTGTTCATATCCTTTACAGTTTTTTGGGCAAAAGCTTGCCGAGATCAGCAAGCGAACAGTTATCAAATGGCAAACCCTTAAGCTTCATTCAAGAAGCTCAAATTGGTGACCTCCTCGGATTTTCTTCGGTAAAAGGTGGTCCTGTAGATCACGTTGGCCTCTATTGGGGGAACCAGCAAGTACTTCATGTAGATAGTGTGGCTCAAATTGACCAAGTTGACCACAATGGAATTTACCATTCATCCTCCGGCCAATACACCTATTTTCTCACGAATATTCAACGAATCATTGATATATGGCCAAACCCTTGATCGTCATACTGACTGGGGCCGGAATGAGTGAAGAAAGCGGTCTTTCCACCTTTCGTGGTGCGGATGGACTTTGGGAAGGGCATGATATCACGGAAGTGGCATCCCCTGAAGGTTGGGAGGCTAACCCACAATTGGTTAATACTTTTTACAACGCGCGCAGAAAACAACTTCTTGAGGTAATGCCTAATGATGGACATAAGGCCTTAGCCCAACTCGAAAATGAATTTGACGTACAGATCATCACACAAAATGTCGATGACTTACATGAGCGCGCTGGTTCTCAGAATATCCTACACCTCCATGGTGAATTACGTAAAGTGCGCAACCAAAGAGGAGATGGTATCCGTTTGTGGGATAACGATTTAGATCTATCCGATCTTGGAGATGACGGTCTTCCGTTGAGGCCACATATTGTATGGTTTGGAGAGGATGTTCCCGCCATTCCAACAGCTATTGAATGGACAAGAAAAGCTGATTATTTTGTTGTGATTGGAACCTCTCTCCAAGTTTATCCTGCCGCCAATCTTATCTACTATACTGCCTCACATACTGAACATATATTAATCGACCCCTACCCTCCTCAACACCTTACTATTCCTCGACTTTCGGTCTACCCTATGAAGGCGTGCGAGGGAATTCAAGAATGGATCAATCAACTAAAACAGGCAAAGTAACTCATCTATGAAAGACAAACAATCCATGAATAATCCTTCCTTTAAGGACAATGGAAGATTTGACCCTCCTAAACCTCATGGCGATTGGAAAATCAATCATCGGAGAACTGCCTATGAGAATGCGTGGATTGAGGTTGGCCACTATGAGGTAACCAATCCATCGGGAAATAAGGGAGTCTATGGTGTTGTACATTTTAAGAATATAGCGGTAGCTATAATCGCCTTAGATGAAGCGAAAAACGTTCATCTTGTCGGACAGTTTCGCTTTACATTGAATAGCTATGAATGGGAGATTCCTGAAGGTGGATGTCCTGACAAAGAAGCACCATTGGAAGCAGCCAAACGAGAATTACTTGAAGAATGCGGACTTGAGGCAAGCGAATGGAAAGAAATACTTCGTATGGCGACGTCTAACTCAGTAACCGACGAGCTATCCATCACCTATCTTGCCACGGGACTTATGGCATCTGAGGCAAGGCCTGAAGACACTGAAAACCTAACACAACGGCGTATTCCACTGGATGATGCGCTATCCATGATTGACCGCGGTGAGATTACAGATGCCCTAAGCGTTGCAAGCTTGCTTAAGGTTTCAAGAGATGTAAACAAGTGATGAAATCATATGATAATGCAGACGCAAACATTAATTATCTTTCAAGAACACCCTTTAAGCTATATATAATGAGATATTTTCTAGCTCTAACCCTATGATTTGTTTTCAATTATATCCATCAAAGCCATTCAAGAGCAACAGGATATGATTAAGGAACAAAAGGAACGAATTGAGTATTTAGAAAAAGAACTCAACTCCATTAAAGACTTAATTCAGGACAAATAATCGGAGTAAAGAGCTTTAGTCTCATATAACAGAAAATGGACGATACCTAAGGCTTTATTTAAGTATTGTCTAATATGTTGCTATCTTAAACGGATAAGAACACAAAGACTATGCGAAATTTTTTAGCTCTTGCCCTGATATTCCTTTCATTTTCACTCACAGCACAAGACAATGTGGGTGTTGGAACGCTTACTCCCAACCCCAATGCTGCTCTTGATATTGAGTCCAATGATAAAGGTCTACTTATTCCACGTTTAGATGCAGCCCAACGAGCTGCAATTGTTGGGTTAACCAATGTCGAAAGTGGTCTCCTTGTCTTTGATCAAACAGACAACCTCTTTTATTTCTGGGATGGCAATGCATGGCTACCTATGCCTATTGACCTAGACGAGCAGGATATCGATTCTGTAGTCCTTACAGGAAGTATTCTTGAAGTATTTATAAGTAATGGTAATTCCGCAACCGTTGACTTAACCCCTCTTGCTGCAGTGGGCCCTGCTGGCCCTCCAGGTGCGGATGGCGCAGACGGTATTGACGGTGCCGATGGTGCCCCAGGTCCTGCTGGACCTCCAGGTGCAGATGGTGCTGATGGTATTGACGGTGCAGATGGTGCCCCAGGCCCTGCTGGACCTCCAGGTGCTGATGGTGCAGACGGTATTGACGGTGCAGATGGTGCCCCAGGCCCTGCTGGACCTCCTGGTGCAGATGGTGCAGATGGTGCCGACGGCGCAGATGGCGCTGATGGTGCTGATGGTGCTCCAGGCCCTGCTGGCCCTCCAGGTCCTGCTGGTCCTCCAGGTCCTGCTGGATCTGATGACCAAAACCTTACTTCAGCTACACTAACTGGTAATATTCTAGAAATTAACATAGAAAATGGGAGTTCTGTTAATGTAGACTTAAGTTCACTTTCTTCCAGTGGTGGAACAGATGATCAAAATATACAAGGATCTGGACTTGCTGGTAATATTCTGACCATAGGTATTGAAGGGGGTACCTCAGAGACCATTGATCTATCATCATTAGCCGGTATTGACGGTGCAGATGGTGCAGATGGTGTTGATGGTGCCCCAGGCCCTGCTGGACCTCCAGGTGCCGATGGCGCAGACGGTGTTGACGGTGCCCCAGGACCTGCTGGACCTCCAGGTGCTGACGGTGCTCCAGGCCCTGCTGGTCCCGCTGGCCCTCAAGGCCCTGCCGGCCCAGGAGGTACAGATGATCAAAACATACAAGGGTCTGGATTAGCAGGAACTACCCTAACCATTGGCATTGAAGGGGGTACCTCGGAAACGATTGATTTATCAAGTCTTGTCTCTGATGATTGGGCATTACTCGGAAATTCAGGTACAGATGAAAACACCAATTACCTTGGAACCAATGATAACCAGGATTTAGTCTTTCGAACCAATGGACAAGAGAATATGCGCATTAACACCAATGGCAATATCGGTATAGGAACAACAGACAATTCTGCTCGTGTATATGCTAATATAGATCCAGCAGATGCATCCACACTCTATGGCGTAAGAATCTTTCAAAACGGAGGGGGAAATGGAATTAAATATGGTTTGTTCAGTACGGTTGGATTTAATGGAACAGGTGATAGGACGGGAATCTTCAACCAGGTGTACATGAACAGCAACTCAAATGGATCTGGAACAGGAATTCATAATTATGTATCCTCCTATGGATCTGGCGTTCATAGAGCAAGCTATAACTATTTAAATGTACAGGGAACAGTCGCAAGTAATGCAAACTATGCTTCTTACAACGAAACAGATGTGGCTGCAATTGATTACTCAGGTGATGTCTACGGTGAATACAATGATATTGACTTTGGAGCAAATAGGAGCTATGGTGAGTTTAACGAAATGAATACTAGCTCCTCAACGGGGGGAGCAGGTTTTGTATATGGCCAGTACAATCAAATTGAGGGAGACGGAAGTAATATCCGATATGGCACATATAATTCTTTAGAAGCTACTGGAGGTGGAAGCCAATATGGAGTGTATAATAATATGCAATCGGGAACTGGCATTAAATATGGCGTAAGGAATGAGTTTGCTGATATTGATGGAACCAAATACGGAGTATATAATTATTTCGATAATGGCACATCCACTGGAACGATATATAGCACATACAACCGAATTTTAAATGATGGCCCCTCACCTAAAAGAGGAACATATAACCTTGTTTCGGGTGGCGATGGAAGTTTAGCAGGTTCTTATAACCAAGTTACACCTGCTGCTAGCAATGCCAATAGTATCTACGGTGTATACTCCTCTGTAAGCAGTTCTGGCACCGGTACGCACTATGGAGGTTATTTCAGTGCTTTTGGCGATGGCAACAGAGCGGTTTACGGTACGAATACATCCTCAAATGGATATGCCGGATATTTTAGTGGAAATGGATACTGGAATGGAGATATGGTTTACAATGAGTCGGGCACTTTAGACCACAATTTCAGAGTAGAATCAGATACTAGAGAGTATGCTTTATTTGTTGATGCCGAAGATGATTTAGTGCGGTTTGGAACAAATTTTACCGGAATAAATGGTCAAACAAATGATAATGGAGACTCTGTTAACAATATTTTGGTGGACTATGTGGTGGATATGGATATAGGTGCCTCAACAGGTACGGCAATCGGTATTGGATCAATTGAATACCTCTTGGACGCTTCTAGTCTCACAACAATAAATAACAATTTTGCTCCATCGACAGATAATATAAGAGATTTAGGATCTTCAGCGCTTAGATGGGATGATGTGTATGCCACAAATGGCGTGATACAAACTTCCGACCGCACAGAAAAAGAGTCCATTCAAAGTCTTTCTTATGGACTTAATGATTTACTGAAGCTTAATCCTGTCTCTTTCAAGTGGAATAAAACGCATATAGGAATTACGCCGATAAGTAGTGCTGAAAAAGAGGTTAAACTTGGGTTTATTGCTCAAGAAGTCATGGAAGTACTTCCCGAGATTGTGCAAACACATAATTGGATGCCAATCAGCGAAGATCGTCCTGGAGAGTTTGCTTTAGAACCTATGCCCTTGCTTGGAATGAGCTATCATGAGTTCACGCCTGTTATTGTCAAAGCCATTCAAGAGCAACAGGAGATGATTGAATCCCTAAAGACAGAGCTCAAAGAAGTTAAAGCCTTGTTGGAGCAAAATGGAATTAAGTAGAAAAGGTCCTACTATACCTTGTGATTAAAGGATATGCCCTTGGATTCAAGGTATTGTAAAGAGGGCTTATAAATGCTTGGAAGGGTTGGCATTAAGACGCCGCGTTCCGTTAACTGATTGTCGATTATTAGCTTGGCGGCAATTACAATGGGTAAGCCTACGGTTTTTGCCATAGCAGTGCGCATCTGATCTTCGCCAATCACTACGAGACTGCTTGTCATGCGTTGCTCGACATCTCTTGTATTTTCCTTGGTGTAGCGTACATCATGCCACATTACAATCATATCCTTGTCCTCGGGCTCTAAGCGCCACTTTTCTTCCAACAAATCTTGCAATATTCTGGCTGGAGAAGCCTTCTTACGTTGAACGAGTTGATCGGAAAACAGGCCTAACCATTCAAGTAATTGCATGGGCTCTGAATTTACCTTAGTATCGAGATAATGCGCCATTTTTAGCTCTACTGAGTCATAGTTACGGTACTTTAAGAAGAGATTGGTAAAGTCTCTGTAGGTCATCCCCTCCTCGATCAGCATCTCATAAGAATCATCGGTCATACCTAACTGCACAAGCATATGCCATCCCGAACAAAACGGTGGTCTTCGGAAAGTACCGCGATACATCGTATCAATATCTTCTAATCCATAAATTGTCCGGTAGGATAATGAATCGCGATTCGCATATCCTTCAAAGGCGCCATATCCTTCAATATCAATGCGTTCCGTACGATCAAATAATTTATGGTACGGGATATATTTTAAGCGCCCCTCTTGCTTGAATGCAACAGCAGGTCCCTGCCCTGCCAGTACGACGTTGCGTGGATTCCAGGTAAACTTATAATGCCAAGGATTCGTATCTGACTCAGGAGCTACAAGCCCTCCAGTAAAAGATCGAAACCCTGTGATTTTTCCGCCTTCTGAGCGCAAATCATCGAGCATTTCCATAGCACTCATATGATCAATTCCCGGATCAAGGCCCATTTCATTGATAAAAATGAGGTCATTTGCCTTTACCTCCTCATGTATGTCTTTCATGTCCTGTGAGGTGTAAGACGGCGTTATGAGATGGCAACGGTGGTGTAAACACCATCGAGCGACAATGGGATGAAACCGGGCCGGCACCATGGAAATCACCAAATCATTAGTCCTAATCGCCTCGCTGAGTGCTTTTTCATTGGTTACATCTAAGTCATTCCATTGAAGGCTGTGCTGAATGATTTGCTCGAATTGGGGCTTGAGCTGTTCATAGTTTGGATCACAGAGGGTGAGCTTAACTCGGCCATCGGCTTCCCATTTCGCTAACTCCTCGATAAGTACGGTAGCACTTTTCCCAGCACCAAGTAGTAAAATCTTGGCCATTGACGATAAATCCTTCATAGCGTTGAAAGTACTTAATATTTCATGGCTTACCTACACTCGCGGTGAGGTGGTGTAGCGTAATTGGTGGATAACCCTAGGATGGAGGTTTGTATTTTGCCCACGGAAGGGGGCCGAATGGGGTGCCAATACACAAAATCCCATGCTATCTCATTCATAATCACCCAACTACCTTTCTACCCTTCCTGAAGTTTTTGCGGTATAAAACAGCACAAATCCTTACCTTTAAGGCTATGTCAGAATCGCGTAGCATTCACATAGACTATCAAGTGGTTTCTCAATTAGCTGAACTTTCGCAAGACGACCAAAGCCTTCTAAACCAAGCCATTGAGGCCTCCAAATTAGCCTATGCGCCCTATTCAAATTTTCATGTGGGATGCGCCCTACGTCTAGCCAACGGCGAGATCATCAATGGCTCAAACCAAGAAAATGCCGCCTACACTGTATGCCAATGCGCCGAACGTGGAGCACTGGGGTATGCTTCTGCAAAGTATCCAGACGTTGCCGTGGTGGAAGTCGCAGTCTATGCCCGAGGTGCTGCGGTAACTAACCCTGTAGCTACTCCATGTGGAGTCTGCCGCCAAGCCTTACTTGAATACGCCGATCGATTTGACCAAACAATGCGAATTATAGCGCAATGCAACGATTCCTCCATCTACCTGTTTAACTCCATCAGGGACTTACTCCCTCTTGGATTCAGCAAAAGCAATCTCATCTAACTCTTGAATTAGTATCCGTATGAATACTCCAGAACTCACTGCAAGTCAACGTGCCATCGCCAAAGAAGATAAATATGGCGCTCATAACTACCATCCACTGCCAGTTGTCCTAAAAAAGGGCAAAGGAACGCGCGTATGGGATGTTGAAGGCAAAGAATACTTTGACTTTTTAAGTGCCTACTCCGCGGTAAACCAAGGACACTGTCATCCAAGACTTATTGACGTCATGCAGGACCAAATCCAAGAGCTAACCCTTACCTCTCGCGCGTTTTACAATTCGCTACTTGGAGAGTTCGAGGAATATATTACCGCGTACTTCGGCTTTGACAAAGTACTGGCCATGAATACTGGCGTGGAAGCGGTAGAAACCGCGATTAAACTCTGTCGAAAGTGGGCCTACCGAAAAAAAGGTATTGCAGACAATCAAGCAAAAATCATTTTTGTAGAAAATAACTTCCACGGACGAACACTTGGTATCATCTCTGCTTCTACCGATCCGGATAGCAAGGCGGAATTCGGCCCATATCTTCCAGGAATCGAAGTAATTCCTTACAACGACTACCCTGCTTTAGAAAAAGCCTTGGAAGATCCTAATGTCGCTGGATTTTTAGTCGAGCCCATTCAAGGAGAGGCTGGTGTTGTAGTGCCCGACGAAGACTATCTCGTTAAAGCGCACGCACTTTGCAAGCAAAAGAATGTCCTCTTTATGGCGGATGAAGTTCAAACCGGCTTGGCGCGAACGGGCAAGCTCTTAGCAACCTGCGGAAACTGCTCGTGTAACGGCTGGTGCGAAAACAACTATGAAACACGCCCTGACATTTTGATTTTAGGAAAAGCACTTAGCGGTGGAATGATGCCCGTATCTGCTGTTTTAGCGGATGATGAAGTCATGCTTTGCATTCGTCCAGGAGAGCACGGTTCGACCTATGGAGGAAATCCTTTGGCTTGCCGAGTTGCTATGGAGGCCTTACAAATCCTTAAAGATGAGTCACTTACAGACAACGCTCAACTTCTTGGACGCTACTTGCGAATGGAGTTAAACAAGATTGATAGCCCATGGATCGAAGGAGTTCGAGGCGCAGGACTACTCAATGCCATCTTAGTCAATGCGAAGTCAAAGGAAACGGCTTGGAACATCTGTATGAAACTAAGAGATAATGGATTACTTGCTAAGCCCACACATGATACCATTATTCGCTTAGCGCCACCTCTTGTCATCACAAAACAAGAAATCGATTCCTGCCTTGCTATTATACGCAAGACTTTTATGGAATACACCGAAGAATAACTTTACACCTCCAGATGGAAAAAAGAAAGGAAACATTATGAGTAAATCAGCGCAATTAGGAAGAAGAGATAGCATCATAGTTAGTCTATCCTCTTATATCGCCGCCACAGTTTTATGCTTTGTAAGCTATATGCGAATGCCAGAGCATTGGGAAATGATGCCAAAGTTTATGGTAGCTGCCGCTATTGCGACCTTCTTCATATTTATCATGAGCTATCTGCTTAAAAATTCAAGTATGTATGACCCGTTTTGGAGTGTACAACCCATGGTCTTTGGAGCAGGTCTGGTAGCAGCCTATGGCATTGAAAATGTAACCACCCATCAATGGATTACCGTGATCGGTATGCAATTGTATGGTCTTCGCCTCACCTCCAATTTCTATCGCGACTGGCCTGGATTATCCCACGAGGATTGGCGGTACAAGGATTTGGCAGAAAAAAGCGGAAAAGCCTATTGGCTCGTAAGTCTTTCTGGAATCCACTTCTTCCCTACCGTTCAAGTATTTATGGGCTGTCTACCTGCATTCTACCTATTTGCAGCTGAAAATACTGGAGGTGATAGCTATTTGATTCTTTCGATTTTGGGATGGGTTGTTCTCTATGGCTCTGTTTTACTTGCTTTTGTAGCTGACGAGCAAATGCGCAATTTCCGTAGAAACCCAGAAAACAAAGGCAAAACCATGGATCAAGGCCTTTGGAGTCGAAATCGCCATCCCAATTACCTTGGAGAATGCCTTACATGGGTAGGTCTATGGATTTTGATTCTTGCCTACAATCCAAGTTATTGGTGGACAGGGTGTGGAGCCATCGCCATTCTCGTAATGTTCTACGGTGTTTCTATTCCGTGGATGGACCGACGTTCTCTTGAACGACGACCAGGCTTTGATGAATACATGAAGCGCACAGGGCGTCTCTTCCCAAAGTTGTTTTAAATCAACTAAACAAGTTATTTAGCCTTTGCGGCAACATCGTCTTGAATCACCTTCGAGATACGCCATGTAAATAAATACATAAGTGGCGTGTCAATAAAGGCGAGAAGTGCTTTAAATCCATATTGAGCAATGATTAACTCCCCGGCTAACGTCCAGGTAATAGGCTCCGTATTGGATATACCATCCATTAATGGGTAGATGATTAACGCAACAATAACGACAATAGAAGTATCCAAAAGCTGACTAAGTATAGTTGAGCCATTGTTTCGCAACCATAGGTATTTCCCTCCTGTGAGTTTCTTCCAAAACTCGTAGATACGCACGTCGACAAATTGAGCTGTGAGATAGGCGCACATCGATCCAAAGACAATTCCCGGTGCAAGACCAAAGACATTGAGAAAGGATTCCTCGGTAACATAGGAGTCCTTAGCAATTTGCGTTTGTAAGGCAACAAGGAGTACAATGGTCACAAAAACACTGGCCACAAAACCTACTTTGACCGCTAAATCAGCCCGTTTTCTTCCATAGATTTCAGAGATTAAATCAGTGACTAAAAAGGTAACGGGGTAAGCAATAACACCAGACGACAAGGTCCATGAACCTATGGTAAAAAAGCGCCCTGCAATGAGATTTGTCAATACTAATGCTGCGATAAACACACCGACCAAGGTGACATAAATACGTAAGGCCTTAGGCGACTTGTCAAAGGAAATGTCCATAACATTAAAGGTATGTAGAAGTATTCAATACCTTCACACTATGATTTATCTCTATACGGATGGCGCAGCTCGAGGCAATCCCGGTCCGGGGGGGTATGGCATTGTGCTAAAAAGTGGCCCCCACTACAAGGAGCTATCCGAGGGATATAGGCATACTACCAATAACCGTATGGAATTGTTAGCCGTCATTGTTGGGCTTGAGGCGATCAAGGTAGAAGGCGCTCAGGTTACCGTGGTAAGTGACAGCAAGTATGTCGTCGATGCCGTAACGAAAGGATGGGTATTTAATTGGGTAAAAAAGAATTTTAAGGATAAGAAAAATCCGGACTTATGGAGAAGATATCTATCCATTCATGCGAAGCATTCCATCACTTTTCAATGGATTAAAGGCCATAATGGCCATCCGGATAACGAGCGATGCGATGAGCTTGCAGTAGAGGCCAGCCATGGGAGTAATCTCTTAGAAGATCATGGGTATTTAGGATAGTTTTGTCCTTTGCAAAATTTGCCGCCTCAACAAGCAACTTCTAACCACAATCCGCGTTATCTTACCACTTAAATCATAAATTATGGTAAACTGGGAAGTCAATAAGTTTGGAGGAGCCTCTGTGAAAGACGCTAAGCGCTTAATGAACGTGGCTTTTCTTATGGAAAAGTTTCCTGCTGACCAGCGTATGATTGTAGTTTCTGCCATGGGTAAGACGACCAATGCCCTTGAAGAAGTACTCAAGACCTTTCTTGATGAAGACGACCACTACTTAGAACTTTTTGAGCAAGTCCGACAATACCATCTTATGGTGGCCGAGCAACTTTTTCAAAAAAACGATACGGTTTTTCATAAAATCCATGCGCTTTTTGATCAAACGTTGAGTTTTATGCAACATGTGCCGGTTCATCACCATGACTACATCTATGATCAGGTCGTAGTCTTGGGTGAATTGGTCTCAAGTAGAATTCTTAGCGATTTTTTAAATGCCCAGGGAATTCACAACCAGTGGCTTGATGCACGACGTATCATCACCACCAACAACGACTATCGCTCCGCAAAGGTAGATCTCCGACTGTCTCAGGAAAACCTTCAGAAAGCTTTGGATAAGTACAGTTATTCCTGCTTTGTCACCCAAGGATTTATTGGAGCTAGTGAAGAAGGAATTTCGACTACCTTGGGTAGAGAAGGGAGTGATTACAGTGCAGCGCTTTTTGCGAATATGCTACAAGCCAACAAACTCACCTTTTGGAAGGACGTAGACGGCATCTGGAGCAAAGATCCCAACACATTTGAAGATGCCGTACAACTTCCTGAAGTAAGTTTTCGCGAGGCTGTAGAGTTTACGTACTACGGAGCAAAGGTCCTGCATTCAAAGACTATTCAACCCTTAGCCAATTTAAACATTGAACTCCATGTACGCTCATTCCTATCTCCAGAGAAAGAGGGAAGCAAAATCGTACATAAGAAAGAAAACATCAGCGAAGTACCGGCATCAACTATGGAAGCAGAGAATGATGGCATCATCATCACGCAACTGGAAACAAAAGATTACAGCTATATTTCTCTAGGTTCACTAATAGAGATCCTTGAGCAATTTGACAAGCTTGGAATTAATGTTCTACAAGTGTCTCGAAGTGCCACGACCCTGACACTTGTTCATCAAAATGTAAAAGGATTATCAGAGCAGCATTGGATGAAAAACATTTTAGAAGACCATAATTTATATCAAAGTGAACTTGGGCTCTTAGTAAGTCAAATCAACACACAAAAAATATCAGGAAAACTGTTACCCTTCAACAATTTTGACGTACAATACGAAGGGGGATCAATAAAATTTAAACAAGAAGTTAAATTTTAAGTCTATCGTCCATTAATTATTTATATATTTGAGTCCTAAACAAGAATTATGAATTCTTCCAGAAACACCAAAATAACCATCTTCGCAACGGTTGTATTAGCAACCCTAGTTTCAATTGCAAGTGCGCAACCGCCGCCACCACCGCCACCACCGCCAGCAGCGGGTGTGCCGTTAGACGGAGGTCTTTTTGCACTACTTGCAGGAATAATCACTTTTGTAGGTAGCCGAGTTTTTCGCGCTAAGAAAAACTCCTAAAGGATTATTCTTACACAAAAAATTTCAGGGGACTTCGGTCCCCTTCTCGCGTTATATAGTTATCAAATACGAAAATGTAGAACTTAAGGCAAGCCTTAACGCAATACAACATTGACCATACGACCTGGCACAACAATCACCTTCACAACATTCTTGCCTTCCATCCATTTCTTAGCCACCTCTGAGGAAAGCGCTATAGATTCTATGGTTTCATTGTCCGCATTCGCGTCAATCTCAATTTCTCCGCGACGCTTTCCATTAAAACTTAGGGCTAAGGTTATGGTATCCATTTGAAGAAAGGATGCATCAAACTTTGGCCAACCCTGATCAAGCACGTAACCTTCTCCATCAAGCAATTCCCATCCATACTGCGCATAAACAGGTGCAAAAGGTGCTATCACGCGTAAGGCTTCTTTCATGGTCTCTTGAGGAAGCTTATCTAGCTTTTGCCAGTCATTCACTGCAATCATAAATGCACTGATACAGGTATTCAAGCCTAATTTGGGTAAATCGCGGTCAACCTTTTCAATTAAGGTGTGGAGAATCTGTAAACTTGACTTAGCCTCGGAAGCATCGAGCATAACGCCCTTAGACGCCTCGATCAGCCTCCAAAACTTATTCATAAAACGATACACCCCATCGATTCCTTGGTTATTCCATGGCTTATGCTCCTCAATTGGACCGAGAAACATAGAATAAAGTCGAAAACAGTCACTTCCGTAACGAGTAACAATATCATCGGGATTGACCACATTATGTTTAGACTTCGACATTTTTTCCGTCTCAAACTCTCCAATGAATAATCCTTTGTCATTGCTATGAAAGACCGCATCCTGAAACTCAGGTCTCCAAGAGGATAGTTCATCGATATCAACTTCGCCCTTATCATTCGCTAAACTTGTAAGGATTCGAATCCGTTGACAACTGTCATTTACCGATGAATGGTCCGCGCTATAGTAGGTGTTTGCTTCCTGTGCATCTCGATAGATAAAACATGTTTGCCCTTGGATCATCCCCTGATTAAACAATCGCTTAAACGGCTCTTCTGTAGCTACTAAACCAAGATCAAATAAAAACTTATGCCAAAAGCGGGCATACAATAAGTGCCCTACGGCATGTTCCGTCCCTCCTACATAGAAGTCTACATCTTGCCAATAGTCCGCCTTATCCTTAGCCAGAAAGGAATCGGTATTTGATGGGTCCATAAATCGAAGAAAATACCAACTCGATCCTGCATAGCCAGGCATCGTATCTGTTTCTAAAGGAAATCCTTTGTAGGCCCAGTTGTCAACGCGTGACAAAGGTCCTTCTCCGCCTTTGGGCGTAAAATCTTCTGTATCAGGCAATTCAAGAGGCAAGTCCGCTTCGTCTACAGGACAAGCTATCCCTTCTCTATAATAGATTGGAAACGGCTCTCCCCAATAGCGTTGGCGACTAAAATTCGCATCGCGAAGTTTCCATGTTGATGCAGCATCACCTATCCCCTGCCCCCGTATAATCTCAATACCGCGCTGAATCGCTTCCATAGGCGCTAGGCCATCCAAAGAAGCTGAATTCATCATTTGCCCTTGCTTATCCCCTCGTTCTCCTCCTGAATCGGTGCGATTAATTACTTCTCTAATCGGAAGACTAAAATGTTTGGCAAAGGCATTATCTCTATCATCCTCAGCAGGAACCGCCATTACAGCTCCTTTTCCATAGTCAATGAGGACATAAGCGCTGATATAGATAGGAATCTTATCACCTGTTAATGGATGAACAGCAAAACTTCCTGTAAAACGGCCATCCACTGATTTATCCTGCTGTCGTTCAATGCTCGACTTCCGACTTACTGCATCTTTATAGGCCTCAACCTCTTTGCTATTTTCTGAAGTAGTTAATTGAGCAACTAAAGGGTGTTCCGGTGCTAACACCATAAAGGTGACTCCATAAATCGTATCTGGGCGTGTTGTAAACACTTCGATACCTTCATCACTACCCTCTATTGGAAATGTGAGGTTTGCTCCGATGGATTTACCAATCCAGTTTCGTTGCATTGCCTTTAGTGCATCCGTCCAATCCAATTCATCTATTGCCTTGTACAGACGTTCAGCATAGGCTGTTATGCGCAGAGTCCATTGAACCATGGGTTTCTTAACCACTGGGTGTCCCCCACGTTCAGAGACTCCTTGCACGACTTCATCGTTTGCTAAAACAGTACCAAGCGCCTCACACCAGTTTACCATGGACTCCTTGCGATACGCTAAACGGTACTTCATAAGAATGTCTGCTTGTTGTTTTTCGTTCATTGACTGCCATTGGTCAGCAGTAAATTGAGTTGTGTCCTCATCACAAGCCGCATTCACCTCAACGTTGCCATCTTGTTCAAAGATCTTAACCAGTTCTTCTATTGGCAATGCTTTATCCAACGAAGTGCAGTAATAGTGATTGAAGAGCTTTAAAAAAATAGATTGTGTCCACCGATAATAGGAAGGTGAAGATGTGGTTACTTCCCGAGACCAATCATAACTCAAATCGAGATTTGCTAATTGATTTTTGAAGCGCGCTTTGTTTTCCTTCGTAGTATCCCGTGGATGTTTTCCCGTCTGGATAGCATATTGCTCAGCGGGAAGACCAAAGGAGTCAAAGCCCATGGGATGAAGTACATTAAATCCTTTTTGTCGCTTATAACGCGCGTAGATATCCGAAGCAATATATCCTAGAGGGTGTCCTACATGAAGGCCCGATCCAGAGGGATACGGAAACATATCAAGAACATAGTATTTTTGTTTGGAAGCATCCTCTACACAACGGTAAATACCGGCCTCTTCCCAAGAGGATCTGACCGCCTTTTGTGCTTCGTTAAATGGATAATGCATTCAATATGGATTAGTTAGCTTTCGCTATGATTTCTGCAAAAATTAAAAAGTAATTAGACAAAATAAAGGTTATTGTCCACAGGATGGGGTAAATCCACAAATCTCATCGATACAATCTGTACCTTTAGACTGTGAGTAAGCAACATTCAAAGCAGAAAAAAAGATGGCAAATCCGCGGATTATCTTCCGTTATTAGCATGTCGCTTATGCTTTGGCTTCTTGGCATAAGCTTTTCTGTATACTTAGAATACAGGCCCTTTACACAAACCTTAAAAGAACGGCTACCGCTCATTGTAGAACTTACACCAACCTTTAATGAGTCTGACGCACCCTCTATGCGACAGCGACTAATGGATCAACAAGAAATAAAAGAAGCTGTTTTTGTATCCAGAGCGGAAGCAGCGGAAGTTGTCCGTGCTGATTTGGGGGATGATATTGGAGAGTTAATCGGTGACTCATTGTATCCGACATTTACCGTGCATTTACATCATCAGTTTGTAAGTAATGATCAATTGGCAACAATCAAAGGAAGTTTAGAAGGAATTGATGGGGTGTCCTACGTCTTTATTCCTGAGGTCAACTTGGATGTTGTGAATGCTAATCTCAAGCGCGGGGCCTTGATTACCGGTGGTCTCGGATTACTCTTTTTATTTGTATCCTTAGTATTACTAGACCACTCCATTCGCCTATCCCTTTACAGCCGAAGGTTTCTCATTCGATCCATGCAGCTTGTTGGCGCTACGAGCTCCTTTATAAAAAGACCCTTTCTATGGAGAGGGCTATTGAGAGGATTTTTCAGTGCCGTTTTGGGTATTGGCCTGCTTTTAGGCACGTTGTATGCTATTGAACAATCCAACTACCCTATTCAACTGCTTCACTCCTACGACAAATTGAGTCTTCTCGTAGCCACTATTTTGTCATTTAGCATATTCGTTTCATTAATTAGCACCTATCGTTCAGTTAATCGCTATCTTCGTATGCGTTTAGAAAACTTATATTCATATTATGGCTAACTCTACAAAGCAATCTTCGAAAAAAGCATCCTCGAATGTTTTACTCTTTGGTTCTATGAATTACAAACTCATGATCATTGGTGCATTGCTGATAACCGCTGGATTTATTCTCATGTCTGGAGGAGGCGCAGAGCTATCAGGGGAAGCGAATACTGCCGAAACGTTTGATTCATCAATCTACAGTAACCAACGCCTTGTTCTAGCTCCTATTCTTGTCGTTTTAGGCTTCATCGTGGAAGTGTTTGCCATATTTTACAAAGCCCCTAAGTCTGAGGCATAATTTGATTTTTACCCTTGGCTGAGACCCTTAAAGCAATACTCCTAGGTATCCTTCAAGGAATTGCCGAATTTCTACCTATCTCAAGTAGTGGGCATATTGAAATCGGACAAGCATTACTGGGTGTTGACATCGGAGAGTACGACCTAGCTTTTTCAATAGCTGTTCATCTAGGAACTGTCCTAAGTACCATTGTCGTTTTTTGGGATGAAATATTAGGGCGTATTAAAGGAGTATTAAAAGGTAGCACCATTGACATCCAATATGCGACCCTTATCATTATCAGTATGTTACCCGTCTTGTTTGTTGGACTTTTCTTAAAAGACCAAGTAGAAGCTATTTTTAATGGTAACCTTCTCTTAGTAGGCGCCATGCTTTGTGTAACAGCACTCCTATTACTGGTCACAATAAGAACAAGTCCTTACAATGGTAATTTAAGCTATGTGGGGGCTTTTATCATGGGAATTGCTCAGGCCTTTGCCGTCTTGCCTGGTATATCTCGATCGGGGGCAACCATCTCTACCGGACTCGTTTT
>JAYYPZ010000034.1:0-7593 GCA_036128775.1 Bacteroidota bacterium
CTAATTGACATGCGCCCAATGTATGGTTATGTGCGCAAAAGATTGGCAAAAAGAGGATCATCGGCCATGTGAGGCTCAGATAAAATCCAATGACTTGCCCGCTGCTCATCACAAACCATGCCTTGTTCTGCACTGACAATGGCCTGATTTCGTCGGCCCAAAGTGTAACAGTATACGGCATGGGCAAAATGGAAGTCCGCCTCGTGAGGGAAAAGCTCGATGCAATCTTCTAACCAGTCAATAGCATCCTGAACCTCCCCAGCTTCTACATAGAGCATGGCGAGTTCCATCATGAGTCGTTGATTGTCAGGATTATCCTTGACGATATCTTTAAGAAGCGAAATCGCTAACTCCCAATCACTAAGTTCCTTATAGGCTTCCATCAACGTGATGGAATAATCAAGATTGCTGCGATTTAATCGAACAGCCTTTTCCAAAGGAGAAAGACAATCTTCATATTTTTCTTCAGCCAATAAACAACAACCAAGACCATAGAAGGCCTCATCATTTCTTGGATCTAATGAAATGCACCTTCGATAATATACCTTGGCTTCATCCACATCATTGACCATCGCATAGCAATTCGCTAAACGGAGGAAGACATCGCGATTGGGAAGGTTTAACTCAAGTACTGAATGATACAAGGCCAACGCTTTTTCATAATCCTGTAACTCCACGTAAAGGTCTGCACATAAAATCGATGCCGCATCATGCCCTTCATTGATAGCCAAGACAAATTCCAAGGCAGAAATCGCCTCTTTGAGGTTTTCCATTCCGATATGAGCCTGAGCAATGTTAAACCACGCCGCCTCGTGATAGGGATCCTTATCCAATAATCCTTGGTGGATCTCTATACTCTTCGCATACATACCCGTTAACTCTACGGCAAACCACAGTCGGTTGAGCGCATCAACATGCTTCGGATGGAGTTTAAGCAATGCCTCAAGGGCCTCGATAACTTCAACGTAGTGCTCGACATCTTCATAGATGTCAGCCAATTCGATGTATAATTCTATGGCCTCTTCTTCAGAAGCTATTCGCAAACGGTCGTTCACAAGATCGATGGCTTGTTGATGTTTATCCCGCATAGCAAGAAGATCTGCTCGATTGAGCACAATCTGAAGATCATTGGGTTGTAAACTTTCAGCAACATCGAGCCACTCTTCGGCTTGTTCCAATTGACCAAGCTCTAACAAAACCTCTGCATGCTTTAGACTCAAGGAGCCCGCATACGGATGAGCTTTGCATCCTGATTGAATCAAACTTATAGCTTGTTCAAAGTCCCCGGTAGAAAAATAATGATCAAATAGCTCCTCATACTCCGAGACTTCTAGGTAGATAAAATCACCCATTGCCTTCGCCGTCTCATACTTTTGAATGATACGACCTAGGTCACTCATAAAGCCATCAAAATCCCTGTCAAACATAAGCTTACTTAGATCTTAGTAGGAAAGATATATAATGCCCTGAGCATCTTTTGTAAATGTTCTTCACGCCAATGGATAATTGTGGATAGCCCTAAGAAAACGTCAGATTACAAGGGAATGTTGCCGTGTTTTTTACGGGGCAAGTTGTCGACCTTCTGAGAAAGCATATCCAACCCTCGAGCAATTTTAGCGCGACTTTCTTCCGGCAGAATAACCGCATCGATAAACCCTCGCGCAGCAGCCTTATAAGGGTTCATGAACTCTTCTCGGTAAGCCGCCACCTTTTTCTGAAGCATGGCCTCAGGATCATCGGCTTGTTTAATTTCATGCTTATAAATGATTTCCGCTGCACCTTGGGGTCCCATTACAGCAATTTCTGCATCTGGCCAAGCATAGTTTAAGTCTCCTCCTATATGTTTTGAAGACATAACATCATAGGCTCCTCCATAGGCTTTACGGGTTATAATGGTGATTTTAGGAACAGTGGCTTCTGCGTAGGCATAGAGCAGCTTTGCGCCATTGGATATAATCCCGTTCCATTCTTGATCGGTTCCCGGTAAAAATCCAGGAACATCTACTAACGTAACTAAAGGAATATTGAAACCGTCGCAAAAGCGGACGAATCGAGCTCCTTTTCTTGAAGATTCGATATCCAATACCCCAGCGAGCACTGCAGGTTGATTGGCGACAATACCTACGGATTTACCTTCTATTCTAGCAAAACCAACGAGTATATTTTCAGCGTAATCCTTATGGATTTCAAAGAAGCTATTTTCATCAATGATGGCATAGATTACCTCCCGCATATCGTAAGGCTGAGATGCCGACGAGGGCATTATATCTTGCAGCGATTCCCCTGCTACAGCAGGTTCGAACGCTTCGGCTAAGGGAGGATTATCTTCACAGTTTTGAGGGATGTAGGATAATAGTTGCTGAATTCCTCGCAAGGCCTTAATCTCATCGGGAAAGGTGCAATGTGTCACTCCAGACTTACTGGCATGGCTTTGAGCGCCTCCTAACTCCTCAGAAGTAACTTCTTCATGGGTCACCGTTTTTACAACATTCGGTCCGGTAACAAACATGTAGGATGTTTTTTCCACCATCAAGATAAAATCTGTAATGGCCGGTGAATAGACCGCCCCACCGGCGCAAGGACCTAATATTGCGCTGATCTGAGGTACAACACCGCTCGCCCTTGTATTTCGATAGAAAATATCTGCATAGCCTCCAAGGCTCTTTACGCCATCTTGGATACGCGCACCTCCACTGTCATTTAATCCAATTACCGGTGCACCATTCTGCATGGCAAGATCCATGATCTTACATATTTTTTCTGCGTGCGTCTCACTTAACGAACCACCGAAAACGGTAAAATCTTGACTGTATATGTAGACTAATCTCCCTTGAATTTTACCAAAACCAGTAACAACTCCATCTCCATAAAATGATTGATTGTTCTGAGCAGTACGAGCTTCAACAAACATCCCAATCTCCTCAAAGCTTCCTTTGTCGAGTAAGACCTCTATTCGTTCTCTCGCAGTTAGTTTGCCCTTGGCGTGCTGTTTTTCAATACGCTCTTCGCCTCCACCCAATTTTGCAATTTCTTTACGTTGTTGTAACTCCTTTTGTTTGTTCATCTGCTTTGATCAATTTTTTAGTACCACCAACGAAATACCTTGGTGCCATAAATACCCTTTGACGATGAAGATAGAAAATTGCAATCGTAAGGTCCGCTAAGAATTTTTGATTTGCTCGATAGCCTTAGGAAAGAAATACTTAAACCATGCCAAGCCAAGACCTCCTGTCAAAATCCAATAAACAATCTCACTAGACCATCCCCAAGCAAGACTCGTACAATTAATGCCATAAAACAATAGAATCAAGAAGGCAATAAAGCCAATGCAACTCACAATTTCAATAACTAAGGACCAAGCGGTTTGCCCCAAGCCCACAATCGCATTAAACAAAATCGTCCCAATCGAATACATCCACAACGAAGCCATGGAAACATAGAGCGTCATCAAACCTACTTCAACTAATTCAGGGGTTGTAATCCACAAAAGAAGATTTCTTGGCATCAGAAGGACAGGAATGGTCACAACAACAGCGACCAAAAGACTCAAGCCGATCATTCGTTTCACCGTAGGAATAATTTCATCATAGGCTCCCTTCCCAACGAGATTACCAATCGCCGTATTGGTTGTAGAGGCAAAGGCATAGGTAGTTACTCCAAAAAGGGTATAGAGATTTTTAACTGGTCCCGAAGCAGCCCAAGCCGTTGACCCCAATTTTCGCTCGACCAGAGTAAAAAACAAAAACCATGTAGTCAAGGCAACAATCGCTTGAAAAATAAGCGGTAACGACGTCCAATTGATTTGAGAAAACAGTTGACGACTAAAGGCCTTAAAATGAAATATTTTGAGTCTTGGAATCAATCGTTGATACAACAATCCAGCAATAAAAACTGCGAGGGAAACAACTTCTGCAATGTTTGAAGCCCACGCAGCACCCCGAATTCCCATCGGCTCAAGACCAAATTTTCCAAAAACAAATACCCAATTCAAAAAGATGTTTGTCAAGGACATGGAAGCGATGGCCACGGCAAGAATTTTTGTGCGCTCAATTCCGCTATACATGGCCAACATTACACAGCCTAGAAAAGAAAATCCAAATCCAATTTTCCGAATGGAGAGGTAATCCCACGAGGCTTCAATCGCTTCTGGTGTGTTGAGCAATGCCGACAACAAGGTCAAGCCAAATTGATCCACGAGCAAAAGAAGGAACATCGCCATAGCGAGCAAGGTGATCATCGCATGATCAACTATCGCTCCTACTTTGTGCAAAGCATTCGCTCCAACTTGGTTGGCAACCAGAATTTGAACCCCTTTACAATAGGCATATCCCATGATGAATATGGTGGTGTACAAGTGGCCAACGTAGCTGATAGCGCCTTGCTCAATCGGGCCGACAAACTTCATAAAATACATGTCCGCAAATCCAATTGCGGAGTACGCAAGATTTCCGAGAATCAGTGGGAGGGCAATATTAAAAATTCGTCGATACGAATAGTTCAATTGTCTCATTAATCGTCCATGAGACGGCAAGGTAGTCAATGCCCTGAGCAATTCCCGCTTTTTTTGAATCCAAACCACACAAGTATCTTCTTGAAAGCGCCAAAAATCATTACCTTTCCACTCAAATTGTTTACGATGAGTGCAAGCAACCAAAAGAACATTAAAATCGGTCTAATTTGCGTCTTTGCTATTCTAGCTTTGATTTTAGCAAATCAGATTCGTGGTTATATAGGGTTTTACAACGAGGTTCAGGTTTCTATTAGCGAGCAAGATGAATCGGTACGAGGTAAAATGGAAAGCTTGATTGAATTCCAAAAACTACATATCGAACAAAACAATACGTTTGCACAATTAGCCTATGCCACAAGCTCTGAGGAGCTTGAATCATGGATAAATTACAATACCGCAACAGCCGCATCAATCACCGATGCGCTGATTTCAGATCAAGCAAAACTCAAGATGCTTGTTGAATTCAGTTTTTTACATCGGATATCCATCATTACAAGTCAAATTGACGGGCTATATGACGAGGCGAATGAAGAGTCCCTAGAAGACACTCTTAATGCATTGACAAAACAATGGGTCCTAGCCAATCTGGCCAACAAGTATGTGGCTGATTTATATACCAATAAACCCAAAACCACGGTAGCTATAATCTTTGGATCGCAGGACAGCGTACAAATTGCAAAACTTGAGCAAGCGCTTTCTAACCCTGCAGATACTTCACGTGATTCAACCGTGAAACTTGAAGATCTCGTACTTACCCAGCTTAACAATGAGCGAATTGGAAGAATTGTCAGCGCGGTTAGACCAACAAGCGGCCATATTGAATTCATCTTCTCTTCGGGTAACCGACTTATCGATCGACTAAAAGCTGTCTACAACAAAGAAAATACAGTTCGCTTGGATGACGTGTCGCTTGGTTTGACTCAGGAATGGATTATGGCAAACTTTGATGGCTATCAAGCAGAGCTTGCTGAGATTGCGAACACCTATCTCGCAAACATTCTCAATCAAGAAGCCATTCTTGTGAGTAACGGCCCTCTATCCCCTAGAAAGAGTCGTCTGGTTGAAATCCAAACAGAACTAGCAAGAACACTTGCTGATCTGCTAAGTATGGATTATCTGATTCGCGATTTAGCGCAAACCGACCTAGCCTACCATAATAACTGGATAGGACGATACCCAGAGGCCAACACGCTAGAGTCCATTCAAAACACCTTAGCTGATAGTAATTTCAATGATTTGGAATTTCTCAAAGAGGTTATGGAATTCGAGCAAGATGCTTTGGATACTGCAGAGCTTACATCTCTCGAACAATTGGGCACACCGGATAGTCTAGCTCAGGCGCTTTACACAAGATTTTCTTTGGGAAGCCAAGTTACTTCCATGCTCAATGGAGGAAATAGCAATACCCTCTCTCTTTGGTTGTATACCCAAGATGCTAAAGCCAACGGTTTCACCAAGATTTACCGAAATGAACTAGAGCAAAATAGAAGCAATTTCAATACTTGGCGATCCATTGCAAACAACATCTTTACGTCAAACAAAAAAATATCAGACAAAGTCAAAACAGTAGGAATTGCTGATATCGCATCCATGTTTAATGATGACATCGGCCCACTGACTTTTACTTTTTCTGTGGATTCTTCGGGATACTACATTACCGAGACTTTTCAGAAAGTATCTCACGAGGGAAGCTTTGTCAAAATCTACGAGGATCTTTACACGTATTACCTAAAAGGTGTAAGGGGTAGTATTGATCTCTCCACTAATGACGAGAACAAGGCCAATGCATCCGTTTATGAAAAGTATGCAGGAAATCTTTTCAGCAATTCTACAGGGCGTTTTATGGACTTCAAGGATGTCTTGGCAAGTAATCTCCATTTGGTAAATCTTGATGAAAACAGCTTTCAAGATCGACTAGAGGCCGTTGAAGCTTCTTTTGGAGAAACCTTTAATGATGCTTACAATCAGCATAAAATAGAGGCGTTCAAAGCCTTCAACATGGTAATTGTCGACTCAACGGCAGATTCAACAGCATGGCAAATCTTTTCTATCGAGTGGGATATGAACTTCAAGAAAATCTTAAGCTTAGCAAGCCGCGTGATTAGTGATGGAATAGGAGATGATGTAAGCTTTGGAGAGTTTAGCGTTTTAGTCGATGAAAACTACAACAAGGTTCAACGAGACATTCATAACCAACTTGTAATGGATGCCTTTAGCGATGCAGTGATTGAAAAAAGCAATTTCAACCTTCGCCTTGGCAAATTCAATGTATTGGAAATAGAAATTAGTCGGGATGATTACCTAGGATTCTTAGATGGAATCAATCCTCCTTGGTATGCTTTCTTTAAAGGCCCATTGCGCAATGCCAAACAGACATTAATCGATCAAAGCCCCCTTGCGCTTACCGTACAAGGTGAGTTAAAGCCTGCAGACTCAGGTATTGAAGTGGGTGATGAAAGAAAAAACTGGGCTTCGGACAAGAAAGGGGACGAATAAAGGCTGAGGCTTGGTTACTCCCACGATTCACCTTTTTGACGAAACTTGCCTAATCGTTGCTTTTGACGGAAGGCAATGGAATGCTTTACATGATGAGCAAGAAATAGAGCGAGATAGACATCACTTTTTTTCGAGCAAATTGCATCTGTTTCATCCTGAGCAACTCAGCACAAAGGAAGAGGAAACTCTATTCAAAGCCCATTTTAGTCATTACCAAGCCGCGGATTATTTGATACAGCATGAAGAGGTCGCTAAAGGCCTTTATTTATTTTGGGCATTTACAAAAGAAAAAAGGTCGCAAGAATCAAAAGAGAGTAATCAAGAGGATTTTCCTAAGACCCATATCGCATCCACTTGGCTCAAAGGGTGCTTGCATTCGGAGACAGCAGAAGACACACTGCATTGTATGGAGATTCATAATAGGCTGTATGTTGCCCATATTCGCCAAAATCGATTGTTGTTTTACCAATCCTTTCCCTGTCCAAGCCATTCCATGATGCTATACTACATCTATCAATGCATACAAGAACTTCATCTCGAACCTGAATCGACTTTCTTTCAATGTCTAACAGAGACAGATCTTGATA
>JAYYPZ010000035.1:0-9216 GCA_036128775.1 Bacteroidota bacterium
ACATTAATGGCAACAGGAAAGTCATAACCATTGGGCTCCTGAGACCAAGTATAGGATTGATCGAGATTGGATGAATTAGACAGCTCTTGCCCATAAAGCATTTGGCTGAGCATACAAAGAGAAAAAAGTAGGGTACGCATGGTAAACAATTACTGTAGGGTGTAGGTAAACTCTTGGTATCCATCACCACGCTGAATCGTGATAAGGTATACTCCTGGACTACCTTGTAATTCAAAGCGCCCATTTCCTATGGATTTGCAGCCTACTAGACTTCCTTTGCTGTCAAATGCCGTGATTTGATCCCCTTCCTTCCATCCTTCAAAGCTTAGCATGCCTTGTCCTGGATTAGGGTAAAGCGCTAAGCCTAAGTTTTCAACATGAGCAAGCGATGACACGGTGTCAACTGGTGCATCGGGATCAATTACCTCTCCGTCATACACAAGACTATTATCATTGCTTACGCTTTGAACGTCCTTAAGTACCCAGAGGGCAGGATCTATTTCAACATTGATGACATCCTCATTGATAAGCCATCCAAAGGACTGGTCTCCCGCGTCAATACTATGTCTTAGTGTCCGCGTTGAGCCCCCAGCAAAGGTTAGCTCGACTTCTAAGGGCGTATGAAAGAAAGCTGGGCCGTTGACTGTTGAAGGCGTTTGCTGAAAATTTATTGCAAAGACTGAGTCTTGCTGAGACCAGGTGATGTCAAAGAGTGGAAAGCCTTCTCCACGAAACCAGTCATTAAAGAAATCGTCAAATACAATTCCGCTTTCCCGTTCAAGAAGGTCTTCAAGCTCTTGAGTTATCGCTACATCAAAGGCCTTTTCAGTTTGATAGGTTTGAAGGATGTCAAAGAATAACTCATCATCATTAATCCAATGGCGAATCATGTGTACTAAAGCACAACCCTTATTATAGGTCAATCGAGAACTAAAAATTCGGTTTGGACTGGTTACATCATCAACATAGACGCTTCCTCCATTTTGGCTTTTTACGCTGTTATGGGTTTGCTGCATCATGTTTAACCCTGTTCCTGGGCTCATATGCTCTTGAAAGAGGTATTCTGAATAGGTGGCAAATCCTTCGTTAAGCCAGATATCTTCCCATGTTCCGCAGGTCACATTATCCCCAAACCATTGATGGCCTAGCTCGTGAGCGGTTAAGTCTCTCACAAAGTAACCTTGTGTTGTCATGGTTTGATGCTCCATTCCTCCGGAAAGCGGGGCCATACAGTGTCCATACTTTTCTGCTGCAAAGGGATAGGGTCCATACACCGTAGAGAAGTACTCCAACATATCAACCGTTTCATCAATATCATCTTGGAATGTATTCAATAGGTTGGGTACATCATAGACATAGTTTTGAATAAATACTGGAGGTAAGCCCACTGGGTTGGCCGTGATGTTATACTCCTGATAGGGCGCAACGGCCATGGAAACCAGATAGTAGACCATTGGGTACCGCGTCGACCACTCGTAGCGCTTCTTGCCATTACCGAGGTCACTAATCTGAGTTAGTACTCCATTAGATCCCGCTTTGTTGGGCTCTTCGACCGTTAACCAGATATCCATGCTATCGATTTTGTCATAGAGGTCTTGTTTGCATGGCCACCAATAGTGTGCAGCATAGGGCTCGCTTAAGGTCCACATAGCATTTACACCCCATGAGGGCGACTGATCTTGAAAAATCCCTCCAAAAAAGCTCCCAGAATTTGGTGGTAGACCCTCATAATCGACAACGACTTCAAACACCTCGTTTTCGAGAATGGGAAAAGTGAGTCCTACGGTGATCGTATCCCCTGAATGGGTAAAGTTCATGGGATTACCGTTGATTGTTAAAGCGGACACTGTTAAGTTATTGGATAACTCGACTTGATAGGTTGTAAGTAAAGGAACAACGCAGGTCGCTCGTGTAGTCACCTTGCCGTTACGCAAGTACGTAGATGTGTTACTGACTTCTAATTCTAACTTATGGTAATGGATATCGTAATCATCCATAGCTGAAGGCATTTTCTCCTGAGCGAAGAGCATGGCATGTTGCTCGATTTTGTGCTTTGCGCAAGCGTGTTGAGCACTTACATTCTTGATAAAAAGTACGTTCGCAATCAACATAAAGAACGAAAAGCGAATAAGATGAGATTGAATCATTTCTGAAATATACAATCTTGAATTGACCCAATTCGTCAAATCTATAGTTTGCATACGACAAAACACTGTAAATCAGAGAGATAGACTCTATGCAATGTAATGAATAGAATTAGTTTGATTCACTTTTTATATGCAACATTGTTGCATATATTTAATCTAGTGAACAGTGTTTTGAAAAACCCAATATCTACTTATGCTTGAAAAATCAAAAACTAAAAATTGGATGATTGATCAGTCATCCGAAGTTCTTCATGCAATACATAATCAAGAGGTTAATATTGCCATTTGGGAAAGAAGGAATATATCATCGTCTATGCAAGACGAGTCCCTTGCTCTTATAGAAAGCAATTACACCCTACGAAGTACAGGATCTAGCGAAAACATCCGTTCAGTTATTGACCAAGAAATATCAAGTAAGGAATATCCTTCTATTCACAAAAGCGTTACTGAACTACTTATGATGTATAGAGACATCACAGGTATTGATGATTTTCGCTTGCTTCTTACCACTGTAAATTCGAATATGTGTAGAAGGTTCCATACCGATGTAAATGATATTCGATTACTATGCACCCTGATGGGCCAAGGAACATTATGGCTTCCTGAGCACAACGTTAACAGAGAGGCCCTTAATACACAAAAGGACAATGAGGACATCGTAATTGATTCCGATTACATCATGCAGGTTCCTGAGAATGGCGTAGTGCTGCTTAAAGGTGCTTTGTATCCCAAAGCTGGCACGCGGGCAATAGTGCATAGAAGTCCTACGATCGAGGAAAGCGGTGAAAAACGATTACTCTTGAGAATTGATACAAATGACAACCTAAATTTTGGATAAATGATTGCAAGAAACTACGACGAGTGGCGTGAATGTATCGAGGTGCGCTGCAAGATAAAACTCACCAAATCCTTTGCAGAAAATAGACTTGCTGTTTATCAGGACAAAAACAACCCTGAAACAAAGAAATTTATTGCCTTATATGGTGAACAGCACCACAGCAATATAGTCCACTGGCTCAAAATGGTTTAGCACTTAAATCTTAGTCTAATACTCCTTTTCTAACTCTTCTTTGATGGCTTCGATTATCCGAGATTGATGACTTATGACGGCTATATGACTTCCTCGTTGCACCGTGTAATCAACCTTGGATAATCTAGAATACCAAAACAGTAAATCTCGAGTGCCATGGACTCTGAAGACCTTTGCGTCAGGCTGAGCACTCCCCTTCCAAGACACGACGGCACGAACCCCAAAACCAACAAATGCAGATTGAGCATCTTGAGCCATTGCATGCATTCTTGAGGCGAGCCCTCTGGGTTTTCGGCGCACTTTCATACGAACAAAGGCACGAAAGCAGGCTAAGGTAACATGCCCACGAACCAATCGATAGAGTTGACTCGCATGAAAAAGTTTGATTGGCCATGGCTTTTCGCCAGCATGGGCCATGGTTGATATCAGAATGACACGCTCGGCAGGATATAGACGATTGATCTCCATGCTTATCATACCGCCCATAGATGTCCCTATAAGTACAAAGGGTTTTGAGTGATTAATATGACTTGCCATTCGGCCTGCGTATTCAACTAAAGACTCCCCCTTCTTGTGAGGGATAAACTCAATCACCTTCGTATTGGGAATGGCTTTGCAATAGGCCTCGTACATCCGTCGGTCAGCTCCGAGACCGGGCAAGCAATAGATCGTACAGTCTTTGAGTTTTGGCATACTGAGGGATAATCTAGTCCTGCAACGATTAGGTTGTGCGCTTAGTAATCATATCAGCTATATGAATCAAGTCTTGTGTAGAGTTTTTGGCTGAAATATTATCTAACTCATCAAGGGCTTGGCGATGATAATCAAGCATGAGGGTTTTGAGGTATTCTTTGGCCCCGCAATCGGTCATGATTTGCTGAACGCGGGCAATGCGCTCTTCTTCGGTGACCTGGTTTGTACCGAGTAGATAGGCTCTATTTTCTTCAGATACGGCGCTTTCCAAAGATTTAATGAGTAAAATGGTCTTTTTGGTATTGAGGATGTCCCCTCCGATACGTTTTCCAAAGGACTCATCCCCAAAACTATCTAAGTAATCGTCTTGTAGCTGAAAAGCAACGCCTATGAGTTCACCAAATCGGTATATTCTTTCGATATCCTCAGGACTAGCTTGAGCGACAATGGCTCCCACCTTAAGAGCTGCTCCCAATAAGACCGCGGTCTTCCATGTGATCATTTGAAGGTATTCGCTCTCTAATACAAGATCACGCTCTTCAAAGTCCATGTCCATTTGTTGTCCTTGACAGATTTCAATGCTTGTATCTACCATGCAATTGATAATGGCAGCTTGATGGCTTGGATCGAGGTTGCTTCTACTCCACTGCAAAGCCATCATCGACATAGTATCTCCTACTAAGATTCCGCTGTCAATACCATATTTGGTATACAATGCCGGTTTGCCTCGGCGTAATTCTGCATGATCCATGATGTCGTCATGTACCAAGGTGAAATTATGTAGCAGCTCAATGCCGTACGCCGGTTTGTAGAGATCATTTAGTGATGCGCCAAACAATTCACCGCCATAAAGGGTAAGCAATCCCCTAACTCGCTTTCCTCCCGTCGACATAGCATATTGTATCGGCTCATAAAGCGAAGAGGGGCCTTCTTTTTCGAGAGATGCAGTGTAGGCATCAAACTGGGCTAACATGGCGTCTAAGTGTCTCATAGATGTTTATTCTGTAGCATCGTCAGCATTACGATCAATGTAGGAAAAGTCAATCTTACGTTCTGCAAGGGAAACACGGGCTACACGCACTCTAACGTGATCTCCCATGCGAAACTTAATTCTTGACCGCATCCCTGCTAAAACTAAATATTCTTCATCAAACATAAAGTGCTCATCAAAATGATCAAGATCAACAAAACCCTCACATTGATTATCCTTTAGCTCGACAAAAAAGCCCTTGCTGAGCATTCCGCTGATCATACCCTCAAACTCCTCTCCCAATCGATCATGTAGGTATTCACACTGCTTGAATTTCGTAGCTTCTCGCTCGGCCTCAATGGCTTTACGTTCCATTAAGCTGCTTTGCTTGCATAGCTCTTTGAGCTCGTCGCGCTCAAGGCTTGGTGTAGTTTCTTGAATACATTCCCAAATGATACGATGCGCAAGGACATCGGGATACCGTCGAATAGGTGATGTAAAATGAGAGTAATGCCCAAATCCTAATCCATAGTGACCTATATTTTCAGGGCTATATTCTGCCTTAGACATAGAGCGAACAGCGAGTTGCTGAAGGATTTTCTGTTCAGGTTTACCTTGAATCTTGGTCATAAAGCGATTTAACACCTCTTTGGCTTGAACGCCGTCCTCAAACTTTAAGCGATGACCAAAACGCGCAGCAACGGACGATAGCTTCGCTAGTTTTTCCATGGAGGGCTCATCATGGATACGGTAGACCATATCACGAGGCTTTTTTCCTTCCTGAAGTCGGCTTACATATTTTGATACTGTCGTATTGGCAAGCAGCATATATTCTTCAATAAGCATATGGGCTGCTTTACGCTCCTTTACATAGACGTCAATAGGATGGCCTTTCTCGTCGAGCTTAAAGCGTACTTCAGGCAAATCAAAATCAATTGACCCTCCATTAAAACGTTCTTTTCTGTATTGCTCGGCTAACTGATTCAGGCGTTGAATAACGACGATAAAGTCCTCATTTCCCCTTCCTTCGATGCATTCCTGGGCTTCTGAATAGGTAAAGCGGCAATCGGAGTTAATCACGCTACGAGCAATTTCGATATGCTCAATTTTTCCTTTGGGATTAATATCAAAGTATACACTAAATGCTAAGCGATCTACCTTAGGCTTAAGCGAGCAGAGGTCATTGGACAAGCGTTCGGGCAGCATAGGACACACTCTATCGGGAAGATAGACTGAGGTGGCGCGAAAGGCAGCTTCATCATCTAAGGCAGTGCCTGGCTTTACAAAATGACTTACATCAGCGATATGCACTCCTATCCGCTCTTCTCCGCCTTCAAGGCGCTCATAACTCAAGGCATCATCAAAGTCTTTCGCATCATCTGGGTCAATGGTAAAGGTCAAGATGGAGCGAATGTCTTTTCGACTTGCTATTTCATCAGGATGTATACTATCTGGAATCTTAGCCACCTCGGCGTCCACATCACTTCCAAATTCTAAGTTGAATCCTTGATTGATAAGTATGTTTTGCATCTCAAGGTCGCTTGCCTCAAGATCGGTCATAATCTTTTTAATTATGCCTGACGGGCCACGATCACCATCTCCCCATGACGTAACCTCAACCAATACGGTATCGCCTTGTTTTGCCTTATTTAATAATTTCTTCGGCACATAGATGTCAAAGTCTACTTTGTTATCTAAGGGTAAGATAAAGGCAAAGCCTTGGTCGGGACTTGCTTCTACCTGACCGATAAAGCTGTTTCGACTCCGCTTTACCACTTCTTTAACCATTCCCTCAGGACGACGACCAAACTTCGTGATTTGAACGAGTACTTTGTCCTTGTTCAGCGCATTGTTTTTAGCGCGTGACGGAATGAAAATATCTGAATCGAGGTTGTCTACAATCACATAGCCATTACCTGAGGCAGTGACTTCAATAATTCCTTCGATAAGCTCACCTGAGGCAACTCGCTCTCTCTTGGATTGTTTGATGTAGATCTTGCCGTAGTCGTTAATCTCGATTTTGCCCTTTCGCTCAAGGTTTTCCAGAGCATGCATCACCTTTTCGTGATGAAATCGCTTGATGCAGTGAGCAACGAGTTGCTTAATCTTTACGCCTGGATGTTTGGTAATATAGGCCTTAACCGTCGATTCAACGCCCTTTGGAGCGTGTTTGTCTGCCTTACCTTGTCGTTGCGCACGACCTGGTTTGCCTTTCCTTTTCCGGCCTTTCATAATGTGAAAATACCTAAGCTGAGCACCCTAACACAAAGTAGTTATTCACGTAGGCCATCATCCTACCTTGAGGCGTCGCTCAATATCAGCTATCTCTCCTTTAGGAATGGCTTGGATTAGCTTTTGAGTATAGGCCTTCTGTGGGTTATTGTAAATAACATCGGAGCTATCATACTCTTCAATTTGTCCAGCATTCATCACAACCATTCTATCGCTAATAAACTTCACTACCGACAAATCGTGCGAGATAAAGATGTAGGTTAGATTAAATTCTTCTCGTAGATCTAACAATAGATTGAGCACCTGGGCTTGGACGGATACGTCAAGAGCAGATACCGACTCATCACAAACAATGAATTCTGGCTTAACCGCTAAGGCACGGGCTATACAAATACGCTGACGCTGTCCTCCAGAGAATTCGTGGGGATACCGACCGAAGTGTTCTGGAAGCATTCCTACTTTAAGTAAGAGTTCTTCAACACGCTCTTTTCGTTCTGCTTCATTGCTGTAAATCTCATGAACGGTCATGGGTTCGCGAATGGCGTTTCCAATCGTCATTCGAGGGTTAAGCGAAGAATAAGGATCTTGGAAAATCAACTGCATTTCCTTGCGCATCTTGCGTAACTCATCGGCTCGCATATCCCGAATGTCCCGTCCTTTATAGATTACTTCACCATTCATAGGCTCTACTAGACGCAGTAAGGATCGACCTAACGTCGTTTTACCACAGCCTGACTCTCCTACTAGACCGAGCGTCTCTCCGGGATAGACGTCAAAGCTTACATCGTTCACGGCCTTGGTATAGGCTTTTGCCTGACCTAAGAAGTTGCGTTGCGTGACAAAGAAGGTCTTTAGGTTCTTTACTGATAAGATGGGTTCTTCCTTCTCAAGCTCTGTCATACGTGCTTCAAACTCTTTAGGAGAGATACGCACCTTCTTTAGTGCTTCTCCCACTGACATTGGCTTTTCAATGATGGTTCCATCTTCAGCAACATCCATAAAGTCCTTTACTGTCGGTAATCGCTTAAGGCGATCTCCTAATGGAGGTCGACAAGCTAACAGACTCCGTGTGTAAGGGTGCTTAGGATTTTTGAATATGTCAAGTACATGGCCTTCCTCTACGATATTCCCTTGGTACATCACAATAACACGGTCAGCAATCTCACCAATTACGCCTAAGTCGTGGGTAATAAAAATGATGGAAGATTCCAATTGATTACTCAAGTCGTCCATTAACTCAAGAATGGTCTTTTGAACGGTAACATCTAAGGCAGTTGTCGGCTCATCAGCAATCAACAAATCAGGATCGCAGCACATAGCCATGGCAATCATAACCCTCTGTTTTTGACCCCCGGATATCTGGTGGGGATAGGCCTTATAGATTCGCTCTGGAGTAGGAAGCTGAACCTTTTCAAACATTTCTAGGGTTTTGGCTTTGGCTTCGCTCTTGGATAGCTTTTTATGAAGCATTAAGGCTTCAGCGACTTGGTGACCGCAAGTAAACACAGGATTTAAGGAGGTCATTGGCTCCTGGAAAATCATCGAAATGGCATCTCCACGGAGCTTGCGCATGACTTTGTCGTCTGCTTGCACTAAGTCAATGGCCTCTCCATCCTTTGGATAATATGTAATCGATCCTGAGACAATTTTACCGGGAGGGCTTGGAATTAACTTCATGATGGAAAGTGAAGTCACGGACTTTCCAGAACCCGACTCTCCAACAATACCTACAGTTTCGCCACGATAGATGGTAAAGCTTACTGATTTAACGGCTCGAACAATGCCTTCTTCAGTGGAAAACTCGGTAACCAAGTCCTTTACTTCGAGGAGTTTAACGCGTTCCTTAGGATTCTGTGTCTTTGCTTCAGCCATCTCAGATATAGTTTCAGTCTAAAATAGTGGAAATAAGTATTTCCGAGTGTGTTATCCCAAGAAATGCGGACTGGCATGGTGAAAATGGAAGTTTGGGTTGAGTTGGATGGGTTTTACTTACAACTAAGCCTACCTTCCACCGCATCCTTACGGCAAAATCTTACTTCTTTTCAAAATCTTTGTAAAGAAGGCTTGGCTGGATGCCTTGATTTCGTTGATACTTCCCACTGGCATATAAATCGTAGTCTCCCTCGATCGCATGGTAGTATATC
>JAYYPZ010000036.1:0-20168 GCA_036128775.1 Bacteroidota bacterium
AATGTAGTCGTAAGGGTAATGCTATACCAACGCCACTTACTCAATAAAGGCTTAGCTGATTGACCACCGATTCGTACACGCCCTAAAGGCGACCAATACACCACGATACAGATCAATAGAAAAAGAAGTACGGCAAGGGAATATACTGGACCGAGTACGTTCAATACCTTCGTGTTTAACCAAGTTGCCTGTTCAACCATTGACTCGACGTCAATTAGGCTGTAGCTGACGCCTAAGATACAAACCAGTAATGGAGGCCAAAAGACCCACGGTCTTAAGCTGCCTTTATCGCTTGGTATAGATTTTGCATTTTTGGAAAACACCGTTCAAAGGTATAAATTGTCTTATCGCTTCAATAATGCTTCTATGACCCGTGGTTTAAACTCACCATTTCTTTTCCTAGTCTTTGTGCTAACAATGGTCTTGATGTTTTCAAGTTGCTGTCGAAAAAACACTTCTATCCAAACAAAAAATGAAGAATTATGCGAATCGCAGCTTCATAAAAGCGATTCATCAAAAGATATCCAAACCAACAGGTGGGATAATTTATATGTCATCGAAGTAATCAATGGCAAGGCCTTAGATAAAGAAGAATATACCGAAGGACTTCCCAGACTTGAACTTCAGATTCAACAGGGTCGACTCGTAGGATTTACCGGTTGCAATTCATTTCAAGCCCAGGCAAGACTTACCCATAATGAGGATGAGGTCATACATATTGAGATTGGCCCCATTATGTCAACTAAAAAGGGATGCATTGGAGCCATTAATGAACAACGCTTCTTTCAAGCGCTAGAATCCTCTTCTTCGCTCTTACTTTCGAACAATCGAATCTTGTTAATCAATGAGGAAGGAGTTATTGCACTCCAAGGTTTAATTGTCGATTAGTATGGCAGTGCCCACTCAATCATTAACCAGGCAGCCATCATCCCATCCAGCAAGAAGTAGTAATAGGATTCTGGAGTCTTCTCATGGCACTGTAAAACGAATCCTGTGCATACGAGCGATATAATTACGCCACTGACCATACCAAGATAGGTGCTAAGTAGTCCAACCACCACAAAACAGCCTATCGATAGCCTTATCGTAGCTTGCATGCCTAGGCGATGAACGACGGTTTTCATCGCAGGATGTGCCATACTGTCAAAGGTCTGGTCATGAATCTCAAATGGCAGGGTTAATCCGATGATAAAAAGGGCTATCATAATCGAAAGCAACACCTCATCTAGAGACCAAGCAAGTTGAAAGGGAACGATTAGAACAATGGACCAAACGACACCCACAATGATTGTTTTAAGCCAGCCCACTGCTCGAAGGAATCGCATGTAGATCCAAACTAGACCAACGGCAACAAACAATACGATTAAAATGGACAAGGGCAGTCTAAGCGCACCAATTGCCGCAATACCAAAACCGAGGAGCATAAGAGCCTGGCTTACCTTGTAATGACTTACCTGCCAAGCTACTATGGGATGGGCAGATGCATCCTCGTCGTTGCGCACCCTGTAGCGCAGGGCATTATACACGAAACAAGTACCGCCAAAGACAACAAAAGAAGTAGTCCAATCCGGTGTAAGACCCAAACAATCTCCGACCAGAATATGCAAAGCCAAGGCATTACACGCAATCCAAATATTTGACTGCCAAAGACTTCTAATCCATGCCTTGGCGTGATCCATCGATTACTTTAAATACTTAAAGTTGAAGTCAGGCGACATTTTCTTAAGGCATTCTGCCAGTAAGGTCACCGCATTATCCAAGTCCTCAAGCGAAAGTGTTTCTACCGTCGTATGCATGTATCGAAGGGGAATCGTGATTAAAGCAGAAGGCACTCCAGCGTTGGAATACGCGAAAGCATCAGTATCTGTTCCCGTGCCTCGAGTGGCTACATCGCGCTGGAAAGGAATCTTTTTCTCTTCAGCAGTGTCCAAAACTAAATCAAGCATATGGTTGTGAACCGCTGGAGCATAGGTCACAATGGGACCTTTACCCATTTTAAAGTCCCCTTCACGGAACTTGTTAATCATAGGTGTATTTGTATCATGTCCTACATCGGTTATAAAAGCACAGTCCGGCTTAATTCTATGAGCAATCATTTGTGCCCCGCGAAGACCGATCTCTTCTTGAACACTATTTACAACATATAGACCAAAAGGTAGCTTCACACCCTCTTCCTTAAGTCGTTTGGCGACGAGGGCAATCAAAACACCCCCTACTCGATTATCCATAGCACGACCTGTGACTACTTTTTCGCTGAGCTGTAAAAACTCATCTTGATAGGTCGCAATACATCCAATATGAATGCCTAGTTTCTCAACTTCTTCTCGGCTACTACAGCCCGCATCGATAAATACATTCTCTGCTTTGGGATATTCTTGTTTAGCTCCTGCTCCACGCGTATGAATCGCAGGCCACCCAAAAACCGCAGGCACTAAACCTTTCTTAGTATGTAGGACAACACGCATGGACGGAGCGATAATCGGATCCATACCACCATTGCGTTTTACATAGATAAATCCACTATCCGTAATGTGATGAACTACCCAAGAAATCTCATCCGCATGAGCTTCTATCACCACTTTAAATTTCTCCTCGGGATTGAGAATACCGACTACAGTCCCATAATCATCGACCTCATAGGTATCGATATAGTCTTTGACAAAATCTAACCAAACTTTTTGGCCTTTCGTTTCATACCCTGTAGGTGAATAGGTATTAATATACTTTTCGAAAAAAGCAAGCTCTTTTTTACCGATGTTCTTATACTTCATAGTGATTGAATCAATTAAATCCCTGTAAATGTAGAATAGTCTTGAGACTAAGCCAAACCAAATTCCAATGGCTTTTACCCGCTTACTAAACCTTTTTACGTAGGATAAGTTCCGTGACTTCGGGTAAAATACCCACACGTCCAGGATAGCCTAAAAATCCAAAGCCTCGATTTACATAAAGAAATTGGTCCTTTACCTGATAGAGACCAGCCCACTTGGGATAAAAGTATTGAGATGGACTCCACTGTAACCAACGATTTTCTACTCCAAACTGAGCGCCATGGGTATGCCCTGATAAGGTTAACTCAATATCCTTGTGATCCAATACTTCCGCATCAAAGTGACTCGGATCATGGCTTAACAATATTTTCATCATATCCTTTGGCAAAGACGCCTTGGCTTGCTGTATATCCCCACGATCAGTATCATTGGGTTGCTCAGAAAATCGCCCCAGATTACCCCAATAATGAACACCTAAAATCGCAAACTGAGCCTCTGAGGCTTCAATTACTGCATGATCGTTGAGCAAGAGATTCCAGCCTAGTCGCCCATGCGCTTGATAGAGTTTTTCTAAGTTTTCTTGCTTTGCCTCCTTACTTTCCCAGGGTCGGTAGTCCCCATAATCATGGTTCCCTAATATAGAATATACCCCGTGCTTTGCCCGAAGCTTGCTAAATATGGGAATGTATTCATCCGCCTCATCTGCTGTATCATTGACTAAATCTCCCGTAAATACAATGAGATCAGCCTTCATAGCATTGATTTGTTTCACTGCTTCAACGAGTGGCTCTTTCTTAGTAAAACTTCCTGTGTGAATATCAGAGATATGGATAATGCGAAAGCCGTCAAGCTGTTCAGGCCAAGATATTAAAGGGATTTCAGCCTTTATGTATTGATAGCGATAAGCATTAGAGAGACCGCTCATCATAGTTAGCACAGGAAGGCTTCCAATTCCAGCAGCGGTTATTGCAAGAAATCGTCTTCGACCTTCTGAGGGCTGAACATTTCTACCATGTCTTAGCAGATGCCAAATTCTAGCAAGAAGCAATACAAACCCCACTAAACTGTAGAACATCCAGCTGAGAAACCATATTCCCCGAATCCAGTTATTGATTCTATCAGGTATAATGTTATCAGTAAACAGAATAACAGGGATAATCCAGAGACCTATTATAACCAGGGGTGCGAACCATAACTTTTTAGCAAAATTGGCTCGTCGTGTAGTTGGAGCCCAGAAATGGCTTGCTCGTCTACTGGCATACGCCAGAAGAAACGTAAACAAAAAAAAGGATAGAAGAAATATCGTGGACAATTTTATGCCATTTATAGAACTAAACTAGGGGGATTCAAGTTACTTTCGAAACAAATATTTTATGGAAGTTTTACGAATAACCGATAGCGACTTTGCACAAACTATTCAATCCAACAAAAAAGTAGTGATAAAGTTTGATGCCTCATGGTGCGGAACATGCCGTTTAATCAGCCCTAAATTCAAGAAACTAGCAAGCGACGAACGCTTTCAGGACGTGGCCTTCTTTGAGCTCAATGCAGAGCAAAATCCTGAAGCAAGAAAGTTTGCTGGGGTGAATAACCTTCCATTCTTTGCCACCATTGAAGACGGCAATATAAAGTCCACCACCTTCACTGGTAAGATTGAGCGCGTTGAGGAACTCATCGCCGACCTTGCTTAACATCATATCTATTAAGATCTTATGAAAATTCCAGAGATAAAGCGCTTAGTAACGACCTATACTCTAGATGCCCTTGAAAAGGCTGAGCTTGCCCTTATCCAAGAGGAAGCGATGCCCTTTGAAGTACACGGTGAAGACGATGGAGAAGTGTTGACCCACATTCTTGCCGCAAAATGGATTCTTGAAGACATGGAAAGCAATGGAAGAGAACTTAAGGAGTCTCTGAGAGCATATAGCCAGAAGGTTCGCAATTCCATTTCTTAGCTTCAATCAAAAGACTTCTTTGCTATCCCTCGGTAACTCGTATTTTTACGGCAGACGACCCAAGGTTTTATGAAAGGCAATACACCGCAAGAAATACGTCAAGCATTTTTTCAATTTTTTGAAGAGAAAGGACATAAGGTTGTACCCTCTGTCCCCCTCGTGGTAAAGGATGACCCCACCTTGATGTTTATCAATGCAGGAATGAATCCATTTAAGGACTATTTCCTCGGGCTCAAAAAAGCAGATAATACACGTATTGCAGATAGCCAAAAGTGTCTTCGAGTTTCAGGAAAACACAATGACCTAGAAGAGGTTGGAGTTGATACATATCACCATACCTTGTTTGAAATGTTAGGTAATTGGTCGTTTGGCGATTACTTTAAAAAAGAAGCGATTCAGTGGGCTTGGGAGTTTTTAACCGAGGTATGCAAGCTTGATGCAGATCGATTATACATCACCTATTTCGAAGGAGACGCTAAGGATAAGCTAGGTCCAGATAATGAAGCCAAGGAGATTTGGGGAGCCTATGTTGGAGAAGATAGGATCCTTCCCTTTGACCGAAAAGACAACTTCTGGGAAATGGGCGACATCGGACCTTGTGGTCCCTGTAGCGAGATACATATTGATTTACGCTCTAGTGAAGAGAGAGAGGCTGTTGATGGAGCGAGCTTAGTCAATCAAGATCATCCACAGGTTATTGAAATCTGGAATTTGGTCTTTATGGAGTTTCTTCGCAAAGCCGATGGAAGTCTTGAAAGCCTTCCTGAAAAGCATGTTGACACAGGCATGGGATTCGAGCGTCTTGTGCGTGCTATTGAAGGAAAATCCTCGAATTATGACACAGCGGTTTTCTCTTCGCTGCTCAAAAAAATCGAGGTAACCACTTCCCAATCCTATGGAAAAGAGGAAGGTGTAGATATTGCCATGCGTGTTATAGCAGACCACCTTCGTGCCGTTTCGTTTGCAATTGCCGATGGCCAGAATCCATCAAACGTCAAGGCAGGCTATGTAATACGCCGAATATTACGCCGCGCTGTGCGATACAGCTATCAAGGACTAAATTACCCGCAGCCCCTACTCCATCAATTGGTATCCACCCTCGTGGAGGATATGGGTACAGCCTACCCCGAGCTTGTTAATCAACAATCCTTTATTGAGCAAGTTATTCTCGAAGAGGAAAAGAGCTTTCTAAAAACCCTGGAGGAAGGTATTCAACGCCTTTCAAAAGCCCTCCAGTCGTTAGGTAATGGAAAAGAACTCGATGGACAGACAGCCTTTGAATTGTATGACACCTATGGCTTCCCTCTTGATCTGACCCAGCTCATTTGCTCAGAAAAAACGATTAGTGTAGATATCGAAGGATTTAATCAAGCGCTTGCTGAGCAGAAGTCCAGATCTCGGGCTGAAGGAAAATCTACCTCAGGAGATTGGCACATCTTACGCGAGGATAATGTAGAGGAATTTGTAGGCTATGACCGAGAACATTGCACGGTTCATATCACAAAATGGCGAGCCATCGAACGAAAAGGTAAAACAAGTTATCAGTTAGTGTTCTCCGTAACCCCTTTTTATGCAGAAGGTGGTGGACAGGTTGGTGATAAAGGAATAATACGCAATGATAATGAGCAGATTGCAGTATATAATACCACCAAAGAAAATGATACCATCGTCCATTGGGTGAACGCCTTGCCGAAGGATTTAAACGCATCCTTTGAGGCGCAAATTGACGGCAGTACACGTAAAGCCACTGAACGCAACCATTCTGCAACGCATCTATTGCATGAGGCCTTAAGAAACACCTTAGGAAATCATGTTGAACAACGCGGGTCCCTTGTGGAAGCCAAAGGCCTTCGTTTTGACTTTTCTCATCCGGGTAAAGTCGACGTAGAGACCTTACATCAAATTGAGGATCAAGTCAATGCTAAGATTTGGGAAAACATCTCCTTAGAGGAAAATAGAAATGCCCTTATTGAGGAAGCCAAGGCACAAGGAGCCATGGCACTCTTCGGGGAAAAATACGGTGACGTAGTGCGCACCATTAAGTTTGGATCAAGCATCGAACTCTGTGGAGGATGTCATGTTCGCTCAACCGGAGCCATCGGACAGTTTATCATTACGGCAGAATCTTCAGTCGCTTCCGGTATTCGCCGTATCGAAGCAATCACAGGAGAGGCTGCCCTTGCTATGATGCAACGTCAACGCCAAGTCCTAAGTGAAGGACAAGAATTACTCGGACAAGGAGAAATGCTTCCTGCGATTACCAAACTCATCGAAGACAATAAGGCCTATGCCAAAAAGATTGAATCCTATAAAGCACTTGAAGGACAAGCGGTTAAAAAGGATTGGGCTGATCAAGTTCAAAAAGTGGGTAAGATTCGTCTTGGATCTTTTACTACCGATCTGGATAGCGGAACCATTAAAGACGTATTGTTTCAATTGAAAAATGAAATTCCAAGCTCGGCTTGGCTTGTCGGCCAGCGCAGTCAGGGGAAAGTGACCTTGTCGATTGCTTTTTCCCAGGACCTCATCGATGAACACGGTTTTCATGCCGGCAATATGGTACGCGAATTGGCCAAGCATATCCAAGGAGGTGGCGGTGGACAGCCCTTCTTTGCTACCGCAGGAGGAAAAAACCCTGAAGGACTTGACCAGGCGCTGCAAGCAGGAGTCGATACAATCACCACACAATTATCCGTATGACATATTGGGAATCCAAAGGCTATGAAGTGGTCATCGGCTTAGAAGTACACGCTCAGCTTTCAACTACGAGTAAAATGTACTGCGGTGATCCCGTAGAGTATGGAGCTATGCCGAATTCATTGACATCTCCTATATCGCTTGGACTTCCAGGCACGCTGCCCAAGGTCAATCACGAGGCCATTAACTATGCCATTAAGATGGGTTTGGCTTGTCATACCTCAATTGAACGCATCAATGGCTTTGCACGTAAGAACTACTTTTATCCTGACCTTCCTAAAGGATATCAAGTTACTCAGGATAAAACGCCCATTTGCTATAATGGATACCTCGATATCGAGACCGAACAAGGTGTTAGCAAGCGTATTGGCATTCAGCGTATTCATCTGGAAGAAGATGCTGGGAAATCCATTCATGACATTGATCCGTATAATTCACTGGTTGACTTAAATCGAGCAGGAACCGCCCTTATAGAGATTGTCACCGATCCAGACCTCCGCAGTCCAGAAGAGGCCCAGGCCTATCTCCGTGAGATTCGAAAAATGGTGCGCTATCTCGACATTTGTGATGGAAACATGGAAGAAGGAAGCCTTCGTTGTGATGCCAATATCTCCGTGCGAAAAATGGGCAGCACGCAATACGGACAGCGCGTCGAAGTCAAGAATATGAATTCCATTCGCCACGTTATGAAGGCAATCGAGCATGAAGCTACACGCCAAATCGATGAGATTGAGGCAGGAAATATCGTTGCCCAAGAAACGCGGAGTTTCAATGCGACCGACCATTCAACCTTTGCCCTGAGAAGCAAAGAGGACAGCATGGATTATCGATACTTTCCGGAGCCTGACCTAATTCCTATTTATGTAAGCGAAGAGGATATTGAGGCGATCAAGGAAGCCATGCCCGAACTCCCAAGAGAGAGTATTCCAAGACTAATGGACACCTATGGTCTTTCGATGTATGATGCTCAGCTCCTTACAGAGGACCGAGACTTTGCACACTTTGCCAATGGTATTTTGGAACAATCACACAATGCAAAAAAAGCGGTGAATCTTTTGATTGGACCCGTTCGATCCTGGATGAATGAAATGGGACAGCCCATTGAATCCTATCCATTATCGGCTTCTGTATTGTTAGAGGTGATCGATCTATTAGCCAATAATTCAATTAGTTTTTCCTCCGCAAGTCAAAAGCTAATCCCTCACTTGCAAGAGCATCCTCAAGAGGTGGCGGCAGAGGCAGCAAAAGCCTTAGGTATTATTCAAAATAATGACGAAAACTATCTCGAAGCCCTTATTGACGAAGTCCTCTCTGAGCACCCCGATAAAGTAGAAGCCTACAAACAGGGGAAGACAGGGCTTTTAGGAATGTTTATGGGGCAAATCATGAAAAAGAGCGGTGGAAAGGCAGATCCCAAGCAAACATCAATTCTACTGCGTGAAAAACTTAGCTAATTCGATTATAAGTCTCCTGGCCCTTCTTGTTATAGTTTTCGGAGCTTGCACTAATGGTAAACTCAAAGGAGAAACAAACCCTGAAGGCCATTCAGATTCCACAGCACGAAGCGAGGATTTCAATGGCAGTCTGCGCATTAAAGATGCCCATCAATACTATACGTTACGTGGAGATATTCCTCAGGAGGCTTTTATCGAAATAATTATTGACAAACCTGAACTCCTCAGTGCTGGTAGCACCTTTCGCATTCAATACAACCCTTTACCAATCTATGGTGGTCAAAACAATGCATTGATTACAATCGATAGCTTTTCCTTTTCACCAGCCACATCAAACTACCTGCGCCCGATCAATCAATCCCCCACAGGATTTTACCTTATAGAGCATCCTGATTTAGGGCGTTATGAAGCCTTGGTTACAGATAGCACGACGGTTCAGTTCCGCCAAGGGGACGGCAAAGAATTAGAATTAGCTAACGAGGGCCCAACACTAGACTATTATGATCTTGTAATGACCATACAGCAGGTATCTGCCGCTCAGGACATGGACGACTTTTACGGCAGCTATCCCATCATTATAGAAGCCGCTCGAGCAGCCCACGCCGCCAAACCAGACAATGTGTATCTCGATGTTTTTATGGCCCTCTTCGATCGCATGGATGAAGCGAATGCTAAAGACATTCAATCCATCATGAATCGCTTGAACAATATCGATTACGAAGGGGCATTAATGGCCTATCTCAATGTTCCCTATGACATCGCAATGCCGGATACTTCAGGACAACCGATATCCATCAGTGATTATTCAGGAAAGGTCGTACTTATTGACTTTTGGGCGTCCTGGTGTGCCCCTTGCCGACAGGAAAATCCAAACCTTGTTCGATTACATAAAGAGTATAACAGACAAGGCTTTGATATCCTCAGTGTTTCCTTGGATAACGTCCGATCCCGATGGGTTCAAGCCATTAAGGATGATAATCTATACTGGGAAGGGCATTGCAGTGACCTTAATGGATGGAATACGGAAATTGTCAATATGTACAACATTCAAGGCATTCCCACATCCTTTTTAATCGGACGCAATGGATTAATGATTTGGAATTCCAATAATCCTCAACTCAGTCTAGAAGAGGCAATAAAAGAGGCGCTCTAATACAGAAGATATTTCGCCCGAACCGATTTGAACACCTCGAGATCTTCCTGCCACGTAGCGCTGATCTGGTCAACCGTTTTCCCCTGTTTTAAGTAGGCTCTTAAGTCATCTGATCCATACAAGAGGTCAACGAAATTGTTTGAAAGAAAAAAATCTCCGTCAAGGTCGTGATAGGCCTTATAGAGATGAGATAAATCCAAACCCTTCGGAGGATCAAGGCTTCGAAAGTCTTTTCCTCGGCAGGTTTGCCCATTGAGCTTTGGCCTACTCGATCCGCCATTGGGTTTAGGCGTAAAAGAAAAACTCCCATAGCTTAAATCGGGATGTCCATAGGCTTGAAAAGGAAAATCCGTTCCACGACCAACACTCACGACAGTTCCTTCAAAAAAGCACAGACTTGGATACCATGCAATGGAATGCATATTGGGCAAGTTTGGCGAAGGCTTAACAGGAAATGAATAGGTTTTATCCCTTCGATAATTCTGTAAAGGCACAATTCGTAAATCCAAGGACGATGCATCCTTAATCCAACCTTCGCCCTTAACCATAAGCGCATATTCTCCAATCGTCATCCCATAGATTACGGGAACTTCATGAAGACCTACAAACGAAGAAAAGTCTGGGTCAAGCGTAGGTCCATCGACCACATCAGCAAACGGATTAGGGCGGTCGAATACGATGACAGGTATATCGAGTTCAGCACATGCTTCCATCACATAGGTCATCGTTGATATATAGGTATAGAAGCGTACGCCTACATCTTGAATATCAAAGACTACAACATCAATTCCCTCTAGCTGCTCAGCACTTGGCTTTTTGGAAGAACCATAGAGCGAATACACTGGAATCTTATTAATGGAAGCATCTGCCACTCGCTCCCCTGCATCCGCATCACCCCGAAAACCGTGCTCAGGCGCAAAAATGGCCCCAATATCAAGGCCCTCTTCCCAAAGGGCATCCACTAAATGTTGATTCCCTTTCCGAGAGGTTTGATTGACTACAAGGGCGATTCGCTTGGATTGTAAACGCGTCATGTACGCACGCTCATTATCCGCTCCCACCACGATCTGGCCGATACAATCATTGACCAAGGAAGCCACACAGAAAAAAGCAAGTAAAAACCGCACCATGCAATGTACCTTTATACAATAATAGGCTGATTTTTTGGGATATTCTAGATTCATAGCGAAACGATTACTTCTTCAAAATAAACGCGGATTTTCTGCATTTATCGCCCGACTTGCCATTCTTGCCATTGCTATTAGTACCGCAATCATGCTTATCGCGACTTCCCTCGTTAGTGGATTTCAGCAAGAGATTGCTCATAAAGCTTTTGGATTTTTTGGTCATTTGCATATTACAGAACTCGCTGCCCGAAATCTTACCGAATCCTCTCCGATGGATCAAGACCATGCTATGATGGCGCGTATTGCAGAGGCAAAGGATGTTGAGGCTGTATTCCCTGTGGTCTACAGCGCAGGAATCCTCAGTCATGAGGAATTTGAAGATGGCATAGCCCTAAGAGGTGTTGACCAAGAAGATGCTTTGCAAACCATCAAAGAATACATCATAGAAGGCGATGTCCCTCCGTTAACTGATAGTGTATGGAAAGATGGCATCCTGCTCTCTAAAATCAGCTGTGAACGCCTTAATGCATCACTTGGCGATACGCTAAGGTTTCGATTTTCTTCAAGCAAGGGTCTTGTGCGGTATCGAAACTTGTCGATTATCGGCATATATAATACAGGACTCTATGAGATCGATGAAAAGTTTGCTTTGTGTACAAGCAATTTATCACGATCCTTTCTTGAATGGTCTGATGAACAAGTGAGTGGATATGAGATTTTTCTTGATCCACAGGCCATTCTACAGCCCAAGTACCTCGCCTATCTCAACACGCTATTGGGTAGTGCAGAAGTCGATGAATTGAGCACTGCCTATGCTGCGATTGATGTCCATGTACCCCCAAGTCTAACGCTTCAAACGATGAAAGACATCAAGCCAAGCATGTTTAACTGGTTGAGTATGATGAATACCAACGAGATTGTCATTCTTCTGCTTATGCTGATCGTAGCTGCTGTTAACATGATTACAGCCATGCTATGTCTTATTCTAGACCGTACCAAAATGATTGGTTTGTTGAAAGCACTTGGAAGTACCAAGAGCATGACTAGAAGGATTTTTCTTTGGAAGGGTTTGTTTATAGTTGGTTTGGGTATTGTATTAGGCAACGCAATCGGGCTTGGATTGGCCTATACGCAGATAGAATGGGGTTGGATAACCCTTCCTGAAAAGGCATACTACGTATCAAAGGCTCCCCTATCTATCGACATGGTATGGATTGTCATCATCAATTGCTTTTCTATTGTGTGGTCTACCTTAGTCCTCTTCTTACCACTAAGCCTCATCAATAGGATTCAGCCCGTTCGTGCCCTTCGTTTTGCCTAGATTTGTCTTATGTATCGCTCCTTACAATTCCTATTGTTGAATGTTGTTATCCTCTGTTGCCTTACCGCAAGTACCTGCGAGCAAGAAGATAAGAACAACGTACCCTGTCCCGAAGCCTTAAGCCAACCGCAAGCGGACTGTTTATGTACGATGGAATATGACCCAGTGTGTGGATGCGATGGGGTAACATATAGCAATGCCTGTATGGCAAGTTGTTCCAATGTGACGGATTATTCCAAGGGAGTGTGCCCCTAATGGCAAGCGAGTAGGCTAACGAATTACTGCTCCTTCTTTTTCTGGAAGAACTCGCTGTACACAAAAAAGGCAACCATGGCGAGAAATCCAGCAAAGGCAAGCCCCTCAATCCATGGAGATTCCTGACCTTGTTCCTTAACCACCTTAATGATAAAGACCACAAAGATTGAGACCACAAGTCCTATAAACACTTTTCTGAGGTCTTGAAGTATCATCGTGAGCGTTTCACCCATGCGCTTGCGTTCATGCCAGATTCTCATAGCAATTTCACGCCCTGCCAATAATCCCATAAAGACCCAAGTCGTTGACATCGGAATTTTATTGAGTTCCTTGAAATAATACAGCAAAAAAGAATAGGTCAAGGCGATAAAGGTTGCCGAGCGAATATCCTCCGTATTCGTCTTACTTCGGACGACATCTTGCACTCTTCCTCCACGCTGCTGGAAGATGTAGGCCAAAAGCGCTAACAATACAGCACAACTCAACGCAAAGAGTGGAAGGGATAGATCATTTCGCCCCTTGCCTAAATAGACATAGATATTCGCAAGATCTTGTATCAACCATGTATACCAAAGAAGACCGGTTACAATCCATTGCAAAACAATCCAAACCTTATGCGAGGTGGAGTTTTCTTCGAGCTGATGTTCTCTGAACCGCCTTTCCGTGTAATTACTTATCAGCAGATAGACCACAATACCCACACCAAAGGCAAGGAGATACCCAAACAAAGACTTCATAATCATCCCCCCTAACTTGGTATCGGTATCCACGATTTGCCCAAGCATATCCGTGAAATCCGCCGGGATTTTATCTAAGGCAAAAAGGGTAAGTATGATAAACGTAGTACTCACAGGAATTCCAAGACGCGTTAAAAGCATAAGCGCCATAGGGGGAATCATAAAGTACCAACTGTAAGTATCGGGTAGTGTATACTTTTCCAAACGTCCGTAGGAGACATCCCCATCAAAATATCCATAAACTAAGGTGAACATCATAATGCTCGCAGCGAATGCCCAAAGGGTCTGCCACTTTACGCGCTTTTCGTTGGACGTCAAAAACGTACCGAGGGTTTGAATCACATCATTACCCACTACAGAGTATCCTGCAAGGCAAAAACCAAGAATCATCACCACTAGGGAAAGGTCCATTACGTTTTGTTTGGTGGATTCTAAAAGTAATGAATCTGGCTGTTAAGGAATCGTTAAGTTTTATGGCTTACTTGCCTTTGCGACGTCCGCGTTTTGGCGGTGGAGCATTGGCAATAATGTCCTTGACTTCATCTAAGGTGAGCTTGGCAGGATCCGCATCTTTTGGAATCTTAAAATTCTTTTTACCCTGCTTGATGTAAGGACCGTATCGCCCCTTTAAGACTTGAATTGCGCCGTCTTCAAACACTTGAATAAATCGCTCTTCATCTGCCTTTAGCTTAGCTGTGATGAGCTTTAACGCATCATCGAGTTGGATGGATCGTGCATCGAGACCACTGTCCTTTGGAATGGAAGCAAAGGTTCTATCCAATTGCACATAAGGACCAAATCGACCAATGTTAGCTTTAACCTCTTTGCCTTCTTGGGTAGTACCTAATACTCGTGGAAGTTCAAAGAGTTTCAGCGCCTCTTCTAAGGTGATTGTTTCTAGGAATTGCCCCTCCATTAACTTCGAGTAGCGTGGTTTCTTCGGCCCCTCTTCCTCTGAGGTTTCGCCAATTTGTGCCATAGGACCATATCGACCAATACGCACCTTGACCACTTCGCCTGTTTCAGGATGCTCACCTAAGACCCGCTCCCCTACGGCTCGCTCCGCATTTTCAATCGTATCAACGACCATTTCACGGAAGGGCTGATAGAATTCATCTAAAACTACATCCCAACCCAAATCACCTAGAGCTACCTTATCAAACTGAGCTTCTAAGTCCGCAGTAAAGGAAAAGTCTACAATGGAAGAGAAATTCTGAACTAAGAAGTCATTGACTACCATGCCTATATCGGTAGGGAAAAGCTTCATCTTCTCAGCACCCACGGTTTCACTGCGTGTTTCGCTAGTAACATTACCCTTTTCTAATCGACAGTACCGATAATCGCGCGCAACACCTTCTCGGGATGTCTTTTCCGCATAATTTCGTTTTTGGATTGTGGTGATGGTAGGAGCATAGGTAGAAGGTCGTCCTATACCTAACTCTTCCAAATCCTTAACGAGTGAAGGTTCCGTATATCGCGGTTTGGGCTTAGTAAAGCGCTCAACAGCCTCCATATAGTTTAAATCGAGCGACTGGCCTTCTGATAATGGAGGCAGTACATCTTTAAGATCATCATCTCCTTCATCATCCTTTGATTCCAAATAGACCTTTAAAAATCCGTCAAACACAATCATCTCAGCCTTAGCCTCCAAGGTTAACTCACTTTGACTCAAACCAATCGTCATGGTCGTACGCTCTAACTCGGCATCGGCCATCTGAGACGCAATGGTGCGCTTATAAATCAATTCATATAAACGTGTTTCATCAAATTCAGCATTGATACTCGTATTGCCAAAATTGGTTGGACGAATCGCCTCGTGTGCTTCTTGTGCTGAACTGTTTTTGGTAGAGAACTGACGCGGATTGCTGTACTTATCTCCATAGGTATTGCAAATAGTCGTCTGCGCATTATTAATCGCCACTTGCGCTAGACTCTGCGAATCTGTACGCATATAGGTGATATGTCCTGCCTCATAAAGACGCTGTGCAACGCTCATGGTTCGCGAAACGCTAAAGCCGAGCTTCCGACCTGCCTCTTGTTGTAAGGTTGATGTAGTAAATGGAGGGGAAGGACGCTTTTTACCAGGCTTCTTGACAATCGAGTTTACAAAGTAATCTGATGCCTTGGCTTCTTCAAGGTATTGCAGGGCTTGGCTTTCGTCTACCTTTTTCTTTGATGACGTAGCCTGTAAAACCCCTTGACCTTCTGAGGTTTCCACCGCGAACTCCGCCTTAATTTTAAACGAAGAGCTTGGCTCGAACTCCATAATCTCTCGCTCACGTTCCACTAAAAGTCGAACTGCTACCGACTGGACTCGACCAGCGCTCAAAGAGGGACGCACCTTCTTCCATAGAACGGGCGAGACTTCATATCCTACGATACGGTCAAGTACTCTTCGCGCCTGTTGGGCATTAACAAGGTCTAGATTGATTTTACGAGGATTATCAATAGCGCGCTCAATCGCAGCCTTTGTTACCTCAGTGTAGGAAATACGCTTAGCTTCCTTAGGATCAAGGCCTAACGCCTCACAGAGGTGCCAAGAAATGGCTTCACCTTCGCGATCTTCATCCGTTGCTAAATAAATTTCCTCAGCACTTTTTGCCAGTTTTCTCAACTCAGCAATCACCTTCTTCTTGTCGTCGCTCACCTCATATTTAGGTGTAAAATGCCTTTTGACATCAATGCCTAAATCCTTCTTTGGTAAGTCCCGTACATGTCCATAGGACGAAGCAATCACATAATCGTTTCCCAAATACTTTTGAATCGTTTTGGCTTTCGACGGTGACTCAACAATGACTAGACGTTTTCCCATAATTACCACGCAAAAAAAGCGAATTTTTTAAATTCAAACTTCACAATACTAAAGCTTTACATTTGTGATACTATGAATTTACCCGTTCACAACCTCACTGCTATCACCCCCCTTGACGGTCGATATGCCAATAAAACAAAGGACCTACAGCATTTTTTCTCAGAGTTTGCTCTAATCAAATATCGCGTCCATGTAGAAGTGGAATATTTGATTTATCTCGACATACTCTTTGGGTGGAAAACGGTCGATCACGACAAACTGCGGGAGCGAGTAAAGAACTTTTCTGTAGAAGACGGGGAGGCAATCAAAGCAATTGAGCGAACGACTAACCACGATGTCAAAGCGGTAGAATATTGGATTAAGGAACTTCTTCGTGCTGAACAATACGATGCCAAGACGATTGAACATGTCCACTTTGGCCTTACCTCGCAAGACATCAATAACACAGCCATGCCTCTTATGGTGCGCGATGCGGAACAACGAGTCATGCTTCCAGCATTAGAAGCTACCGTACAAGCAATCAAGGACATCGCACAATCCACCATGGGTCAGGCCATGCTTGCGCTTACCCATGGTCAGCCGGCTAGTCCGACTACGCTGGGTAAAGAACTTTTGGTCTTCGTCGATCGCCTTGCTCATTGTATTAAGCAAATCAAACAACTCGAGCACTCTGGAAAATTTGGAGGCGCCACTGGCAACTTTAATGCGCATACCGTGGCCTACCCTTCCATCCATTGGGCAGAAGAAGCGAACGCCTTTTACGGTATGTTGGGATTACAACGTCAACAAGTCACCACACAGATCGAGCATTATGATGGTCTAGCGGCAAGACTTGATGCATGGAAACGGTGCGCTGTTGTTCTCGTGGATCTCTGTCGAGATATCTGGTCGTATATCTCTATGAGTGTCTTTACGCAAAAAGTGGTTAAAGGTGAAGTAGGCTCGTCTGCCATGCCACACAAGGTTAATCCGATTGATTTTGAGAATGCCGAAGGCAACTTACTCTTTGCCATGAGCCATTGTACCTTCTTTGGACAAAAATTACCGATATCAAGGCTGCAGCGCGATTTAACCGATTCTACGGTAACGCGAAACTTAGGTCTTCCTTTTGGACATATTCTCATAGCCTTACTTTCCCTGCAAAAAGGTCTTGGCAAACTTAAAGTCAATACGGAAGCCATCCATGCTACCTTGGAAGAAAACTGGGCTGTATTGGCTGAGGCCATTCAAACCATTTTACGAAGAGAAGGCGTGGCAAACCCCTATGAGATGCTTAAGGCGCTAACAAGAACCGGTGAAGGAATAAACGAGCAAACGATTAAGGACTTTATTGAAGAACTCGACGTATCGGATTCGGTAAAAGACGAGTTACGAGCCCTTAGCCCACAAAACTATCTTGGCGATGCCGCTAGTGCATTCGATCGCCTCGAGGACTAAGGTGTTGTAGAACCTCAGCTTCGTGATCAAGCCATGCTTGCCAGCGACCCATAACATATTCCCGGCTTTCTATGGTCAATGCTAGATCTAAAAAGAGTCGAAAATGTCCCGTTTCTGAAATCATAAGCGCCTTGTAGAAACCGCGTAAGGCCTCATCGGATATATCTTTCGATAAGAGGCGAAACCGCTCAGCACTTCGAGCCTCAATTAACCCTGCCATTAAAAGCTTCTCAATAAGGCGTTCATCACGACTCCCTCCCTTAGGTAGAAAGGCTATCAAGGCTTTTACATACTCATCCTTTCGTTGAGGGCCAAGTGGAATGTTGCGTTTTTCAAGCTCATCTAAGACCATTCTGAAGTGTCCCCACTCTTCCGTTACAATGGGTGCCAAAGCCTTAACCACTTGTTCATAGTCAGGAAACTGTTGTATGATGGAAATACAAGAAGATGCCGCCTTTTGCTCGCAATAGGCATGGTCTGTAAGAATCGCTCCTATATCCATCGCTGCCAAGTTGACCCAACGTGGATCGGTCGGAAGTTTTAAACCTGCTATCATAGCGCAAAGGTGCAATTCTTTGACTAAAACATCATCGTTGCTTCTATCATAATTGATCATAATCAACATATGACAATAAGCTTACAACGGAATGCTGTGAAGTGATGTTTATCTCTTTGTACTTTTGAACTATGGCCAACGGAATTTCTACCTCATCCACTTCGACATCATCCAATATGTCTTCGAGTGCTAAGGCAAAACAACGTCCTGGGAGAAAGCCCGATTGGCTAAAAGTTCGCCTACCCTCAGGGCAACAATCCAGTGAAGTCTTTAAAAATGTAAAAGACAACGCCCTGCATACGATTTGTCAAAGTGGAAACTGTCCCAATCAAGCGGAATGCTGGGGCGAGGGAACGGCCACCTTGATGATTCTAGGAAATGTCTGTACGCGATCTTGCCGATTCTGCAATGTTGTCACCGGAAAGCCTGAAGATGTCGATATTCTAGAACCACGACGCGTAGCGGAATCCGTAAAACAAATGGGACTGAAGCATGTAGTTATCACGTCAGTAGATCGCGATGACCTTGTCGACGGGGGATCAAGTATCTGGATGGCTACCGTCAAGATGATTCGCCGATTGAATCCAGGGATTACCATGGAAACCTTAATTCCAGACTTCCAAGGAAAGACAGAGCAATTGGATAAAATTGTACAAGCCAATCCGGAGGTAGTAAGCCATAACCTTGAGACGGTTGAACGATTAAGCCGTGAAGTACGTGTCCAAGCACGCTATGACCGAAGCCTAGAGGTATTGGATTATCTGAAAAAATCAGGCATTCGTCGAACGAAAAGCGGGGTTATGCTTGGGCTTGGAGAAACAGAAGCTGAGATTCTTCAAACCATGGATGATTTGCGTGCTGTGGATTGTGATGTATTGACCCTTGGGCAATATTTACAACCCACAAAAAAACATCTCCCTGTTGCTGATTTCATTACGCCTGCAACCTTTGAACGTTATAAGGAAATTGGCCTAGAAAAGGGATTTAAGTTTGTAGAGAGTGGACCGCTCGTACGCTCTTCCTACCATGCTGAACGGCACGTAGGATAAATATTTACCAAAATTCTAACCAAAAATAGATTTCGCGCTCCGCATGGCGGATGCAAATTTTTCAATACTAAACGATTTGGATAATACTCGCGTTCCAAAGTAATTGATAAACTGTTCGGTAGGCATATTCCCAATCAGTTCGTCTTTGGCCATAGGACATCCGCCATATCCAAGAATAGCACAGTCAAAACGACGAACGCCGAGATCATAGGCCATATCCAACTTAAGTCTCCAGTTGTAGGGCGCAGTATGCAAGTGCGCGCCAACTTCATATTGGTCAAACTCTTTCATGACTGGAGTGTAGAGCACTTCAATAGCACGTTCATCAGCTAAGCCCACTGTATCGGATGGCATAAAATGCCGCACCCCCACTTGGGCAAGCTTTTCCATCCAATGCATCACCATATCGACGTCATAGGCTTCATTATAGGGATTGCCAAAAGCCATGGAGAGGTAGATAATAAGGTGCTTACCGTGCTTTTCTGTTTCCTCCACAATAGATCGCACAACATCTAAGGAATCTTCGATCGATGCATTGGCATTGCGCTGCTGGAAGGTTTCTGACACACTAAACGGAAAACCAACGGAGTCTACCATCGGCATGGCACAAGCTTCCTGCGCTCCGCGCAAATTCGCCACGATTACGATAAACTCTGATTGCTTTTTTGATAAATCCAACCCTTCCAATACCTCGCGGGTATCGGCCATCTGAGGAATGGCCTTGTGCGAAACAAAGCTCCCAATATCAATAGCATTAAAGCCTACTTCAAGCAATTTATTGTAGTAGGCAATCTTTGTTTCCGTCGATACCAAGCCTTTCATACCCTGTATGGCATCCCTTGGA
>JAYYPZ010000037.1:0-7588 GCA_036128775.1 Bacteroidota bacterium
ATGAAGCAGGTACATACTATCCTTGCCATTGAGTCAAGTTGTGATGATACAAGCGTAGCCCTTGTGGATAAAGGACTTCTTAAAGCCAACGCCGTAGCGAATCAAGAAGTCCATAAATCGTATGGTGGGGTAGTGCCTGAACTAGCTTCAAGAGCTCATACATCACATATCGTGCCACTTGTTGCGGAGACACTGCGTTCCAATGGTATGGAAATGAGTGACTTAGATGCCATTGTGGCTACACGTGGTCCAGGTCTTCTTGGGTCTCTTTTTGTGGGTTGGGAATTCGCCAAAGGGTTGTCTATTGCTTTAGACGTTCCTCTGCTTGGTGTGCATCATATGATGGCCCATGCGCTTTCTCCCATGGGCGCAGATCAACCTGCAACCTTTCCCTATTTATGCTTAAATGTTTCAGGAGGGCATACTCAGTTTGTTATGGTTCGTGATTGGTGTGATGTTGAAGTGTTGGGAGGTACCTTGGATGATGCAGTTGGAGAGGCCTTTGACAAAGCGGCAAAAATGTTGGGATTACCTTATCCAGGAGGACCTCATATGGATAAGATGGCACAACAAGGAAATCCGCTTAAGTATGCCTTTAGTCGTCCCAAAACAGAAGGGCTTAATTTTAGTTTTAGCGGTGTAAAAACGGCAATCCGATATTTTTTAGAAAAGGAGACTAAACAAAACCCAACATTTATCGAAGAAAATCTACACGATTTGTGTGCTTCTATCCAGCACAACTTGGTAGCCATTTTATTGGAAAAATATCAACAAGCAGTAGAGCTCTATGATGTTCCTTGTATTGCCCTTGCAGGGGGGGTATCCGCGAATTCGGCCTTGCGAGCAGCGATTCAAGACTTTGCTAAATCAAAAAGTATACAGGTAGCCCTTCCTCCGATTACCTTATGTACGGATAATGCCGGTATGGTAGGATTGTTAGGTTATCATCTCCTCACAATGGGATATCAGACAGAACTTGATAAGACGCCATTAGCGCGATGGGAATTGAGTGAATGGAATAGGGCATAAACAGGAATTTCTAATTTTACATTATGATAAAAACGCATACCGATACCATGCTTTTCGGGATTGCATGTTGTCTCTTGACTTTCTCGTTGGGCTTCTTGTCATGTCAAGTGGAAGAGGATTTGGTTATTGATGGTTGGAAGCCAATATATCAGGGAGAAGCTGATCTTACCGTTTCGTCTTCTTCCGCTCAACCCATAGAAGAAGCGGGAAAAATCTATAAGTACGGCCCATACATCTTAGTTGGTGAGACAGGGCAGGGCATTCATGTTTTTGATAACAATGATCCATCAAATCCAACGGAAATTGCCTTTGTCAACGTCCCATTAAATGAAGATATGGCGATTCGAAATGATGTAATGTTCTTCGACATAGGTCGAGATGTGGTTGCCGTCGATGTGTCCGATTGGGCCAACGTTCAAGAAATTGGCCGTTTATCTGGGATATATAATCGTTCTGATGCATTATATCCTGAAGGGCAGTTCGGTTATTTTGAATGCGTAGATACATCGCGAGGTGTTGTCGTTGATTGGGCCTTTGAAGAATTAGTAAACCCTAAATGTCGTCGATAATGAATTGGTATTGTACAATGTTTGGAGTCCTTAGCTTGAGCCTTCTTGGCTGCTCAGGAAGTGATAGTAGTATTTTGCCAGGAGTAGATAGTGGCGGAGTTATCGGGACCGGTGGCTCGCTCGCTCGATTTACAATTGTGCAAAATAATTTGTATGCCGTAGATAATACGACCTTGACAACGATTGATATCACCAATCCAGCGCAAATGGCTCTTGAAGATCAGCAAAATGTAGGATTCGGCATTGAAACGATTTTTCCTTTCGACAATACCTTGTTTATTGGGTCAAATACAGGGGCGTATATCTATGGTATCGATGGCGAAGGGATTCCTTCAGAATTGAGTTTCTTTGAGCATGCCATGGCCTGTGATCCAGTAGTAAGTGATGGGGATTACGCCTATGTAACGATTCGTTCTGGCCGAGCATGTGACTTCTTAGGGGATGCCAATATCTTGGAGATCTATGATATCGCCTCATTGGAAAACCCTATTCAGATTACACAAGTTGCGATGAATAATCCAAGAGGTCTTTCAGTTGATGGAGACTTATTGTTTGTATGTGATGGGAATCAAGGATTGGTAGTATTTGATGTTACCGATCGAACAAACCCAGTGGTGTTGACTCGAGAAATGGGCTTTGAAGCCAATGATGTCATTGCCCAAAATGATGTTGCCTTGGTAGTAAGCCCTGATGGTATTCGTCAGTTTGATTACACCGATCCGACGAGTTTGACCGAGTTGTCAAATCTTTCCTTATGAGATTACGAAACTATACCCTGCGCTTGCTTGTCGCAATAATACTAGTTGGTTGCTTTCAGGTTGAAGCACAGAATACTTTTAAGGATTCAGAAGATAGTTATGCATTGAGAACAGCGCGTCCAAAATGGACGACCAAGGTGAGCCTTTTGAGTATCATGGATTGGACAGCCCCTTCTTTAAATATCGGGTCCGAAGTGCAGATACACCCTAAACTGGGCCTACACATGGAGGCCGGTCTTGTTAGTCATTTGGCAAACCCCCTGTACGCCTACATCAGTATGCAGTATGCCGACAACTACAAAAATTGGGGAGGAAAAGGAAAGCTTTCATTACGTTATTACTTTAAGCGAAGAAGTAGTGGTCCTGATGTTTTCTTTGGTCCATCCATCGCCCATACACAGCATAGCAATTCTCAGATGGAGTGGATTTGGGGGCCAAACTTCATTTTTCAAGAACGAGTTCAAACTTCCTCAACGCAGCGCAGGACCCAGTTTCATCTCGAGTTTGGATTTTTTAGAAAAGCCGACAAAGAACGCTGGACGGTAGTTGAAAGTGTGTTTGGAATGGGATTTCAATATTATAACCTCTCGTCGGACAATCCTGAATATATAGGAAATTACCCCGGCCTATCCGTGATGCAACTCGACAAAGGTTCCTATGTGCTTCCTTCAGGGTACATTGGCGTTCTAGTAAGGATTCCTTCAGGAAAAGCGAGTCGAGACCCCTTAAGAAACTAGCAGCACGATGTCAATAAATGTTTCCCTCTAGGATTCACTCATATAATCCTGCATAGGAGGGCAGGTGCATACTAAGTTTCGATCACCAAAACTATTATCTACTCTACCAACACTTGGCCAAAATTTTCTAGATGAATCCTTCATAGGCCATGCTGCTTCTTGACGTGAGTAGACATGTTGCCAGGTATCATTAGTCAGTTCGGCAATGGTATGTGGCGCATTTTTAAGCATAGACTGTTGAACCTCCATTGTGCCGGAAGCAATCTCATCAATTTCCTTTTTGATAGCAATCAGCGCATCGCAAAAGGCGTCAATTTCTTCCTTTGTTTCGCTTTCTGTTGGTTCAATCATCATGGTGCCTACCACAGGCCAGGACATAGTTGGCGCGTGAAACCCATAATCTATTAAACGTTTGGCAACATCCTCCACCTCAATACCGAGTACTTTGAAAGGCCTAAAGTCAATGATGAGTTCGTGCGCAACATGACCATGGATATCATCGGTATACAGCACCTTGTAGTGAGGCTCTAATCTATGTTTGATATAATTGGCATTTAAAATGGCAATTTCAGTTGATCGCGTTAGTCCATGATGACCGAGCAGTCTGATGTAGGCATAGGATATCAATAGAATACTTGCACTCCCAAAAGGAGCTGCTGAAACGGCACTCTCTTGTCCCTCCACATCGAAGTGCACATGGCCGGGTAAATGGGGTGCCAAGTGCGCTTTCACACAGATTGGCCCAACGCCTGGTCCGCCACCGCCATGGGGAATCGCAAAAGTTTTGTGCAGGTTGAGGTGGCAAACGTCAGCACCGATCTTTGCTGGGTTAGTTAGACCTACTTGGGCGTTCATGTTGGCTCCGTCCATATAGACTTGTCCTCCATGTTTATGAATGATAGCACATGCTTTTTCTACTCCTCTTTCAAAGACCCCGTGCGTGGAAGGATAGGTAATCATTAAAGAGCTCAAGTTTTCCGAATGGAGTATAGCCTGTTCTTCAAGATGTTCTAGATCAATATCGCCATTATCAGCACATCGGATAACCACAACTTGACATCCTGCCATAACCGCTGATGCAGGGTTTGTGCCATGGGCAGACTCAGGGATAAGCACAATGTTTCTATGGGATTGCCCATTCGCTCTATGGTAGGCTTGAATTGAAAGAAGGCCTGCATACTCTCCTTGGGCACCAGAATTGGGCTGAAAGCTTGTAGCATCAAATCCTGTAATCTCATTTAAGTAAGCAGCTAACTGCTCAATGAGTTGGTTATAGCCATTTACTTGGTTGCGCGGCACAAAGGGGTGCACTTGATTAAAGGCTGGCAAGGATACGGCTTGCAACTCAATGGCTGCATTGAGCTTCATTGTACAAGATCCCAGGGCAATCATCGAATGCATAAGGGATAAGTCCTTGTTTTCCAGTCGCTTTAGATAACGCATCATAGAGGTTTCCGATCGATACTGATGAAAAACTTCGTGATCCAGTATATCATCACTTCGGTAAGGAAGGTCTAATTGCTTAGGCGGTTGTTCTGGAATATTGCATTCAAAGATTTTTGCTAATTGCAGTAATTCCTCTTCCGTCGTACACTCATCCAAGGATAGTCTGACTTCTGTGCCTGTGTAGAAGAGATTGATTTGATCAGCTTCTGCTCTTGCTTTTAGGGCGCTAAGTTTATCCTGTGGTAGCGCGATGCTCAAGGTGTCGAAGAAGTAATCATTCAACACATTATATCCCGCTTGACTTAGGCCTGCATGTAAACGCTGTGTTTTTGAATGGATACTTTGTGCAATGCCTTGAAGGCCTTCGGGGCCATGATAGACCGCGTAGCAGGATGCCATAACAGCTAACAGCGCCTGGGCTGTACAGATGTTGCTTGTTGCTTTGTCCCGGCGAATATGTTGTTCTCTAGTCTGCAATGCCATCCGGAGTGCTGTATTGCCATAGCGGTCTTTCGATACTCCAATGATTCGACCTGGAATGGATCGTTTAAACCCTTCCGTGCAGGCAAAAAATGCCGCATGGGGTCCTCCATAGCCCAGAGGAACGCCAAATCGTTGGCTGTTTCCAATTGCACAGTCAATTCCCATGCTGCCCGGACTTTTAAGAAGGGTGAGGGCTAAAAGATCAGTAGCCATGACCATAAAATAGTCTTGTGCTTCCTTGCGTGCATTTACCCAATCTGACCAATCATGTATGTCTCCTTGAGCATTAGGGTAGGATAGGAGCATTCCGAAAACATCTTCGTCATCGGAAAAGGATTTAACAGAATCAATAATCAGCTCAATACCTAGAGGATTGGCCCTGGTTTTTAATACGTCAATCGTTTGACTTAAGGTGTTGGCATCCACGAAGAACTTTGTCTTGTTTTTGGCTTTTCTGGATACTTTATTGAAGCCCATAATCATGGCTTCGGCTGCTGCACTACCTTCATCCAAGAGGCTTGCATTGGCAATGGGTAGTCCTGTAAGGGAGGATACCATGGTTTGAAAATTCAATAAGGCTTCGAGTCTGCCTTGTGCAATTTCTGCTTGGTAGGGCGTGTATTGCGTATACCAACCTGGATTTTCAAATACATTTCGCTGAATTACTGCAGGTGTATAGGTCGAATAATATCCTTGGCCAATAAAGCTCCTAAACGGTTTATTGTTATTCGCTAGCTCTTGAATATGTTTTGCATATTCTTGCTCAGATATCGCGGGCGGGACTTTTAACGGTTGATTTAATCTGATAGATTCAGGGACGGTTTCATCGATCAATTGTTCTAACGAATCCATGCTTAGACTGTCCAGCATCTTTTGTTCAGTCTCCGAATTGGGGCCTATATGTCGGTTCAAAAACAAATCCTTCTGCATACTGTAAATTTAGAGAGCATAAAAACCTTTTATTCGAGAAATTGGTCAGGTTTTTGCTAAATGTGCATTACATGTGTATAGGAAGAAAATTTAGGTTGGTAAGGCAGGGTTTGCTTATGTTGTTTTTTGCATGGTTAATGACCCCTTTATCAGCTAATGCTCAAGACAGCGCAAAGGTTGTGCAGTTCTCTGGGTATGTTGTAACTCCCGATAGTTTAGTAGGAATTCCCTTTGTAAATATTCGAGTCGAAGGAAAGAATAGAGGGTCTTATTCCAATGCAGATGGTTACTTTTCCTTTGCTGCGGCAGCAGGCGATACGGTTATGTTCTCTTGTTTTGGCTTTGAGGATGATCGGTACATTATTCCAAGTGCGCTAAACTCCAATAAATACTCCATTGTCAAGTTGATGACGGAAGACTACGCCTATTTAGACTCTGTAATAATTTATCCATGGCCCACACGGGAGATGTTTCGGGCGGCATTTTTAGACTTAGAGCTTGCTGAAAGTGACGTCGATCGATTCTTAAGAAATATGGAGCGAGAATATCTTCAGGAAATGGCCGAGGCGCTTCCAATGGATGCGCAAGAGAATGCTGACCGGTATCTACGGGCCGAAGCGCAGAAATATTACTGGGCAGGCCAGGCACCTCCGCAAAATATATTTAATGTCTTCGCATGGGCTCAGTTCATCGAGGCATGGAAACGTGGAGATTTTAAACGTCGGCGATAAACTACCAAGTGAGATGTACATGCACGGGCAAGTGATCTGAGGGATAGGCTCCATCTCGGCTGTCCCCGATATTTCTCATTTTAACCACGCTAAATCCATCGCTGACAAAAACATGATCAATCTCCTCACCAGGAGGGTTTTCTACTTCGAAGCCACTGTAGGTAAATGTTTTTCCGTAGGGAACATAGGATGATAAATCATTAGCTCGTTGGAGATTTGTTTCAAGTTCTTCAATCGGTTCAGAATATGGACTGCAGTTTAGATCACCCATAAGAATGACTTCCTTCCATGAACGGCTTTCAATCAACTCGTTAATCTTCTTAGCTGATTCTATTCGGGCTTCTCCGCCTTTATGGTCAAAGTGCGTATTAATTACAACAACCATTTTCTCTCGATCCAAGTCATAGAGCTTTACCCATGAAGCAATGCGTGTTGTGGCAGCATCCCATCCTTTTTTTCCAATTTTTCCTGATTCGTTGAGCCAAATCGTGCCTTTACCTTCTAGGTCGAAACGACTTCTGTTCCAAAATATCGGGCAAAACTCTCCGTCTACGTCGCCATCCTCCCGACCAAGTCCATAGGAATTATAGCTGATTAGAATTTCTTTGAGTCCATCATATTGATTGGATAACGCTTCCTGCAGGCCGATGATGTCGGCATGGTAATAATCCAATAAGTCACCTACATGCATTTCTCTATTGGCCCATGAATGTATACCATCATCCGGGTTGTCGTATCGAATATTATAACTCATTACAGATAATGGCACTTGCGCAATGGCAACGTGGCCTATCATTAGTAAAAAAAGTAGTTTATGCATTGGATAAATTTACTATTGTTTACATCTCCATTTTAGTGGTGTATATCTTTCATGTGGATAAAGGGGGTGATGGTCTATTTTCGTG
>JAYYPZ010000038.1:0-28705 GCA_036128775.1 Bacteroidota bacterium
ATCCACAGATTATGGTCGAGGAATACATCCAATTCAGATTAATCGGTAATCAACTTAAAACATGACCTTCGTATATTCATAACATAAATTAAACACATGAAAAACGTATTTTATCTATCTCTTGCTCTTGTTGGGCTAACTTTCGGTCTTATTGCTTGTGGCGAAGATGATGGTGGTGGAACTACTCCTCCTCCAGCAGCTACTTGGACAGGAACTTATCCTGGAAATTTTTCTGGATTCGCAGTTCTTGGTACGGACACTACCCAACTCGATTCAACAGCTTCTGCTACATTAACTGCAGGCGCTAATTCAGGTGAAGCAATTCTTGATGTAACGCTTCCACCACTTTCTGAAACACTTCCTGTTTCAGTTACTGTTTCTGTTAATGCAACATATGTTGAAAATGCAGATGGTACTACTTCAATCGACGTAGCAAACCAAGAAGCATCTGGAGTTCCAATTCCTGGTGTTTTTGTTTCAGGTACTGGAAATGTTTCAGGGAATACTTTGACTGCTGATGTTACTCTTTCAGGAGTAGTATCTGGTGGAGGTACTTTCACTGGTACAAAACAGTAAGTTTACTACTACAGTCCTTTGAATAAAGGATATAGAATTAAGCCCCTGAAAAGGGGCTTTTTTATTGTATAGAAGTTGACTTGCCTGGGTATGGCCCACCACATCCCGCCTCCCTTCGGGGAAGATCTTACTTACTTTTCAAACTTGTATTGGATAATTATTATCCGGCAAATCTCCTTGAGTATTTACTCCATTTGCATAAGTCGCTGCCGAAGTACTTCATAAAGGGAAATACCAGCGGATACCGAGACGTTAAGCGATTCAGTTTGGCCTACCATCGGAATCTGAAAGAGATGCTGACAATGCTTGCGTACGTTATCCGAGAGACCACTTCCTTCAGACCCCATGACAATTGCTAGGGGAATCGTCATATCTATATCCTGAATAAAGGTTTCTGTGTCAATGCTGGCTCCTGCAAGTGCAATGCCGTTTCCTTGTAGAAATCGTTTGGTCTCTTCCCAGTCCATTTTACATATGGGAAGATTATGGATAGCTCCTGCACTTGATTTAACAGCAAAGGCATCGATGGCGGCACTCCCTCTATGGGGTACAATGAGCCCATCCACTCCAAAGCATTCAGCTGAGCGCACGATTGCGCCGAAGTTTCGAGTGTCTGTCACGCCATCCAATACAAGAAATAGGGGTACGCGCCCCTCATCATAACACTTATCAAGTAGGTCTTGTGCCTTAAAAAACTGCACTGGACTTTTAATGCCAAGCACTCCTTGATGGTTGATGTTTTGCTTGCCATACATAGGCCAGAGCAGACGTTCAATCTTTACACGGGGTACTGAGATTACGCTAACACTTTGGCTCTTTGCTGTTCGTATGATGGCATCCATTTCAGGCCCAATCGATTTAGCATTGTACAGAATCTTGTCAAAGTCAATACCATCTTGCAGTGCTTCCAAAATCGGTTTACGTCCAAATATGATTTCCTTTTTCGTCATGGCAAAGACTTGAGGTTAAGCATCCCGACGGAAAAGATAAACAATATGTCCTGCATCATGCGTATTCAATCGTCCGCCGATGCGATGGATCAAGCTACGCACAGGTCCTCTCCAAAATGCGGTTCTAGGGTGGCTTGATTTCTTGGAGGCAATTGTATTCTTATGCATAAGGTATTCCACAGGATGGGCCTCTTCTAGTTTGAAAGAAGTATCATTCATAAGTTCTTCTATAGCCTTTGGGCTAAAGAAATAGTTCGCCTTTTGCTGCCAAACAGGCCAATGTGGTCCGCAGTGAATGGCTTCCCGTGAGGCAGCATTGTGAAATAATATGATTAACTGTCTGATTCCTGTATTGTTATCAATTGAACGTATCAGCGAGACTGGATCTATACTATGACTTAGACTGTTGTAGATCGTGGCGCATGCAGTAGTTGTCTTTTCAGGGGATACGTAATCTAAATGGGTTGTATCATCTTTATCCCAAGAAAGCTTCTTTGCGAGCCATTGGTCAAATAATCTGTATTCAGTAGACGCTTGAATTGGGAAGGTGGCTTCACGCGCATCCTTGCCATTTGCCCATAATAAATCGCTGTCTTCACAGAAACAAGTTGTCCTTCCATCGGGAAGCTCAAAAGATTCCTCCCAACATGATTTCTTGCACTCCCTTTCACTCAAAGGACAGTGAAGCCCATTAATAGGGTGATTATCCCTTGAATCCAAAACTATGGCTGGGGAATTTCCACCGTCATAGGGCTCTCAATAACTTGACCGGTGGTGTCTACCTCAGCAGGTGTGGTATCCAAACTCACTGCCGGTGGTGCGCTGTAAGTCGCCTCAAATTGGTTGATAGCATTTACTTTGGATTGCATCGGGCTCATCTGTTGACTGATCTGCTGATAGTACTGAGAGAATTGCGTTTGAATTTGAGCAGACTCCTCTTCACTTCTAGCATTGGCCAATGCATTTTGAAGCTGGTCGTTGAATCCTTCTAGCGCATCATTGTAAGGTTTTAACTCTTCCTCTAATGAAAGCTTTTCAGCTTCTCTAGCACTTTGCATGGCATTCATCAAGCTTGTGTCGCCTAATGCAATGGCAAGCTTAGAATAGGTCAGATTCCCATCTTCCTGTTGAACAAGTTCGCTTGCCGTAACATGGCTTGTTAATACGTTAAACATTGCGCTGACAGCACTTTCTGCTGCGGAATCAATTGACAATGTAGCCACTCCATCATTCCCTGTGTTTTCTTCTAAGGCAAAGCCGAGGGTTTGATTCATATAACCTAAAAGGTCATTAGTGTATCGGTCCGTGATGTTTTTTTCCGTGTCATCGTCTTTAACTACGGTACTGAGATATCCAAGCTCTTCATCGGCGTACTTAGTCAAGAATGCCATGACTTGATCAGCTTCTTTATTCATATCTAAACCGTATAGCATTCGAGGCACACTGAAGTAACTAATATTACTATATCCGCCAAGGGCCTCAATCGGCAACTCCTTCATAAATGAAGTGGCAAGTTCTTTAGCCTTTTCAGGATTTTTTGCACTTAGCGTTTCAATAGCCATTGTATATATATTGACCAGCGTGATAAACTGACGATGTACATTTTCATCGAGTAGCATGTCAGGATTTTGCTTAAGGCCACCAAAGGCAAACTTATTCATCAAATTATCAAATAACAGATCTGGATTTGGAATCGTATTAGCACTTGCAAATTCGAATGGTGTAATGCGATAGGCTAAGCCCTCCAAACTTAAGTTTCTCTGATAATCACTGTAGTAATCTCTTGGAACAGTAATCGCAAAATAAATTGGTCGGTCATTGATGTTACCAGCAATCAGATCAGAAAGTATATAACTCGTAGGATCATTTGGATCACTCAACTGGACCCTCATGGTGTCACTTATCAAATCATAGTAGGGAGCATAGTCACCCCAAATCGTTGTATCAATAGCCGAATCAATAGGGAATAGTAACCCTCCGTTTGCTGAACGACCGAAATTCTTCAGCTTGCCAAAAAATGAATTTGGGTTGCTAGCCGGTAAACTAAGTGATCTTGAGAGCTGCTCACTATGCATATCATTCATGGTTAAGCTAACATTGAGTGGGGCGCTCTCATTCATTTTGCGACGAAGGTTGTCGTAATAGGTATCCTGCATTAACAGACTCAAGTTAATAATCCGCACATCAGGTCTCACGCCCTCGACTTCTTGGGCATACCAAAGTGGATAGGTGTCATTATCACCAAAAGTGAAGATGATAGCATCTTTTTCAAGAGACTTTAAATAATTCGATGCAAAGTCAATTGTTGTCGTTCGCCCAGATCGGTCGTGGTCATCGTATCCTTGGCTTCCCATTAACGCAGGAGCTAAAAGACCAATGAAAATGGCGAGCACAGGCTCCCAAGTAACTTTCTTTGCTCCTCTTGATAGCCATTCAATAAGTTGAAGCACGGCAAGTCCCATCCAAATACAAAAGGCAAACAGAGAACCTACCAAGACATAATCACGCTCACGTGGCTCAACAGGAGGCTGGTTAATGTAAATGATAAAGACAAGACCTGTAATTAAGAACATTGCTGAAATCGCAATAGCTAAGACTTGATTCTTGCGATAGCTATATACCAGGCCAATGATTCCTAAGACAAATGGAATCAGATAAAACTTATTGTTTGCCTTGTTATTCGCTCTGTGACTAGGTAAGTCTGTATTCGTCCAGTTGTGGTTGCCATTCCATGCACCAAAATTGTCAATGAAAGAAATACCAGACTGCCAGCGACCGTGTTCATTAGCATAGGTGCCTTGGAGATCATTGGTTCTTCCAGCGAAGTTCCACAAGAAATAACGCATATACATGTAACCCACCTGATACTGCAAGAAGAATTTGAAGTTATCGCCAAGTGTAATGTTGTCTTTTACAGCGTAGTACTGGCTCTCTTGTGCTTTGGCTGTGGCTTGATTGAGTTCCTCGGGGCCAAATGATTGCACCACTTGCCCATTTTGTAAATTGATTACATTATAGCTCGGGCTTAACCAAGAGCGATAGGCTTGACGTTTTCTCGCGTCGAGCTGGTTGAACTTTGTAAACCCTAGACGAGGGAAGAAGTGCTTTGCCTCTTCTTTGAATTGATATTCTCTTTTAGTTTGCGTTTTCTCGTAGGTCTTGCTTTCTGGATTGTAGGCATAATATCCTCCAACTTCTTCCTGACCCATCACGTCAAAATCAGTGACATTGTAGTCGGGGCCTTCAAAGATTGGGCGCTTCCCAAACTGCTCACGATTTAGGTAGTAATGCATGGTAAATGCATCCGTGGGCTTATTCATATTAATTGGGACTTGTGCATTGGCACGAATGGGTACCATAGTGTAGGATGAATACCCTATGATTAGAAACATAATCCCAAGGGTCGCACGGTAGGCCAATGCTGCAAAGTTGTCAGCTCGTAAAATGGCAAAGGCCATAGCAGACATGCAGAAGAAACGTAGAGCTCTGCCACCTAAGCCTCCATTGTCTTGGTCATACAGCACAGAACCAAGCATGAGAACAACCACTAAGAATGCCGCGACTTGACGAAAGACTTTGGCTTTCTGCGCATCATGAAAGGAGAGAAGGAATAAGATTAATGCGCTGAAGAGTGCGATGACTGCAAACCATACACCCATGCCCTTTCCTAGTTCAAATCCGTTGACAAAGAGGTAGTCAAATTGTGCAAAGATGTTTACGATTCCTGTGAAAATTCCTTGGAGAACAAAGACCAATACACCGAAAGAGACAGCCACAGCAATAAGGAAGGATTGCCAAGAAAATTCATTGTGACGTGCATAGACCATCATGCCTACGAATGGGATAGCAAGCATCGAGAGTAAGTGAGCCCCCATAGAAAGCCCAACCATAAAGGCAATGAAAATCAACCATCGATCGGCAAGCGGTCCTTCTGCGCGATACCAGCGAGTAGCTCCCCAAATGATAATAGTCATAAAGAACATTGCGAGGGCATATACCTCACCTTCAACGGCTGAAAACCATAATGAATCGAGGAATGTACATGATAAGGCAGCAACTAAACCTGCGCCAAAAACCTTTAGTTTGTCACTGGTTGAAAGGTCATCGCCTGCTAATCCTAAATATTGACGAGCAAAAAACGTTGTGGTCCAAAAACAGAACAACACCGCAAATGCCGTACTCGCAGCACTGAGAAAGTTTACCCATAGGGCCACCTTAGTGACATCACCGAAGGATAGGAGGGAGAAAATTTTACCTAAAAGCGCATGAAGCGGAGCGCCTGGGGCGTGCACTACTTCAAGTTTATAGGCGCCTGCAATAAACTCTCCGCAGTCCCAGAGGCTTGCAGTTTGTTCCATCGTCATGGCGTATATTGCTAAGGCAAAGGCAAAGATTACCCAGCCAATAAGATTGTTTTGGTTTTGATATCCTTTTAAAAATCGATTCATGATTCTTCTTTAGAGAGGTGCGAAGATACGAAGATTGAGCGTTTCCTAGGCGTCATTTTACATAAATTGCATGATGAGATTGCATTTTACGTTGCATATAACTGAGAATGACCTTATCTTTGATGTCCGTTAAAGCAAAAATTGCTTAGCCTTGGTCCATGGTGTAACTGGCAACACGTCTGATTTTGGTTCAGAAGAGTCTAGGTTCGAGCCCTAGTGGACCAACATTTAAAGCCCCTTTTCTAGGGGCTTTTTTATTATGATTCGTTGGGTTTGCTCAAGAGGAAAAATAGTCCTGTTAGCAGCCCGAATCCCAAGATAAAATTAACGTACCAAGGACTTCCAAAGGCATAAAGGACGCATCCACAAAAGAAGCTTACACCACCAACGAGCAGTGCATAGGGAAGTTGGGTTCGAACGTGGGTGACATGATCACATTGGGTCGCCATCGATGACATCACCGTCGTATCAGATATTGGCGAACAGTGGTCTCCCATAACAGAGGCGCATAAAACCACTGAGATTATTTGTAGTAATACTGGCATATAGACTGCTGGGTCGGTATTTGCTCCACCATCTGTTGCTAGGCTCAATACAACAGGAATGCAAAGTGGGTATAAAATGGCCATGGTAGACCAACTTGACCCAGTAGAGAAACTCACCAAGGCGGCAAGGATAAATACTACTGCGGGCATCCATTCAACCGGCGTAGACGAAGGAATAAGATCACTTAGAAAGGCTGCCGTTTGCAAGTGGTCAATGGTCACTGCAAGCATCCAAGCAAAGACTAATACAAGGACTCCAGTCATCATGGAGGATATCCCTTCTATAAAATCTTCTACTGTGTTATGAAGATTTCTTACTCGGCTAAAAAGATTTATGGCAATAGCTGTCGTTACTGAGAGTAAACTTCCCCAAAGCAAAGCGAGATAACTATCACTTGCTCCCACAACCTCCATAAGATTGGAGGCTTCACCGCGACTCCCTGTAAAGATGATTCCAAAAACGACTCCTCCAACAAGCATGAGCAAAGGAATGAGCGCTAAATAAGGTTTGCTCGCTGTATGGTCTTTGGAATCTACAGTATCACTTCCTTTGTATTCTTTAGTTTGGGCAAGCGCATCTTCCTTATGCATTGGGCCAAAGCCGCGATTGGTAAAGATTACTAGGCCAACAAAAAACAAGGTTAACATAGGATACAAAGCATATTGAAGAGACGATAAAAAGAGACTGTATGGGCTGGCCCCAATCGTTACGTAGTCCTGCATTTCAATTCCCTTTCCAATCTCACTAAGCTGCATGCCGATCCAAGTTGTTACAAGGCCTATGGCTGCAACTGGGGCTGCTGTGCTATCGACAACGTAGGCAAGTTTTGCCCGAGAAATCTTTAGTTTATCGGCTAACGGGCGCATGGTTGAACCCACCACCAAGGTATTGGAGTAGTCATCAAAGAAAATCGCGAGTCCCATAAGCCAAGTGGAGATTAGGGCTGATTTTGCGGTTTTTGCAACACGTGCTATGCGGTGAACAATGGCCATCATACCTCCATTCTTGGAGATAATGCCAACGAGCCCTCCGATAAGAAGGCTAAAGACGATAATGGATAGGTGCGAGGTATCAACACCTCCCTCGCCATTGCTCGAAGCTATAGCTTCTAACAGGTAGGTGTCAATGATTCGAAAAAAGGCCATGGGTAAGGCCGTTATATCAAGACCTGTGAGAAGAAAGGATCCAAGGAAGGATCCAAGAAACAAGGAGGTATAAACCTCTCGTATCCATAGTGCCAACAAGATGGCGAGCAAGGGAGGCAGGACGGAGAGCCAGGCCGGAATCAAACGGAATCGACTGCCATTGTCTAAGGGAATGGATAGCAATCCAAACGGCAAATCATTGCTTTTGGCTGCGTGATAGGTGGGTGCATTGGTGCTTGCACCTTCTAGAACTAGGCTTACTTGAGCATCGCTCAAATCAAGCATAATCATCTCAACAGGAATCTTTTGGTCTGGAATGATTTCCTGGTCGTTGGCCAATAAAAATGCGGGGCAAATAGAAAGTAGAAAAATCAGACTACCTTGTGTAAAAGATGCGAAGTGCCTCAACTTCGACGTCAAAAAATTTGTTTGGCTCATGATGAGACAAGATAGAAAAAGCCCTCCGTTTATTTTTTGTGCCTGGCTATTCTTGTGCACGATATGTAGTGCAACGGCACAAGTGCAGTTGTATCCCTATACGTTGCCGGCGGTTTCTAATACGGAAGTGCTATCCAATCCATGGACAGGGGGATTTGACTTGCCTCAGTGGTCGATGGGTGATTTGAATCAAGATGGAATCGAAGAGCTTGCTGTTTTTGATCGAGCCGGCGATTCCTGGCTGATTTTTTCATGGGAGAATGATGCATGGGTCGCTAGGCCTGAGTTGGCCTTGAAAATGCCCGCTTGTCGGTCTTTTGCTTTGTTGCGAGATTACAACGGAGATGGAATTGCAGACATTTTTACGCATACTACTGGGGGTATTCGTCTATATCGCGGATCGAATGAGGGTCTTTATACCTCCTTTTCTATTGAATCTAATCTCATAGAGTACAATACTGGATTTGGCAATTCAAACATCTACAATCGAAGTATTGACATACCTCATATAGGAGATATGGACGGTGATGGTGATATGGATATCTTATCCTTTGAAGTCATTGGTACGACCTTGCCCTTGTATAAAAATTTAAGTGCTGAACTAGGCTATGCCGGGGATAGCTTGCTGTTTATCCAGGAAGACCCATGTTGGGGTGATTTCAAGGAAAGCGAAACAGATAACAATATTCAGTTGGCCTTTGCTTGTGATGGTAAAAGTGCTGGCCCCAAGCATGCCGGGTCTACTGAATTGGCCTTTGATGGTGATGGCGACGGTGATCTCGACTTAGTGCTAGGGGATATCTCATCTCGTGGCTTGACCTACTTAGAAAACATTGGTGGGGGAGTAGATAGTATGATTAATGTTGACTACACGTTTCCGTCGAATAGTCTGTCAGTTGATATACCGATTTTTCCTGCGGCTTATGCTATTGATGTCGACATGAATGGCGTAGAGGATCTTGTGGTTTCACCCAATGGAAACTCTAGGTATTTCAATGTAAACAATGCTTGGCTATATCGCTTCGAAGAAAATACAACGCCGAATTTTGTATTTGATCAGCAGGATTTTCTAATAGAAACTACCCTTGATTTAGGAAGCAACAGTTATGGGGTATTCTATGATGTAGATGAAGATGGATTGCAAGATTTGCTTTTGTCGGGATCGTCAATCTATCGCGCTATCGGGGACGAGTCAAACGGTCAAATTGCCTATTATAGAAATACAGGAAGTGCGACTAGTCCAGCATTTACACTAGAATCTGATGATTGGCTCGGGCTTTCGTTGCTGGGCTATTTCCGTTATCGCCCATGTTTTGGCGATATTGATAACGATGGGTTGGATGATATGCTTTTGGGTAATAGCGAAGGGAGGTTAATTCATTTTGAACGCAATGCAATGGGGAGTTTTGTCTTTGATACGACGTTTTATTGCGGGATTGACGTGGGGAATTCATCACATCCAACCTTGTATGACGCAGATGACGATGGTGATCTTGATTTAGTTGTTGGTAAGGAGTACCTCGGGCAAGTTGATTTTTATCCTAACGTAAATCCCTTGAATCCTTCTCCGTTTCAGTCCGATTCTTTGAACAGCAATTTCGGGGGCATCAGTGTTTCAGATGCTGGCTTTCTTATAGGTAATGCATCTCCCTATTTCATAGAGCGTAATGGAGAGGTCTTGTTATTGGTTGGAGGTAGTTCGGGTAAGACAACTGCGTATGCGCTGGATTCGGATAGCTTGTTTACAGGGAGCTTTGCCATAGAGGCAGAGCAATGGGGCGGAATCGATGTTGGGGCAGAAGCGACTCCATTTGCCTATGACATTAACAATGATGGATTTATGGATATTCTCTATGGAAACCGTCGAGGAGGATTGAGTTTGTATTCGACTACAGTAACCGACTCTTCGCAGATCTTAAGCCTTTTAAACAGCAAATTCGAGGGTGATTTCACGTTGTATCCTAATCCTGCTTATTCTCATTTGACGCTTTCTGGGATTTCATCAAAGAATGCAGAGATTAAGATCCTTGATTTTCAGGGAAGAACTCTTCATAGGCTTTCTGGCTTTTTCAGTGGTGAAGAAGTTTCAGTAGACATTTCATTTTTGGAGAGGGGAACATATTTAGTCGTCCTGTCAGGTGGAAGTTCTGATAAGCTTACTAGACTTTTTACCAAGCATTAACCCAAGTTGAATAAAATCCTTCGCCACATTTCTTATTTTTATAAAAATTTTAAACAATGAAAAACATTCTTTCTTTGGGATTCACCCTTTTTCTTGCGGTAACCGTTTTTGCTGCAGGAGGTACAGAAACACTGGTTCTTAAGACATCTGCCGTATGTGGTGGTTGTAAGACGCGTATTGAGGCGGCAGTTAATGAACTTCCAGGTATCAAGACAGCAACGGTTGACCTTACTAACGGTTCTTTAACGGTAGAGTATAAGGATAAGAAGGTTTCTGCAGATGATATCAAAAATGCTGTTTCTATGGCGGGTTACAGTGCCAATGAAGTGGCGGCTAATCCAGAAAGCTATGAGGCGTTGCCTGCATGTTGCAAAGGGACTAAAAAGAGTTGCGGTTCGAAATAAGGAACCTGCTCAGATAAGAAAGCCCATCCAATTGGATGGGCTTTTTTTTTGAAACAAATAATCTAGAATAGATTCGGTATTAGCTGGTAATATGGATCTCTTTCCGTTCTGCTTTTTTCACCTTCTTTTTAGGTAATGTGATGGTGAGAAGGCCATGATTCATTTTTGCTTTTACCTCGTCAAGCTCAATTTCTTTATTTAGCTTGAAACGTTTGGTAAAGGATGAAGCAAATCCGCATTCGGCCTTCTCCTGTTGGTCATCTTTCTCGTATTGAACAACTAATACGCCCTCTTCTAACGCGAGGGATATTGATTTATTATTCAATCCCGGAAGCGCAAGGCGGATGTACCAAGCGTCTTCTTCTTCATCAATTTGGCTGTGAACTGATCCTTCTTTATGAAAGCTCTCGTTGAACAAGAAGCTGGGTGAAAGGAAATCGTCATAAAACAGTCGGTTAACTTTTTTAAGATCAGCCTTCCTTTGATAATAGGGTTTTGTGTGTGTTAAAAACATAGATATGATTTAATGATTATGAAATATGCAATGCACAGGGCAAACCATGTTCCAATTCATTAAAGCAAGACAAAGTGGTAGTTATCGAAATAAAAAGATGACAAAAAGGCAGTTTCTTCAAACAAAAGATGACAAAAAGGCAGTTTTCTCTGGAATTTGTATTAAAATGGATAGCCTATTGCAAGGTTATACACTAGGTTTTGTTGTCTCCAGGCACGATTGCGCCATTGATAGGTTCCAACACGCCAGCGCTCTCCTTGGTCATATCGAGGGTCATGTACCGGAAGCCCTACGTCAAGACGGATTACAAAGTATTCAAAGTCAAGCCGAATACCGCCTCCCCATCCCATGGCTATGCCTCGGTAGAAGTCCTTGTTAAACTGACCCCCTGGACGAGCCTCATCTCTGTTATACAACCACACATTGCCTAAATCATAAAAAAGAGCCCATTTAATCCATGAATTCATTGACCAACGTAATTCGATATTGGCTTCAAGTTTTACATCTCCTGATTGATCAAAGAAGTAGGTTGGATCTGTTAGCGTGAGCGAGTCACTGTATGTTCCCGGTCCAATGGAGCGCAACTTAAATGCACGAATACTATTAGCACCTCCCACATAAAACTGACTGATAAATGGAATGATTGAGCTGTTTCCAAAAGGTATACCAACACCTATTAGGGCTCTTGAGGCCAGTTGTGCTTTGGTTCTGCCAATCCCTCTAGCATATTTTCCTTCGACTTCAAAACGCAGATATTGGGCATAGGGGCGGCCAAAAATGGTATAATCTCCGCGTTCTCTTTTCCCTTGGATGATTCGTGTAAAGCCGCTTACAAGATTTCCTGCCATCTGGGCATCAAATCGAAAACTTTCTATGTTGAGTTTATTGTTTCGAGGGATGCCTGTCCAAAGAAATGTGTAGTTCGACCCTGCGATAAGTGATTCCTGAAAACTTCTTGCCAATGAAGGAAATTGAAGGAGTTTGTCTTCAAAGTCTGCAGTTCTAAACGCATCGGGCAGATAAAAGACATTCAATTGAATAGGTCTTAAAGTATGTAGTATCTTCTTATTCTTACTCCATTCATAAGCAACAGATGCACTGATTGTATGCAGTCGATAGAATCGGAATCGTTGCTCAAATTTATAGCGAGTTGAGAAGGTAGTGCGTATTCTGGTACTGCGATTAAGTGGCTTAATTGCAAAGGGCAAAATGGCTTTAGGGAAGGCTTCGCTTATATCAATGACAAAATCAGCATTATTCAGTGCGCCATCAATTCGGCCGAATTCCGCATCCACACCCGCTATATTTTTAATCTGAAAAATATCGGCAAGTCGAAAGAGGTTTCGATTGGTATATCCTACACTGGTTGATACCCCTGATAAACCTGGTTCGATCCTGTGATTGATCTCAATATCCAAGTCAAGCGATTGGTGTTTTCCTTCGGTGAGGTAGACTCGGCCAATTAGTTTGTGCTTTGCGGTATCAAGTACATTAAACTTCAAATCGATAAATCGGAATGTTCCATAGGACGCAAATCGTTGAACTGTTGGGTCATATAAAGATGCTTTAAACCTATCTCCGGAATCATAAAATACTGCTTGTCGAAGGAGCATGGGTCGATAACGGAGTTTGCCATTCCAAAAAATGGAAAGTCCTTGGTAGTTTCTCTGGTGGCTTACCGCGGTATCGCTCCGTTGTTGCACTCTATAGTCTGGATATACCTCAATTGAATCAACCGTCCAAATTGCATGTCCTTCACCATTGACCTGATTAGTAATTTGCAACTCAAGGTTGATGGAAGAAACATCGCTGAAGCTGTCAAGTGTAAAGCGAATATAATCTGGACTAAAGGCGTAAAAACCTTCATCACGAAAAATGTTGGACAACCGCCTTCTTTCCTGGTCTAATTCATCGATGCTGAACCTTGCTCCTGGTAGCACTTTAGAGTCTCTTTGATGCCTTCGAATAATAGAGTCAAGTATGGGGTTGTTTGCATTGATTTCGACATTGCCAATGTAGTAGGGCTCATTAGGCTTGAGGATATAGGTCACCTTCGCGCGTTTGCCCATGGTGTCTGTTTTAACCTCAATGGAGTTGTCCAAAAAACCTGCATTATACATATACTGCTGAAAAGCTAAGGACGTCCTTTCAGTTAGTGTTGGATCAAGAATGACCGGTACTTCTCCAATTGACCGCTTTATCCAAGAACGTAAGCTTTTGCCCTGAATTTCTGTGCCATCTCCTCGTACTTCCCGTTGGAACCAAGCGCGCAAAGCCCATACACCAAGCAAACGTCGGTTGGGTTGCTGAAAGGGAATATCGCTTAATAACTCTTGTTGGGGTAAGCCTTCGTTAAGGCCTTTGTTTTCTTCTACGACAATCTTGTTTTTCCATACGAGGTACTCGCCTTCGCTGAGGTTTCTTCTCATAGAACAGGACGAAAACATCGCGGCCATGGTAATGGTTAAGAGCAAAATATGTATCACCCTCCATGTAAACTTTTTATTTCGTCTTACTTTAGAACCTGTCATGCCCATTTTAAGTCTTTCTCAAGTCAAACAAATCCGCTCGCTTCACTCAAAGAAGTACCGAGATAAACATAACGCTTTCCTTGTTGAAGGGCGAAAGTCTATAGAAGAATTTGTTAAGGAAGGCTGGTGCTGTTTGCAATATGTTGTACAGGATTCTAGCCAACCTATTGATGGCTTTCCTGGGGAAGTACATGTCACTGACCACAAAACGATGAAAACCATCTCTGCACTGTCATCTGCTTCTGATCATCTTGCAGTTTTTCAGCGTAAACAAAGTGATTTACCTGCCTCTTCTAGGATATGGGTGGCACTTGATCAACTGCAAGATCCAGGAAATCTAGGGACAATAATTCGAACGATGGATTGGTTTGGGTGTCATCATCTTATACTTAGTGAAGGATGTGTGGATGTGTTTAACCCTAAGGTGGTTCAAGCGAGTATGGGTTCCCTTAGCCGAGTTTCAGTTTGTCAACAAACTCGCGAGGATTGGAGGGATTTGTTTGACGGTCGTCATGTTTTCTTTGCCGACCTTGAGGGGCTTTCGTTTACCAGTCCTGAGCTCACTACTCAGCTAGATTCTCCATTGGGTTTACGTCCGTTGGTTCTCGTAATGGGTAATGAGGGTAATGGGATTCATCCTTCTACACGTAAGTCAGTTCATTATACCTCCATTACTATTCCAAGAGGTGCATCCAAAAAGTCAGAAGCTGAGTCACTGAATGCTGCTATGGCGACAGGAATAATCCTCGCTCATTTTACTTCGATGCGCGACTCAGGAAATACCGATAGCCACTGATTCCAGAAATCCGGGAACGATTTCTTTACACATTGCGCGTCCTTAAAAGTAAGTGCTGATTGCATGGAGAGCTGAGCAAATGCCATGGCAATCCTATGGTCGTTACAGGTGTCAATTGTTACTTCGTCTGGCGGTGCAAATCCTGTCGCATCAAAGTGCAGTTTTGAGTCATTGGAAGTCAGTGATACGCCAAATTTTTCAAGATTTACTCGAAGGGCTTCTACACGATTTGATTCTTTATGATACAAGGTATTTATTCCGGTAATAGTTCCTTGGCACTTAAATGCGGATAACAAGACAACTAGATTCACGATTTGATCTGGATAATCAAGCATATCGATTACTAAATCTGGTGGTGACTGAAAATCACTTGGATGGATTCGTAAGCCTAAAGTGGTAAATTCATACTGTAAGCCCATGGCATGGTATACATCCAAGAGCCTTCGATCTCCCTGTATATCATCTCTTTTGAGTCCATTTACAGACAGTGCGCTTTTGGTCAAGAGTGCCCCTCCTAAAAATGCATAAACACTGCTCCAATCATCTTCTACCTGTATTTTTTGTGGTGTCAAGTCCTGTTGGATAACAGATAGTTGGTTCGGACTCTCGTTAACGGATAAGCCAAGTTGACGCATTAGATCGATGGTAAGGGATACATAAGGTTTTGATACCATTTGGCCTTCGGTAAAGCGAAGAATCATTCCCTCTTTAATGGACGATCCAAGAAGTAATAATGCGGTAATAAACTGGCTGCTCGTATTAACATCTATATGCTGCGTACGACCAGCAGGTGTGGTCATTTGATAATCTGTTCCTGCAATGCGATAACCTTGACCCTTCTCATTGCTTAATTCTTCTATATCAGCACCCATTGCGCGTAGCGCGTTCCATAGCGTTTCATGGGGTCTTTGCAACAGCCTTGGTGCCGCATAGATGTCGGTAGTTCTTTTTTGACTTGAAAAATAGGTCATGGCAAATCGGAGACTCGTTCCTCCTTCCCCCACGTAACGATTTACTTGTTGCTTGTTGAGCACATTATCCAAATAGATTGTATCCTCTGCTTTGGATAAATTCGAAAGTGTTAAGGGTCCTCCGTGGAGTTTATTAAGCAAAAGCAAACGGTTGCTGATGCTCTTGGAAGAGGGTAGTGTGACGGATTTATGGGCGTTGGACATCCTCCCATATTTTTTTAATCGGTCCCACCTCATATTCTATGTCAAAGTGTGGGTCAGCAATTCCGCGTAGGACAACCCCTAAAATCTTCTGCGCTCTATTCTTTTTATCATCCCTCATGTGATGCATTAACTCTTCGAAGGCAAAATGAGGAATTGGAGGAAAGGCACTTTGCAAAAAGTCCATAGCATCTTCAGTCCCGGCAATGGCTTGCTTGTAGTACAGTTTACTGTAGGCCAACTCAAGTTGAATACCCCAGGCGATGGCGCAACCATGGCTGATGGGATTATTCTCCGCTAAGAAAAACGACTCGATCGCGTGACCAAAAGTATGCCCAAAGTTGAGGCATCTTCTTTTTCCATTATCCAGCATATCATTCTGTACAAAGTGGTGCTTGATTTGGACACTGTCCAGTACAATTTCACCTGAGGGCGGCTTGGTAACAGGGTTTGACAAGACGTCTTGAGTATGTTGTACCGAATGAATCAGCCCGTGTTTGAGCATTTCGACTTTTCCATCACGTACTTGATCAGGTTGTAACGTCTCGAGGAAGGAAGGGTCAAAGCATACAGCTTTAGGATCGGCAAAAACGCCTATTCCATTTTTTATGGAGGCGAAATCTATACCTGTTTTCCCACCAACGGTCGCATCCACCGCCCCGAGTAATGTGGTGGGAACATGGATGAATGGGCAGCCCCGTTTATAAACCGAGGCAGCAAATCCTCCGAGATCAGTTATCTGCCCCCCTCCTACATTGATGAATAGACTATCCCTTCCATATTTTTGACCGGCGAGTTGTTGCCAGATGTACTGACAGCTTGCCAACGACTTATGTTCGGGGCCTTGGGGTAGCTCGATTACGAGGTGTGAGAAGGGTATATCAAGTTTAGGTAAGCAATGTTTGTCTGTGTTTTCATCTACAACGATAACAAGGTTCATATCCTCCGTTAGATATTCTGACAACATAGTATTTATGTCGCCGATTGTGTAGGAATAGGTGGATGCAATTCCTTGGATCTTTAAAGCCGATGATTCGCTCATTCCGGATGGTTTTGAATCGTCTCCTGTGAATGGGTAGTCCAGGCTTCTGGTTTATCGGTAAAGTGTTGTTTGACCTCTTTCCACGTGGACTGAAACCAATCACTCTGTCGATAGACCTCTAGATCTCCTTCTGATTTCCATGTTGACACCGTAAAACACAAACCTTTATTTGTACTATCTAAAAAGAGATCCACAGTAAGACAACCTTCATAGGATAGGATTTGTTGCTTTTTCTTTTCGAAGCTCGAAAGAAATGTATCAAGATAATCCTCGGACAAACTCAGTTTAACCAATCGTGTAATCTTCATAGGAAATCTTATGAATTTTTCCGCTCAATCACCACGGTAGTGCCATATTGTAAACCGAGAAGACCTGCTGCATTACCACCATAAATAGCGATTTCTAAATAGCCCGCATCATTGAAACGGCACACATGACGTCCTTGAGCACCTTCCCCATCATAGCGTTCGTGAATTCGAGTGGCATTGTATCTCAGAAAAGTGATTTCAAAGGCGTTGTCGCCGATAAATTCCTCAAACTTATCTCGATGGATATTCAAGACAGCATTGTTTTTTGAATCCACGAAAAAGACCATGGCTCTCATGATGTTGTCCTGTATGGCTGGCTGGGCAAAAATGCTTTGTTTAAAGCCATGACTCTGCTTGCACCAATCCTCTAGTTTTCTTCCAGCTTCTTGTTCTACAATTACTTTGTTAACTAAATCGAAGAGAGAATGCTCTTCAAAACGACCGACTTCATAAATCGCTAAATCAGTTTCAGGGAACATTAAAGAAATAATCCCATTATCTGGGAACATGTAAACTTTACCCTCGTAGTCCATCGCGAGCAAACGATTTTTACCCTCGTGCTGTTTTACTACCGTTAGGTGGTAGCTTGGTGATGGAAAATTAGCGGAACCTTGACGACTTGTGTAGGCAGCTCCGATGAGATCATTGGTGTCGATACCATGGCTGATATCAATGAGGCGAATATCTTTGTTTCGTTGGAGCAGTTGACCCTTAAGGGCAGCTACATCGTAATCTTTGTAGCCATAGTCTGTAGTGAGTGTCAGGAGCGCCATAAATTAGTTGACTGATAAGATAAAAGTAAGGTAAATTGAACGAATTAATACTGCACATTGACCGGGTGAACCCAATTGATTTCTTAGGGATTCATCAAAGTAAATTCCAAGTCCTTAAACGAGCCTTTCCAAAACTTAAATTGGTGAGTCGAGGCGTTATGATAAAGGCCTCCGGTCGCGAGGAAGAATTGGAGCAATTTGAAGGTAAATTCAATGCCTTGATTCTGCATTTAGAGCGCTTTGGTGAATTAACCCAAGCCGATATGCTTAGCATTCTTGAGGCGGATGACGATTCGCTAAATACAGAAGAACAAACGACAAAGTCAACGGATGAAATAATCCTTTATGGTAATAGGGGGCATGTGATTCGTGCCCGCACGGCCAATCAAAAGAAGCTGGTAGATGTAAGCCAACATCATGACATTGTTTTTGCGGTGGGTCCTGCAGGTACAGGAAAGACTTACACAGCCGTTGCGCTTGCTGTCAAAGCATTAAAAGAGAAGACAATTAATCGAATCATATTAACCCGACCAGCTGTTGAGGCAGGAGAAAGTTTAGGTTTTCTTCCAGGGGATTTGAAAGAAAAGATTGATCCTTATCTACGACCCCTTTATGATGCGCTCGATGATATGATTCCGCCGGATAAGCTTCGGTATTTTATGGAAAACCGAATTATTGAAGTTGCTCCATTAGCGTTTATGAGGGGCCGAACGTTAGATAAGGCCTTTATCATTTTAGATGAAGCACAAAATGCTACCATTGCCCAACTCAAGATGTTTTTGACTCGAATAGGTCCTCGTGCTCGCTGTATTATCACAGGAGACATGACCCAAATCGATCTTCCCAAAAATCAGCGCAGCGGATTAAAGGATGCCATCTATCGCCTGCGTTCGATTCCAGAGATAGGCCTTGTAGAACTCTCTACACGCGACGTGGTACGCCATCATTTAGTGGCTAAAATTATTCGAGCCTTTGATGTGGATAAGCAGACAGAAAGTGATAAGGAAGCTCCGTCAAATACTACCTTTGAGGAAGACAAATAGACCCTATGAATTCACCGTTAACGATCAATGGACAAGTAGCTTTTTATCAAGGTAAAGTAAGGGATGTCTATTTTTTAGAAAAAGGTCGTTTAGCTATTGTTGCTAGTGACAGGATTTCTGCATTTGACCATATTTTGCCACGCGCTATACCGGGCAAGGGACAGATGCTAAATGATATTGCTTATCATTTTTTGCAAGCTACAGAGCACATTATTCTTAATTGGAGCGAGGCCCTGCCCCACAAATCAGTAACTATTGGAAAGACCGCTGAGCCCATCAAAATTGAAATGGTAGTGCGAGGTTTTCTATGCGGACATGCACTGCGCCAGTATACCGCAGGTAAACGTACGCTTTGCGGTGCATCGATGCCTGATGGTATGCTACCTTATCAGGCCTTCCCTCAACCGATTATAACCCCTGCCACCAAGGCGGATCACGGGGAGCATGATGAGGATATATCTCCAAGGGAAATACTTAATCGCGGAATGGTCTCAGAGGACTTATGGCAAAAACTGTCCTCTGTTAGTCTTAAACTTTTTGCCTTCGGTCAACAAATGGCTTCTGAGCGAGGACTCCTTCTTGCGGATACAAAATATGAGTTTGGTTTGATTGATGGTGAACTCATACTCATTGATGAGATTCATACCCCCGATAGTTCTCGGTATTTCTACGCTGATGGTTTTGATGAAGCGGTAAGTCAAGGGAAACCGCCTAAGCATCTCTCTAAAGAATTTGTTAGAGAGTGGCTAATGTCTAAAGGGTTTCAAGGACGCGAAGGGGACGTTATGCCCGTTATGGCGGATGAGGACGTTCAGTTGATCCGTGATCGATATATGGAGCTGTATGAGACCATGCTCGGCCGACCCTTCCATGAGGAATCTATGGATAACCTCCAGGAGACTATCAATTCGTTTCTACAGAATTAAGATTGTACGATTATTGTACAAACCCCGTTAAATAATGCTAACGTTTAACACATTTAAGGCATTGTGAAAATATCATAAATAACTGATAGTCAGGAAATAAACATGGACTTGGATCCGTCTTTATCCTGAATTGTTCATCAAAAATTATTAGTTATTATGAAAAAGAATGTTTTGTTTTTTGCCTTAGGTGGTCTTTTATTGACGAGTGCTGGTCTTGTATCCTGTGAATACCTTGTTAAAGAGGACGCACAGGGGGAAGAGGAGGTTGTACAAGATGATGCAGCTGCTATAAAATCATCAGAAGCTGATGCCATAGAATCTGGCGATGCAGAAGATGTAGAGTCTTCTGCTGTTCTTGACGAGACGCAGAATACAGCATCCGCTGAAGAAGGCGATGAGGTGCAAGATGCGAGTCAAGAAACTCCTTCTGAGTAGTCAATAATGTGACAAGGAAGCATAAGCTCGACTTCCTATATTAAAAGCACATCCTAATCGGGTGTGCTTTTTTTATGCCTGCGATGGGGATTGCGCGCTCTGGCGCTGGAAAAGATAACCCATCACTCCGAAGAGGATAGAGAAGCCGACGGTAGAGGCCATTCCATAGGTCAAAAAGGGTAGAGCGCTCACATAGCACATACCTAATCCGCTAAGAGTAGGAGGGTACATGTTCATGCTAGCCCAAACCCCGAAGTTCGACACAGCAAAAAATAGTAAAGGAGATACAACACTAGCCAAACCATAATGGCCTAGAACATGGGCTTTCTCTTCACTTCGTTTTTTCAGAAATTGGGTAAATCCAAAGATCAGTAGCATGGCAATCATGGCAAAAACAAACGATTGGCTGATCCATGTAAAGCCTTCATAGAAACCTGCGTAGAGGGTGTTGTTTATAATGAGATCTGTAATAAACCAAGCTGCTAGAGGTAATATCAAACTCAATGATTTTCGGTGAAAAGCGAAAACGCCAAAAATCATCATGGCTTCAAAGGGCGCCACATTGGGCAAGTGGAGCGTCAGAAATCTCGCAATCACAGCAAACACAACGGTGATCGCAGCAAGAAGCATCGATTTTTTGGGATTACTTTTTGTTATATCAACCATAGAAAAATTTTGTTGAGTTCTGACCTAAAGATAAGGGCATAGCATTAATAAGATGGAATTCTATGTAAAAGTCAAAAAAATTTTATCGAACGACCGTTTGATAAACGGCTTTTTTGTACATTTAGAGCAAGCAAGAATTCATGAGTGACCAAGCAAAAATTATATACAACGATCAAACATTTGAGGCTCCTGTAGTCAAGGGTTCCGAAGGGGAACTAGGACTTGATATTTCAAAGTTAAGAGGGAGTACCGGATTAGTAACCTATGATGTGGCCTACAAAAACACAGGGGCAACACAGAGTTCAATCACCTTCATTGATGGAGAAAAGGGCATTCTTCGACATAGGGGATATAGCATTGAAGACTTAGCCAATTATGCAAGCTTTCTTGAAGTTGCTTTTTTATTACTTAAAGGTCACCTTCCCAATAAGAAAGAATATGAAAACTATGCAGACTTGATTCGCATGCATACCCTCGTTAATGAAGATGTGAAGCATGTTTTTCAAGCCTTCCCTAATGGATCTCACCCAATGGGACAGCTTATGACGATGATGTCGATGATGTCAGCATTCTATCCGGATTCTCTGAATCCGCATCGCAGTGAGGAGGACTTTGATATGACGATTACTCGATTGATTGCCAAGACGCCAACGTTGGTTGCCATGATTCAGAAAAAGAAAATGGGGCACCCATTAGTTTATCCAAAGAATAATCTCGAATACGTAGACAATTTCTTAAACATGACCTTCGGGCAAATTACTGAAGAATATACGGTTGATCCTGTGTTGAGCTCGGCAATGAATAAGCTGTTAATTCTTCACGCAGATCATGAGCAAAATTGTTCGGCTTCTACGGTGCGAATTGTTGGATCCTCTCAATCCAATCTGTATGCATCGATCTCGGCGGGTATCGCAGCACTTTGGGGCCCTTCTCATGGAGGTGCCAATCAGCGAGTACTTGAGATGTTAGAAGAAATCGCTAAAGATGGCGGCAATGTCCAGAAATTCATCGACCGGGCAAAAGATAAAAACGATCCTTTCCGTTTGATGGGATTTGGTCACAGAGTGTACAAGAATTTTGATCCACGTGCTCGAATCATTAAAAAGTCAGCCGATGAGGTCCTTGGTCAACTTAAAGTAAATGATCCGATCCTTCATCTTGCAAAAGAACTTGAGGAAAAAGCACTTGCTGATCCATACTTCGCAGAGCGTAAGTTATTCCCTAACGTTGACTTTTATTCTGGGATTATCTATCGTGCGATGGGATTCCCTGTAGATATGTTTACTGTATTGTTCGCCTTGGGAAGAATGCCTGGTTGGATTGCGCAGTGGAATGAGATGCGAAAGGCGGGTCAGCCAATCGGTAGACCACGGCAGATTTATACCGGAGAAGTACATCGACCTTACCCATCTTGGGACGAGCGCGGATAAATTATCACTATGGTAACTGGATTACTTCATCTTCATTCAAGCTTACGATATATCGTACTCTTGGCCTTGGTATATGCGATTGTTAAAGGTTGGCAGGCAGGCGAACGTAAGGTTGAGGGCAAAGAAAGGCGTCCTTATCTTATCGCCATGATTGTTGCTCATATTCAGCTTTTGTTGGGTCTTGGACTCTACTTTATGGGTGAGAACGGTCTAACGGCACTTAATAGTTTGTTTGATACAGGATCAGGTCTTCTTTCGTCTTTGGGGTTTTTTGGTATTATCCATTTTGTGCTCATGGTTATAGCAATTACGTTAATAACTAAAGCACATAGCTTAGCTAAGAAAAATTCAACGCATCGCAGCGTTGTTCGCTTGATGCTTTTCGCATTGCTTATTATTCTAGTAGCGATTCCTTGGCCCTTTTACGGATATGGTCGCGGGTTTTTTCCTGGCATGTAGTTTGTAGACACTCCGAGAATTTACTGTGGAGTTATAGGCTACCATCTGTCACGGTTAAATGGTAGTTTGCTCTCCGTAATAAAACGATTTATCTATGCAACGACTATCGATTTTTATAATGTTTATAGCGTGCTACTTGCTCAGTAATGCACAAGTGGATGAACACCTTACCGACTTATCGAGGTATATAGCAGGAATGCCTGCGCCAACATTTACTCTAGATGATAAGTTAAATGATGCGATACCAAGTGACTATTCCGAGGACTGCGCATCTGCCTTTGATCGCCTCAATGAGAAACACTTGGAGCCGATAAGTGAATGGGCGAGTTCATCATCAGTTATAAGTGATAGCGATCGCCAAAAAACATTGTTTTATCCGTTTGCTGGTGCGGATTTTATCTATGCAGATGCTTTCTTTGGGGAGGTTGACAATATGATCCTAATCGGTCAGCAAAATGCAGGTACATTACCCGATTTCGATGCGATGTCTCAATATGAAATCAAGGAGTATTTAAACGCAATCTATAATAGCCTATCAATTTCCAATCGCTTAGGCTTCTTCAGGACAAAAGATATGAATCGTCAGTTCAGAGACACTCATGTGAATGGTACAATCCATTCGATTCTTTGGTATATGGCAAGAGCTGAAATGAAAATTGTTTCTATTCGTAATGTTCGTTTGACATCTAGCGGTCGATTAGAGACGTCTTCAAGCAAAGAGGGTATAGAAGTGATTTACAGCGATAAGGGTAAGGAGAAAAAGCTCTATTATTTTGCCTATGATTTATCCAATTCTAATCTTTCAAGCAATCCTCGTCTATTTGACTTTCTTGAATCCTTTGGAAAGCACAATGTGCTTGTCAAAAGTGCGTCGTACTTGATGCATAATAGCAGCTTCTCTATAATACGCGAGTATCTTATGAACACCTCACATTTAGTAGTTCAAGATCCTTCCGGTATTCCTTACAGAAAGCTAGTCGCCGCGGGATGTAGTGTTGATTTACATGGAACTTACACAAGGCCGATTCCCTTGTTCTCAGGATACAGCCAATCCAGTTTGAAAGAGGCTATAAAAAGTGCACCTGATTTACCCTTTATGATTGGTTACATGGCGCCTTATGGTGAGTGTAGTCTGGCTGTGTTTAAAGGTTGTGACTAAGGGGGCTAGCCATGAAATTCATGCATGGCCTCCCATAACAAGTCGATAGGGTGTAAGACCCTCCGAGACGTAAAATCCTCTATTTGATGCTGACAGCTAATGCCAGTGGCACAAATCAAAGTACTTTCATGCGCTTTTTCAATCGCTGGAAGAAGATCTAAACCAGCGATTTGTTGAGATAACTCGTAGCTTTCTTTACGATAACCAAAAGCTCCTGCCATTCCACAACATCCTGCTTGGATTAGAGATACTTTACCAATCCATGATAATAAGGTAAGGCTGTATTTCATCGAGGAAATAGCTTTCTGGTGGCAATGTCCGTGAAGTAGAATTTTGCTCTCTTGTTTACTGATTTTTTTGGATAGATTTCGGTGTTTGTCAACTAAAAACTCATCAAAAAGGAAGATTTTATCTTCAATTAAATCAGATCTATTCGAATCAAAACGGATATATTCGTCTCGAATCATGGAAATAGCACTGGGTTCTATTCCTATTATGTCTACATCATCCTCTAAGAAGGATTTCATTTGCTGAAAGGAATTGCGCGCCTCCTTTTTTGCCTTGTTTACCATACCAACAGACATACTTCCACGGCCACTCACATGGGCGTGGACAAGATGTATTTGATATCCTAAAGACGTCAATATATCGGCTAACCGAATCCAAATCTGGGGGTTGTAGACATTGGTAAACTCATCGACAAAAAGTGCGATGGGTTTGGTATTACTCCCCTTAGAGTGGTCTTGTATATACTTCTTGAGGAGTGTTACAGCGGTTTTCTTAGGTAATGAGGGAAGTCTTCGCTCCTTATGGACGTTAAGTAGGTTTTTTACGGGATTTAAGGCTAATATTCGGTTAGTGAGTGAAGGAAAGATCATTCCTAGCGAGTTTAGCATGGGCAAGGAAGCAGTTAATCGCTCTGCTATGGTGAATTTGCCTTGATTTTGCAGAAAATGAGCCTTCAGTCCACCCACATCTACTTGACTTGGGCACTCGCTGATACAACCTTTACAAGAGAGACAAAGCGATAAGGATTGCTTAACCTCGTTGGTGGATACTTCTTTTCCTGTCCACAATTCACGAAGTAGATTTGCTCTTCCCCGTGTGCTGTGTACTTCGTCTTGTGTTGCACGATAGCTGGGACACATGACTTGTCCGTCACTAAATGGCTTTCGGCAGTCGCCAGATCCATTACATCGACTTGCCATTTCAAGCGCGCTCTCAACATTGTTGAAGTTTAGGGTTTCCTTATTCGGTTGGTTTGGATCAGCAGACGCAGTTCGCAAATCTTCGAGAATGGGTTTAGCGTCGATAATCTTACCTGGGTTTAACAGGTTATTCGGGTCAAAAAGTTGCTTGAGGTTGACCATCATTTGATAGCACGCTTCACCTACCATTTCCTTGAGAAACGGAGCCCGAACACGGCCATCTCCATGTTCGCCACTCAGGGATCCTCTATATTGCTTGACCAATGTTGCAGAGGCTTGCGCGATTTTCTTAAATGCAATTCGATCTTCTTCTTTATCCAAGTCAAGAATAGGACGTAGATGAAGTTCTCCTGCTCCAGCATGAGCATAATAGACGCTTCGTTGGCCAAAGTCAGTCATAATCTTTTCGAATGCCTGTATATATTCTGGCAAGTCATTTACATCGACTGCTGTGTCTTCAATAACTGCTACTGCACGTGCTTTTCCTGGCAAATTGGCCAGTAGTCCCAAGCCTGCCTTACGCAGGTTCCATAGTCGCTTAATGATAGATGAATCTTCGTAAAAAGGTTCAGCATACGTCAAGGTTTTGATTTGGTCTTTTATCTGGCGACCAAGAGTAAGTGCTTCCTCTTGGTTTTGTCCTCTGCAGGATACCATGAGTACCGCTTTTGGATTACCCTCCAATAAGGTGAGCTCTTTAGCATATTCGGGATGCTGTCGCGTGCAGTCCAAGACCACGTCATCCATTAGCTCACAGCTATACACTGTATGCTTCATCACGTAAGGAACGGCTAATAATGCCTTTTCTAAGCTGTCGAAATGAAATAGATGGAGACTATCGTATGATGGGGGAGTAGGTTGTAGTTTGCATTCCACGGAAGCAATGAGCGCTAAACTTCCTTCACTACCGCAGAGTAAGCGCGCTAGACAGCCAAATTCTAAAAAATCATCTAAGGCGTAGCCAGTATTTCTTCGATGGATGCTCTTTTTAGGAAAGTTTTCTTCAATGCGTTGGGCATTTGATTCATTGGTTTTGAACTCGTCTGCCCATTCGGCTATAGCTTGTTGCAAAGGCGATTTGGGGTCGGGCTTCCAATCCTTATGGAATCTTGTTACACTGCCATCGGATAAAACACAAGTTATCGCTACTAGATTTTCTCGAGTTACACCATAAATAATGGAATTACTTCCTGAACTGTTGTTTCCTACCATTCCTCCGAGGGTCGCTCGATTTGAGGTAGATGTTTCAGGACCGAACATGAGGTTGTACTCCGCCAATTCTCGATTTAGGACGTCTCTAATTACTCCTGGTTCGACAATGGCCATGCCTTTCTCTTTGTCAATGCTAAGAATACGATTCATGTATCGGGAAGCGTCAATGACGAGCCCATTGCCTACACATTGCCCCGCAAGCGACGTTCCTCCACCTCTTGGAATAAGGGACTTACTTTCTTGGTTCGCCCAATGCATAAGAGCGACTAGATCTTCTTGAGACCTAGGGTAAGCCACACCAAGCGGAAGTTCACGGTACACCGATGCATCCGTTGCATAGGCTGCCTTATACATATTGGACGTTTCAATATGCCCTTTAAATCCGTGGTTAATGGCAATCATGGTCATGATAAGCAACAAAAGTCGAAAAGAAAGAGTTTATTTGTAGCAAAAGTCAACAAACAATATCAACTTATGACACGATTTTCAGTTTTAACCCTTATTCTTTGCTCAATTCTTTGTTCAACGGCTATTGCTCAAGAACGCCATGAAGAATCTAAGTCTCTAAGTATCGGGTCTTATCTAGACCTTTCTAAGCATGTTATGGTAGCTACCTCTGGCGAACGCATGGTATTAAATTCAATTGCACAGCATAATGGTCTCGTAGTAATTTTTTCTTGTAATGAGTGCCCATTTGTAGTGGCTTGGGAAGACCGATACAAGAAAATAGCCGCATTCGCAAAAGACAATGGTTTTGGGGTAGCGCTGATCAATTCAAATGAAGCAAAGCGAACAGGCGATATTCAAGTAGACAATTTCGAAGCTATGGTTCTCCATGATAAAGAGATGGGTTACAATCAAATGGAGATTTTTTACCTCATGGATAAAGGATCACAATTAGCGGATAATCTTCAAGCCAAAGTGACACCTCATGTATTTCTATTTGATAGAGATAGAATATTGCGTTATACAGGAGCTATCGATGATAACTATAGAGATGCTTTTAAAGTCAGCAACTACTATCTACTAGATGCTATGGAATCTCTTGCCAATGGAATGGAAGTAGAGGTTGAAGAGACCAAAGCGCTTGGATGCAGCATTAAGCGTCTTAAGAATTAAGTTCTTACTTTTCTCAACTGTTGGCCATTTCCTCGTCCTATGTAGGCCTCAGGGTCATTGTTCATGGATTAGGATAAGTAGCTTCATTTCCTATGCTGTATGTTTGTGTAAAACCACTGCATCTTGAGTATCCTAGGTAAATCAAATCGCGATAGAGCGTATCTCTCGAGGAAGTTTGCGTTAGATGCAAAACTTGTCAAGGATTCATTTGTTCTGAACATTGATAAGTTAAGTCTCAATAGATTACCTAAAGACAGTGGGTGTATTCTTTTGTGCAATAGACCAATTGGCGCTATCGAAGAATTACTGATTAATAGTATACTTCCTAAAATCCTTTCCGAAAAAACAGCCTTTTATAATAACCCTTTTCTCTCATCAAATGAAGAGATACGCGATAAGATGGTCTTGTCTAATGATGACTGCAGTACAGAAGATATCGCACAATGGCAAAATCGGGTCAGCGTAATTTTTCCAGCAGGGGTGCTGTCCAAGCGAAGAAATCATAAACGAACAAAAGTAGATGGTCGCTGGAATAGACAGACGGTTCGCCATGCTATGGCACTGGGTCTTCCCATTTATCCCGTGCTATTGGAGGCACGTATTGCGAAGGCTGGACGTGTTTTATCGTCTTTTCATTCGGTGCATCGAACAACTCAGATATTAGTTTCTGCTCTACAGGAGGAGAAAAACGATGTAACCATCCATATTGGTCGACCTATTGACCAAAAACAATTACAACTTTGCTCAAGTGAAGGTCAACTTACTCGCCTGCTTAGGTCAAAGGTTTTTTCTCTGGGTACACCTATTCACGTTGATGACTATTTTTTCAATGAAAAATTAACCAAAGGTCCTCTAGCAAATCCTGTGCGTCAAGATGTGTTACTAGAGGAAAAAAAAGCGCTGGACGAAGACCATTTGCGCTTCGAATCAGAGGGCTATGCGGTATATCTATTCTATGCCTTGGATGCTCCGAATTGGATTCAAGAAATTGGTCGCTTACGTGCCCTAAATGATCGGTTAAGCGGCAAAGAATGCAATCAACCACGACGATTGGATGAGCTGGACTTGTATCATGAGCACATAGTAGTCTGGAGTGCAGAGGATAAGCGAATAGTCGCCTCATGTCGACTAGGGGACGGGAAGAGAGTTTTTGCAACCCACGGAAAGTCAGGACTTAGTTTAAATCAAATGTTCCGACTGAATCCGGCATTCGATGGCTTGTT
>JAYYPZ010000039.1:0-35164 GCA_036128775.1 Bacteroidota bacterium
TCTTCCTACCTCTGTATATACCTACAAATTAGGAGAAGAATGTGGATGTACCAATCCAGCAGCCCTGAATTACTCAGCTCAAGCCATTTATGATGATGGGAGCTGTTGTTTTATTGGAGGATGTACAGCAAGAGATGCAGCGAACTATGACCCCAATGCTTGTGTTGATGATGGATCGTGCATACCCGCCATCTTAGGATGCAATAATCCCGCTGAAGCAAACTATAATCCTCTTGCCAATGTTACTACCTTCCGAGGAGGTGCCTACAATAAGGACTTCGGTACAGGAGGCTACTTCTACAATAACCAACACTTGATATTCAATAGCTCCGAAGCCTGTAAGATCCTTTCAGCGGATATAGATATCGAGGTAAACAATACAGTGACTTTTGAGCTACGGAACGCTAGCGGCAATGTTCTCGACGACACGACCTATACGCTTAATCCAGGACAACAACGAATCGAACTAAACTTTGACGTTCCTGCTGGCAATAATTTGCAACTTGGCATTGCGAATGGGAACTCCGGATTGTTTAGAAATAGTTCCGGGGCAGATTATCCCTATAATATTGCCGACATGATTACGATCACCTCATCTAGTGCAAACGACCCGGGATACTATTACTTCTTTTATGATATCGAGGTGGAAGCGCTGTGCAACAACCCGCTCACATCGAATGAACCAGATATTATAGCTGAACCTAAGCTTCTACGAATCACTAATCTCTTAGGACAAGAAGTGAATGTAACCAGAGGTGAAGTCCTGTTGTACCACTACGACGATGGCAGCGTACAAAAGCTCGTCTTGGTTAGATAAGCCCTGTATTAAAATAAATCAATGTTATGCCTGAAGTACGCGCACAGAAAGGAGCACCTCTCCTGTTTTGCGATTAATCTCTTCAATCTTAACCTTTTCGATATTTAGGCCGGAATCACTTTCGACTTTGGTACGGAGCACTTCAAGGTTTGATAAATCCACATCCTCTAAAGGATACGTCATTTTTACAGAAGATGTACTACGCCCCGAACTTACCTTCTGTGGGCGTCGTTCCAAAAGGAAAATGGCGAAGCTTACGATGCTATTCGTCGCGAAGATTTCCGCATAGCTCATTTTGGAGTTGGCCAAAGCGTTGATTACTGAGATTCCGATAACCACAAATAAGTAACTCATTTCCTTTATAGGGAGGGTATTCGTTCGGTACCTCAAGATGCCAAAAATAGCAAAGAGACCTAATGCCATACCTAATCCAAGCTCAAACTTCTTGAGTGTAAAACACAAAAAGAAAACGATTAGCGATATCACATAAAAGCTAAACGTGAAGGATTCCTTACTTGACTTCTTCGTGTAAAGGACATTAACAATCAAGAAAATAAAGGAAAGATTAATTGAAAGTCTGACCAACAACTTCAATAAATCGTCATCATAAAAGGGTATTCCCAAAAACTCCATAGTCTATTGTTTGATCGGTAAGGTAAGCCATTGCTTCTTCCAAGCTACCCCTAAACTAGACATTATTAAAAGAAACAATACAAAAAACACAACCCAGCCCCTCTTGACGCTGCCCTCCGCATCAGACTCACTGTCAGGTCGATGATTTGAATTATAATCCAAAGGACTACCTCCATCGGTGCTTAATGCAAAAAAATCGTCTTCAGGATGGGGACGCTCGTAACCAAACGGAATACTATCCTTAGCATGCCTCCAAGAAGTACTGTCAACCAAAAGGCCATTATCGTCCACTAAATAGATAAAATCAGACTTCCCTGAGACTTTATGTTGTAATCCAACAGGAGCATCCATTACGCCCTCTTCATGTTGTAGAAGACTGAACAAATCAATCGTTAACGAGTCGATTTCATGCCTTCCTTTTTTCGAAATGAAACTCCAACCACAAAGCGTTACAGACTGTGTATCTAAATTGACCAATTCAATCCAAATACTGTCCTTACCATCAGAGAGACCACCTACTTCATTAATTTTCACTTGACCATATAAAGGGCTATTTCCAACAAAAGAAAATGCAATGGAATAATGTATCGTATCACCTTCGGCCTGCCATATTGTATCACGGCTAGGAGTATTGACGACATAGAGCGGATGGGGATCCACGGTAACTTCCAAGGGAACCGAGGAGAAAAACTGACCAATAAGTGCTGAATCTGCAAAGACATTCTTATTAATGCTTACGGCTCCATGCGCTCGACCATCGACGGTGAGGTGTAGCACATAAGGGTCATTCAGCGCAAAGAACTGTCCTGTGTGTTTGAGATAATAAGCCGGTCGATCGTCAGCAAAGTTCCTTAAACCTTGAACCGCCCTCTCCCAGCGCTCAACACTTCCTCCATTCCTTTGAAAATGTCTAGCCATTTCGGGTCTGTAGACATCGGCCAAAGAATCAATTAAACGGTTGGCATTTTCAGGGCTAAATGCCGTACTCATAGCATAGCACACCTGATTGATAAACTCGTACTTAAAGGAGGTGTTCTCCATCAATTTTCTCAAAATAAATGTTGACCACGTTCGATTGTACCATTTCGTTTGTCGAGGACTTAACCGCTCCGCAATAAAATTCCATCGCGCAGGAACGCCGTGACCAAAACCGAGATCAGTATCATACATTATCCACCGAAACTGAGAAGACACATCATCGGATTGCCAATAGCGAATATTCCCCATGTAATCGATATTACCCGTATAGATTTGTGCAACCTGAAAATCACGAAAGTTTTGAATATCCATCAATTGACCTAAGGAATCATAGAGCGCACCATCAGAGAATGTATGGGCTCTCAGGAAGGCAAGGAGCTCACGATACCGAGCACCTGATCCATGATCAACAGCCCCCCGACCTTGCAACAAATTCGAAGTATCCTTATCGGCTCCAAAATTGGATTGAAGGTAGTGTTGTCCCAATCGTTCGCGTAGATTGTACACCCCCCAATATTCTCCATTGACAAATAAGTTTACCGGCTGAAATTCCTGAATATCTATATCTAGATTTTTCGCGAGCTGAGTGGTTAAGACATCCCTAAATCGAGTGCTGCGTGCATCCCCTCCCGATGTGCGTATCACTAAATGCTTATAGGAATCATTTTCACGATAAGGGAAAAATGGATAATCAAATCGATCGTCACCATATTCATCACGGGCAATAATTCGAAATGATTTTTCGGCGCTATGCCGTGTCAACCCACCAAATATCCGTAGGCCAGCAGCTTGATGAATCACCTCACCTTCGCCGGGAACAATGTAGTTCACCTGAACATCTCGCTCCCATTTTTGAGTGTAGTTGGCATTGGCATAATATACAGATACGGCGGTTTGTGTCGTATCTCGATACGCCCTATGACCAGGCACATAAATTCCTTTAACGGAGTCATAGAGATTGGCGGGGGCCGTACCAAGAGAAAGCACGGGCATAGTCGACTCAAAGTCAACTAAATACAGACAAGTCTTTTCTAGGATAATCTTGCTTTCATGCTTGACGCCAAATCGTATGAGGGTAGTCGAGTTGACTTTCATAGAACCGCGCCATCTAGGGCTTCTGCGCGTAGGGGTTGTCCCATTAATCTCATAGACAATTTCACCAACTGTAGAAGAAGCCTCTAGCAAAAAGCTCGATTCATACCAGCCACTTTCATGGGAAAGTAGTAAAGTATCCGCGCTTGCAAAAAGATTCGAAAAAATCAATAGTGTGCAACCAATCAAGAAATACTTCACGCTTTTCATCCTTTAGTTAAGAATTATTTCAATTCGGCGATTTTTTGAACGACCGAGTTCAGTATCATTCGAATACCGGGGTTGATCCGCTCCCATGCCTTTGTAGAACAATTGATCCGTGGAAGCGCCTGTGCGCTGGAGGTATTCATAGACAGCATAAGCCCTTTCGCGAGAAAGTCGTTGATTCACATCAGCATCTCCTGATATATCCGTATGGCCAACAATTGTTATGGAATAGGTAGGATTCGCAGCAAGCATCTCACGAACAAAAAGCAGTTGAGATTCTGCACTCTGAGGTAGTCGTGAACTATTCTTTGCAAACTGAACTTCGAGATTTAGTCCAATCACACTAAATTCTATACGTCGATTTTTATCGTGCGCTTCTTGTGTGTTTCGAATATCCAGAAGCTGACTTTCACCATATCCTCTATAGGTTAATCGTTCAGGCTCAATTCCTTCTTCGACGAGGTATTCGTAGACCAATTTTGCTCGCTTCTCAGACAGGACCTGATTCGCATAAAAATCTCCTGGAGCAGAACTATGTCCACCGATCTCTACATCAAAAAATTCATTTTCTTTTAAGAGGACGATGTATTCATCAATAACAGTGAGTGAACCCGGAGTAATCGCCGAAGAATTGCTTTCAAAGGGAACCTTCACCATGAGGGTATTTTGCATTTTCTTTTGAGCAGCGTCATCAATTTCGACACTCACTTCCATAGAATTCATACATGGACAGATGGCTTGTTGTACTTCGCTCGAAACCTTCAAATCCTGGTAAGGATTGAAGTCCTGGATTGCGTTTTTTATCCGTGAATATCCGTTATTATACGTATCGGTATTATTGTTCCAATACTGCAAACCTTCCTCAGCGCTTAGCCCACAGAACTGTCTTAGCAGGACTGCAGATACATATCCACTCTGATGCCATCCATTCCAACAATGGAGATACAAGGGGCCTTGGTCGGGATTCATTATCGACTCATAGGTCATCTCAAGAAGGCTTCGCATATCATCTTGAGAATTTCCTGAAATCTGATAATAGTCCATAACGTGACCTCCAGATCCTCGCATGGAAGAAGGTGCAGTTTCAAAGTTTGTACTGTATAAATAGACAGCTGCTTCAAACTTTAAATCAGCCAAATTTTTCAATCCATCATTGGGAAGCGGATTTTTATTGTCCCTCTTGTTTTCATTATGATAATAATTATTCCCTCCTCCCCGATAAGCTACTCCCTAGAGAATAGTTCTGAAATTTCGAGTACCGTACAAATCAATGTTACCATTCCCATAGTTATCGGTTGCCTTTTCCTCTACACAATCCAAGCTAAAGAGCGAACGATAATATTGAATCTGATCCTTACACGCTTGGGCATCCCTCCCGAAATCGGCCTGTGCCATCACCCCTAAAGGCGCTAACATAAAGGGTAGAAGAAAACAAAGAACGTATTGAACAATGGGTCTATTTCTATTGAATAAATGCAAAGCAGAAAATTTGAGTGATGAAAAAATAGAATTCTTCTTTAATGAATAACGATTGAATGCCCTATAAAGAAAACAAAACTTAATCATTTTCATTTTTTCCTGAATATGGCACTAAAGCCACCTTGTTCGCCCCTCCAAAGCGGGTATTGATAGATAATGGCGAAGGATGGATGGGATGACCTGCCTGCGTTACTCCGAGGCAATGCCATTTGAAATCGTAAAGAGTTAACATGGTAAGAATCTCATCTCTTGCCTCTTTGAGATAGGGATAATGATCTATGTGATTACCCCAACCTAAACATACTGCTCCAACCGATTGATGGTTGTCTGCTAAATACTCTTGAACAAACAAAAGATTCCGAGTATACACATCAACCTTACGCCTTTTTGGGAGCTGGGAAGGCTTAGCACAACGCAAAGGGTACAGGTTAACAATATGCCATCCATCATAGCCGTGATTAAGGGCAATTTTTTCGATAATTCGTGTGGTCGGATCAAGCTTTTTCTCATTCGCAGAGCTCGGATTTATCCCTACTACGAATAAGGTCTTTTCACCCTGCTTACCTAATATATAGCGCATCCGATCATCATCCGAAGAAACAGAAACATAGGTCTTATGATGAGCGGAAATCATGTTTCTATGTAAAATAGCAAAGACTTCGTGATGATCTCAGCTTTAGAGAAATTTTAACACAGAATCGTCTATTGGAACTGACCCAATAACTGGAAATGTGTTTGTAGAGAATTTCGTGTAGATTGCAAGAAACACCCTACAACAGGACTTTCTAAACCCGTATACTGCTCATCCCTCCATCCACATGGAGGACCTGCCCTGTAACCCAAGAGGACTCTTCGCCAAGTAAGTATTGAGCCGCATGCGCGATATCTTCGCGTTGTCCTATGCGTTTCAAGGGGTGTCTTTCGGCAGATGCTTCGCGTCGCTTATCATCTCGAAGTAAATCACCAGCTAGCTCTGTATCCGTTAAGGATGGGGCAATGCAATTCACGCGTACCTTCGGTGCAAATTCCGCGGCAAGAGACTTAGTAAACCCTTCAACTGCCCCCTTGGCAGAGGCTACTACGGTATGGAATGGCATACCTTGTGAAACAGCTACTGTACTAAAGAGCACAACCGCTGCATTCGGCGTCTTACGCATCACAGGATAAGCCCATTGAATAGCCCTGAGTGCTCCATACAAGTTAACATCCATTGCTTCCTCCATATCTTCCACACTAACCCGCCGTAGAGGTTTTAAATCGATACTACCAGGACAATATGCCAGGCCATGAATCTCCTGTAAGGCAGGAAGGCTAGCCCAATCTTGTTCCAGAACGTCTAACGAATGGTAGGATAAATTGACATGATTTTCCTCAGAATCGTTTCGAGAAACATTTAATACGGAATGTCCATCCTTAAGCAGAATCGACACCAAGGCCGCTCCTATCCCCCGACTTCCTCCAAATACAACGTAAGTCTTCATAAATTCTTGACTTTGACACTTTACGTAGAACAAGGATTTAGACCTATTGGTTTAAATCCTATCCCATCCCCTTAAAATCACCTTGTGGAGAAGATCAATATTGTATGGTTCAAACGCGATTTGCGATTAACGGATCACAAACCGATACAATGCGCCATTCAAGAAGGCCATCCCCTACTCTTACTCTACATACAAGAGCCGGAACTTTGGGAAGATGAGCACATGGATCATAGGCATAACCGTTGCATCTACCAATCCCTGCATTCTATGAATAAACAGCTCTCCGCATTTGACCAACGCATCGTGGTCATGGAGGGAAATCCAATAAATGTTTTCAAATACATCCATCAACGCTACTCAGTACATCATGTTTTTTCTCATCAGGAAACGGGTTTGAGGCAGACCTACCAGCGCGATTTACAGCTCAAGGATTTCTTTAAAGCGTCGTCAATCGAATGGAAGGAATTCCAACGCAACGGAGTACAACGTGGGTTAAAAAATCGGGACTCCTGGAGAAAAGCTTGGTACAGCTACATGAACAGTCCAATCGATGTAGTAGATCATGCTCAGCTGCCCCATTCTCCATCAGGCGATAGTCTGCCTGAATTAGATTGGCCAGCAAGATTAGCTATACCCAATAAGCACGTTCAACGCATTGGATTAGAGGAGGCTCAGGATACCATGACAAGTTTTCTATACGAGCGTGGACGGCATTACATGCAAAACATCTCCAAGCCAGAGACCAGTGCGACACATTGCAGTCGTTTGTCGCCATTTCTCGTTTATGGCAATCTTTCCATTCGACAAGTTTTTCAAGCATCGCTTAACCAACAGGAATTCGGGTGGAAACGAAATATGGCCTCCTTTAGAAGCCGTCTGAGGTGGCATGATCATTTCATTCAAAAATTTGAAATGGAAGACCGCATGGAGTTTGAACATGTAAACAGAGGCTATGACCTTCTCCGTAAAACACGAAATGATCATTACCTCGAAGCATGGGCTACGGGTATGACTGGATTTCCTTTAGTTGACGCATGCATGCGCTGTCTCCAAGCTACAGGCTATGTGAATTTTAGAATGCGTGCCATGGTCGTCTCCTTTTTAACGCACCTCTTGTGGCAGGATTGGCGTTGGGGAAGTCCTATTTTATCCAAGTACTTTCTCGATTTTGAACCTGGTATTCATTTTTCGCAGTTTCAAATGCAAGCAGGGGTAACCGGAATCAATACGGTACGCATGTACAATCCTGTCAAGCAATCCATGGACAATGACTCAGAAGGAAGATTTATCAAACGATGGGTGCCTGAACTAAGTAACGTACCTATTCAATTCATTCATGAGCCATGGAAACTGACAGCACTCGATCGTAAGTTCTTGAACCTAGATAATGCCTACCCTGCCCCTATCATCAATCATATTGAGGCAGGCAGAGAGGCCAGAAAAAGCATTTGGTCAATTCGAAATCACCCTGCTGTCCGCGAAGAGTCCAAAAGAATTTTAAAGAGACATACTCTACCTGGACGAAGAAATGCATAAAAAAAGCCCACCCTAGGGTGAGCTTAGCATAAAATAAAACGTTTTCTTTACTCTGCAATGTTCCAGGCTCCAATAGCCATAATCATATCCTGATGCAAAATGGTTCGAATATCTCCTACTCTCGCACTAAATGCCTTGAACTCCTCGTCTTGCTGAAGCTTAGTCATTCGTTGCATCATGGTTGGGATATCTGGCGCACCGATAAATACAAAATGCGTCATATCATTTTCAGCAACTCCAGCAACAACGGCACTAAGCCCGTAAGAACCCATCTCCATACCTCTGTCTTTAGCTCCCTCGGTAAATTTCATCCACTGCTTCATGTATTCATTTGAATCCCCAGTGACATTTAATGCCCAACGCATAAAAACATTATCACTAGATACATCACCTTCAAGAACCAATGGCATAGTCATCCACTCACCCGTATTGTCTGAAATAGGATTTATCGTTTTTTCCCATTCCATAACTTCTTCAGAGGTAAACCACATGCTCCAAGCCTCTTGCATTAGCTCTGCATTTTGAAAAGTAAAGCCAAGTGTATGAGTATGGGCTTGCTCACCATTAAATGCCTCTTGATAAAGCGCTACCGTGGCAGGCAAACTTTTTCCAAATTCAGAATTCATCAATCGGTCGGTCGCCATCATAACCTCTCGCGGGTTTTCTGTTGATATGGCAAAAAAACATTGAATGGGCTGCGCAAAAGAGGTCGCAGTTGCAATGAATGTTATTAGTAGGGTATAGATTGTTTTCATTTGATTTTTTTTGAAAAGATAAAAAACTTGACTTGAATACACCTAATCATTCCATGTACGAATTGAGGAGATAACAAAAACTTAACCTTATCAGCACATTACAAGTAATTATATTCACTGCAACTTTAGTACGGACAACTCCATAATCACATCATGAAAGCATTTAACACGTTTATCCATTCCTTTACAGCGACCTGCTGTCTACTCCTGATTCTATCATCCTGCGTAGAATCAACGGAGATAAGTATTGATGAAGAAGAGGGCGCCCAAAATAAAGAGGCAACTGATATACTATCCACATCCGTTGAAACACCTACGAATATCATTTTCTTAATCGGAGATGGCATGGGTACTTCTCAAGTCAGTGCAGTCTACTTTTATGGAGAGGAAGACAGTCAGCCCAATTTCTCCCGATTCCCCATTCTAGGCCTTATCAATACGACCTCAGGATCTGACCGAATCACGGACTCCGGTGCAGGAGCCACAGCCTTTTCCATTGGTCAAAAATCATACAACGGAGCTATAGGCGTAGATATGCAAGGCGAAGCCGTTCAGACGGTTAATGAGCTCTTGGAAGATCAAGGGTGGCAAAGCGGAGTTATATCCACTTCAGGCATCACCCATGCAACCCCGGCTTCCTTTTATGCGCATGTCGCCAAAAGAAGTCAGCAATATGACATTGCAACAAGCTTGGTCCGCAGCAACATCTCCTTTTTCGCTGGTGGCGGACAAAAGTGGTTTATGAATCGACCCGATTCGTTAAACTACCTTGATTCGCTAACGCATTATGGATTTTCCGTTGGAATGGAGAGCCTTGGAAGTGCTGATCATAGCAAACGGGTTGGTTACTTGCTTGCGAACGACGGTCTTCTAGCAAAACATGAAGGGCGTGATGACTTTTTACCGAACGCAACAGCTGAGGCCCTTGAATATTTCGCACAATCCGACAAGCCATTCTTCCTTATGGTCGAGGGATCCCAGATTGATTGGGGAGGCCATGAAAACAATGGAGACTATGTGATTCAAGAAGTACTGGATTTCGATAAGGCCATTGGCGTAGCGCTAGATTATGCTGAAAAGCATGGCAATACCCTTGTTGTCGTAACAGCTGATCACGAAACCGGAGGATTCTCATTATCAGGAGATGGCAAATCTATGTCAGGTTATGGCGAGATAAGCCCGACTTTTTCGACAGGCGGACATACGGCCACCTTGATACCGGTCTTTGCCTATGGGCCAGGGGCTAACTATTTTGGGGGAGTGTATGAAAACACAGCCATTTTTTCAAAGTTCTTTGAAGCGCTTGGTCAATAGTTCGCCCTGCCCGCTGTATATTTGAGAGGCAATCTATTTATTATGAAAAATTTCGTTTTGCTTCTTTTGCTTACAGGTATTCTTTCTTCCTGTGGTTCTAAAACAACCTTTGAAATTGTAGAAGATGAATTTGGTGGGGCCAATAAAGAGCTTGGAAGCCACAATGTTGGCGACTCATTATCCATCGCCTACACCATCAACAACACGGGAGACAATAACCTTTTAATCAAACGTGTAGAACCCGGTTGTTCATGTACGGTAGGCACCTTCACTGAAGACCCCATCGAACCGGGAAAATCAGGAGAAATCATGCTCAACTACAATGTAGTCCTTGAAAATGATAGCTTTCAAAAGACCGCAGAAGTTTATGCCAATGTAGAAGGCGGAATGTTTGAGATAAGCTTCCGAGGCTATGGCGTTAAAGAGTCATCTGATTCTGTCTCAACCAATCCTGTAGTTGACGAGGTTGCACTCGATTCATTAACGATGCAAAATGACTCTGTCGCTACCAATCAATAATCCAATCAACACATTAAATATCGAACTATGAATTTCGGCGATCCAACATTTTCATTTATCATCTTTGCCATGATTGGTGTATTCTACTTCTTTATGATACGCCCTCAACAAAAAAAGGCTAAAAAAGAAGATCAATTTGTCGAAGAATTAAGCAAAGGGCAAAAAGTCGTTACAAGTACTGGTATCCATGGAAAAGTTGTTAGCCTTGACAAAGAAAAAGGCACATTGAAACTTGAAATTGATAGCAATACTTCGATCAAAATTGACCGAATTGCTATATCAATGGACCTTACACAAAAGCATTACAGCAAGTAATCCATCAATTCTTCTTCACAATCTGTAAGACAAACACTACCTTTATACTATGCCTTTGCGTATCGCATTAACTGGAGGAATTGGAAGCGGTAAGTCCTACATCGCTGATTTGTTCGCGGAACAAGGAGTTCCTATTTACAAAGCCGATACGGAGGCGAAGCGCCTGCTCAATGAAGACGATGCACTACGAAGACAAGTTATCCAGCATTTTGGATCCGAGTGCTACAGCCAAGGAAGTCTAAATCGAAGTTACCTTGCTAGCTTGGTGTTTAACAATGCCGGCAATCTCAAAAAACTCAATGATATCGTGCACCCAGCAGTAGGACGAGATTCAGAAAGATGGTTTGCGCAACAAAAAGATCAACCCTACGCAATCAAGGAGGCAGCGCTCATTTTCGAAACAGAACAACATGGAAAATTCGATCGAGTGATCCTTGTACATGCGCCAAAAGAAGTACGTATTCTCCGCGTGATGCAACGCGACAATGTGTCCAAAGAAGCAGTAGAAGCTCGCATGGCTCATCAACTAAGCGATGAAGAAAAAATGGCTCAGTCACACATGATTCTAAATAATGATGGCGATCAAGATATGAAGCACTGGGTGCAAAAAATGCATCAGTTTTTCTCTGAAATGGTGGTTGGATGAACAAAACAATAGGCATTCTAGGCGGAGGTCAACTGGGTCGAATGCTCTTCCAACAAGCAACGAATTACCCCGTTAATCTAACATTCCTCGATAAAGACATTAATGGACCATGCGGTAGTATTTGCCGAGATGTTGTGGAAGGTGATCCCATGAGTTATGAAGATGTCCTAGCCTTTGGACGATCATGTGACATAGTGAGTATTGAAATCGAAGCGGTTAATACAGAGGCACTTAGACAACTTCAAAAAGAAGGCATTCAAGTTATTCCTAGCCCTGATGCGATTGAAACAATTCGCGACAAAGGCCTACAAAAGCAGTGCTATTCAAAGCATAGCATTCCCACGATGCCCTACCAACTAATCGATTCAGAAAAGCCCAACAATTTACCATTTGAGATGCCCTTCGTACAAAAACTTCGTCAAGGGGGTTATGATGGAAAAGGAGTCCAGGTCTTTTCAAAAAAAGAAGACCTAAAAGAATGGTTTACTGAGCCATCGTTGGTCGAAGAGTGCGCTAAAATCAAAACCGAAATCGCGGTGATTGTCGGCCGAAGTCCATCCGGACAATCCATAGCCCTCCCTGAATGCGAAATGGTTTTTGATCCTGTGTACAACCTAGTGAGGCATCTTCAAATGCCTTCAAACTTGGATAGGACTGTGCAAGAAAAGGCTCAACGACTGGCGATTCAAGTTGTAGAAGTCCTAGATAGTCCCGGTATTTTTGCCGTAGAAATGTTCCTTTTAGAGGATGGTCGTCTTGTAGTCAACGAAACAGCCCCGCGAACACATAATTCCGGACATGCAACCATCGAATCCTTAAGTCTATCTCAGTTTGAATTGCATCTACGCGTCTTACTCGACTTGTCGTTACCTGACATACGGATTAATGCCCCTGCCATAATGGTTAATGTCATTGGCAGTGGGAAGGCAGGAAGGGCAAAGATTACTGGATTAGATGATCTCAGTGCGCTGCCTGATGTTTATCTACATTGGTACGGAAAATTTCGATCAAAACCCGGCAGAAAAATGGGTCATGTAACCATACTCAACCCGCACAACGCAAGTGAGATGGTGGACACTGTGCTGAACACAATTCAAGTTACAGGAGAATAAGACGCTACTTTAAGTGAGCGACAATAGCTTTGTAAAACTGGTCAGGTGAGACATTATATTCTAGCTTCCCTTCATGCGCAATTGACATGGCCCCCGTCTCTTCCGATACAATGAGACAGACCGCATCGCTTCGCTCAGATACGCCGACAGCTGCTCTATGGCGAATGCCCAGATAATCAGGCTCTATCGATTTATTAGTTACCGGTAATGTGCATCGTGCAGCGCGAATACGGCCCTCGAAAATGACTACGGCCCCGTCGTGCAATGCACTGTTTTTGGTAAAGATGGACTCCAGTAAAGAATGAGATACCACGGCATCAATAGGGACGCCAGTTTCTTCCACAAAGTTTATCGGACTACCTTTTTCTAGGCAAATCAGCGCACCAATTTTATGCTCTGCCATCCGCTTCATAGCCTGAACCACCTCAACCAAGGCTTGGTCTATCCCATCTGCTTCATCCTTTGCAACATACTTACGCCACAATCTATTCTCAGAAAACTGTCGTCCCCGTCCTAAAAACAACAAAAACTGGCGGAGCTCAGGTTGGAACAAAATAATAAAGGCGATAACCCCAAGTCCGAGAAACTGCCTCAGAATGGCATCAAGAAGCCGCATATCCAAGTACCGGATGACCGTCCAAAAAGCATAAATGCTGAGCACGCCCAAGAAAAGGTTAATTGCGATTGAACCGCGTAACAACTTGTAGACTTGATAGACTAGAAGCGCAGTAATACCAAGGTCAAGTAGGTCAATCCACCGAAGTGTAAACCACCCGAAATCATATAATTCTTGGTATTGCAAGGCTAGCATCAATCTAAACTACTTTTTTTTTAGCGAATGCATGAGTTCAATTGCCTCTATTGCCGGTCGCACATCATGACAGCGAAGCATGGTTGCCCCCTTGGCTAATGCCAGAGTATGAAGTACCGTCGTCCCATTGAGCGCTTGTGATGAGTCAATGGATAATGTTTTGGTAATCATAGATTTCCTGGACACGCCCACACAGATTGGATAATCAAAACGTTCACTGATCATATCGAGTGAATCGAGTAATGTGAAGTTTTGGGATAATGTTTTGCCAAAACCAAAACCCAGATCCAGGATAATGTCATTAATCCCTGCTTTTTGTGCTTTTTCAATCAGATACTGTAACCGCACAACCACATCGGATACGATGTCAGTCGACTCATTGAGATCATCTTGCATCGTCTTTGGTGTACCAGGCATATCCATTAGAATATAGGGCACCTTGGCTTCTGCCACTACCTCGTGCATATCATCATCGTAGTGTCCCCCACTGATGTCATTGATAATATCGACCCAACCTAGGTCTAATGCCTTTGCTGCGGTAGTGGCATGTAAAGTATCCAGGCTAATCAATACCTTTCTTCTTAATGGCTGCAGCTCATATAATACATCGCTTATTCTAGACCACTCTTCTTCATGAGAAATAATCGAAGCTCCAGGGCGACTGCTCATTCCTCCAATGTCCAATGCCCAAGCACCCTCAGTTACCATTTCATTGGCTTTAACGATAAGTTTATCAATCGACATGCTGCGTGAATCAGCATAAAAACTATCCGGCGTCACATTAAGGATTCCCAATACCACCGGGCGGTCAAGGTCAACAGATCGCCCGTTGATATTAAAAGATTGACTTGGAAAAGGCAGTGAAGATTTCAAGGTATATTTGTCCAATGGATTTGCCCAAAGATACATCAAGTCAATTCGATGCGGTGGTTTCAAAATGTCGTGACATTTTTTCGCTCAAAACAAAAGACTATGGAACGTCATGGCGTGTTATGCGCACAGCTACCTTGACCGATCAGCTTTACATTAAGGCTAAGCGCATTCGAACAATTGAGGAAACGGGTACTCATCTCGTAGAGGAAGGGGTATATGAAGAATGGATGGCTATGGTTAACTATGCGATTATGGCTATTATTCAACACCATCGAAATGATGAAGAATTGGAACTTGAAGCATCGCATGCACTAGCATTGTATGACAAGACAATGGCAGACGTGAAAGCCCTTATGATGAGAAAAAATCATGACTATGGCGAAGCATGGAGAGAGATGCGTATTTCGTCTTATACAGATATGGTGTTAACCAAACTTCAACGGCTTCGTCAAATCGAAGACAATCAGGGATCTACTGCCATTAGCGAAGGACCAGAAGGGCACTACTCAGACATTGCAAACTACTCTATTTTTGCATTGATTCGTTTGGATGAAGGAACATGATTCAGTCCTGTTGTTTTCACATTCTTTTACATTATTCCAACAATTCAGCAACCATTTCAATCGTATTTTTAAAAGATGATTGCGGATATATTATTACTGACTAGCCCAAGTCCAGATCAATCAACTTTTGGCATCGTGCTCAAAATTTTTGGTGGCTGTGCTCTCGTTGCTATTCTTATCACTGCGGTATATTCCCTATGGATACAAAAAAAGGCATCCATTGAATTCGACAATGATAGTACGAAGGCGAAAGTGCTCAATCTGACGTCGCTTTTTCTGCGTTTCTTTTTAGCGAGTCTTTTGATTTTCTCCGGCGCGGTAAAAATCATAGATCCTTTAGGGACATCCTATAAAATGCAAGATTACTACACGGCATTTGATGCGCAGATGAGTGAGGCGTATTTAGTCGAACATGGTGAGGCTCCGCCAAGTGACATATGGTATACCCAATTGTTTAGCAGTCTCAAAAAAATTAGCGTACCGACAGCCGTATTTATGGTTGTTCTCGAAGTCGTATTAGGTGTGCTCCTATTCCTTGGAATATTCAAACGAAGTGTGATTCCCATAACGGCTGCTATGCTTGTCTTCTTCACCTTCCTAACAGGATATACTGCACAAACCGGGGAGCCATCGGACTGCGGATGCTTCGGAGATTTTATCAAACTCAGACCTATTGACTCCTTTTACAAGGATATTATCCTATGTATCGCAATCGCAATATTATGGATGTTATCGTCTAAGATTCGCCCCATGATTGAGAAAGGTCTAGACCGACGGGTTACCTTGATAAGCGTAAGTGCAATCTGCTTTCTTTTTGCCTTTTCAAACTATATGTTTGGCTTACCAATCGTTGATTTTAGACCCTATAAAGTAGGAAATGACATCGGGGAGAAGACCGTGAGTATTCCCGATGAGTACCGTTATGGATTTGGCTACGAAAACAAAGAAACAGGCGAAAAGGTAATTCTCAGCGATGAGGAGTTCGCTACCGAATGGGAGGCTTACAGTGATACAAATACATGGATCTTTCTCGATCGTCAAGAAGAACTCGTAAAAAAAGGTAGTCCAGCAGAGCTTGATTTTTCCGTCTTAGATTCTGCGGGAAACGATTTGGCCCAAGAACATTTCAATTATGAGGGAGTCACCTTATGGGTTGTATCCGGAGAACCCTTAAAGGCGGGTAAGAAGCGTTGGGAGGAACTCAACCAGCTTACCGATTGGGCTAGTAATAGCGGGCATAGGATGCATGCCTACCTTGAATGCGGCGCGAAAACCCCACAAGATGTAGTGCAGGAGATCGAAGATGAGCACAATATAGTCCTTCGTTTTCCTTGTTATGCTTCCGATGGCAAAGTGCTTAAAACCGCTATTCGGGCAAATCCAGGACTAATCATACTCAAAGATGGTGTTGTGCTTGCGAAATATCACCACACAAGCTATCCTACAACCAAGGACCTTGAAAACCTCTTGAAGTAAATCAGCAGAATATGAAACCACATTATATCATCGCATTTTTTGTTCTTGGTTTGTCCGTGATTACATCTTGCAAAAAGAATGCAAAGAATGAGCAAGAGGTAGACGAAGGCGTTATCGTAGATTCATCCCTCTACCCTATTGGAACCAACCTTAGGGAATTGATTTTTTCTAAACCAGCTTCTTATGATACAGCCTACGTTTATGCGCATAAAAAACTGGGCAAAGACACTATTTTAAGAGAAGAGTTTGTCAATGGAGGTTGGGAAAAATACAATAGTAAAGGGTGGGCCTATGACACCCTCGTAGCATTTCAAAACAGCGATGAGATTCCAGCGCAGCTCTACCTTCCTTTATCCGATGAATTTGGTATGAACAAACTTGTTGAGCACTTGTATGCAGACCGCTTAACCTGCGTAATTATCGCACCAAGTTTCCGGACGCAAGATGAAGGCTACTGGCTTCTTGCAGAGCAATACCACCAATGGGCTAAAAATAATGGAATACAAGTGGTGGCCTATGTCGATAATTCCGAAGTAGATCCTTATGAAATGAAAGAAGCATTAGGACTCAGCCTCCCTATCAATTTTACCCACCGTGATTTTCTCTTTCCGCTAATTGACAGTGAATTGGGTATGATTGTCTTAGACTATGGCATAATCATCGACAAGATGACTAAGGAGGACTTCCCCGATCTTCTCACCTTTGAGCAAAAGGTCAACGAATGGAGAAGTCCATCGTAAGTCAAAAGACCGCGACAACTATTTTTCTTCTGGGTTTTATGGCCTCGGGAAAGTCGTCCTATGGACGAAAAGCGGCAAAACGTCTCGAGCTTCCTTTCATCGATTTAGATGCCGAGATTGAAAAAAAAATGGGCATGAGCATACCTGAGCTTTTTCAAAAACAAGGAGAACAGGCCTTTCGTGCTATTGAATTTCAAACACTCTCGGATCTGTTACCACAATCTGGCATTATCAGTTTAGGCGGAGGGACGGTTTGCAACCAAGACGTCTGGGATCTACTAAAGGGCCATGGACTTACTGTGTTTCTAGATATGCCATTCGAACAATGCTTAGGCCGACTTAGATCGTCAAAGAAAGCTCGACCCCTTGCCGCGAATCTAGAAGACAAGGAAGCAATTGATACGTTACGTGCACTCTACAAAACAAGGCAAGAAATTTATCATCTCGCCGATCATAAAGTAGACTTTCCCTATGATCACAAGTCATTGGCAAATAGCCTCTCCTCATGGATAAAGAGATAGATTTATCCTTTCCTAGACCCTACAATTTATTGTAACCAAACACTCTGGACCTCTTCTGCGCTACATTCAACTTCGATGTGCTCTCGAATGGTTGTATTTAGCGATAGACCAACATAGTCCGAGTGTATTGGGAAGCGCTTATGTCGTCGCTCAACTAACACTGCCGTCCGAATGGATTTCACAGGAGTGCCGTGAAGAACACTCAGTGCATAAAATAAAGTCTTCCCGCTATTGGAAACATCATCCACGCAGAGAACCGATTGGTTTTCCATATCAGACAAGTTGCATGAGCAAGTAATCGGCCTTGATAAAGGATTGGATTTGTAAAGCGTAATAACCCCAGAAAGTTTTGCATTGGAACGTATGGAGTTTAACGCATTACAAAGTTCGTTGGCCAATATGGCACCAGCCTTTGAAACACCTAAGACATGAATCATTTCTTCCTCATGATGATCCTCCCAAATCTGGTAGGCCAAGCGCATAATCTTATTATGAATCTGGCTTCGATTTAAAATTTGATGAGACGACGAGGATGTAGACTTCATTTCCCGAATGTATAGAATAAAGGTAAAATCCCAAGGATAAAATAATAATGCTTCGGTAATGGCAAGACATACACTATCTTTAGATAGACTGGTGTAAAAGACTGATCATTATGGAACCTACACAAATCATTCAGATTCTAGCCTTCCTCTTACTGACGACCTTTGCCTTCGTGGTGAGTGGCAAGAAATATGTCGCGATCTACCGAAATATCTCTATGGGAAAAGCGGAAGATTCAGCTCCCGACCGGGCATTACGTTGGAAAAATATGCTTCGCATTGCTTTGGGTCAAGGGAAAATGTTTGCCAATCTACCGGCAGCCATCCTGCACTTGTGCGTTTATGTAGCCTTTGTATTTACACAGATTGAGCTGATTGAAATCTTTGCAGATGGATTTACAGGCAGCCACCGTATCCTCTACAATAGCATTCCATCTTCGTGGTTTACCGGTCTTTACACAGCCATTATCTCAACGATCGAAGTCCTATCAATTCTTGCCCTTATTGCCACGTTTTTCTTTCTTGCTAGGAGGAATATGCTTTCCATCCCGCGATTTAGAAAGGCAGAAATGGAAGGTTGGCCACATAGGGATGCCAATATTATTCTTTACTGGGAAATCGTCTTAGTCACTTGTATTTTCCTCATGAATGGAGCAGATGCCGCGCTGCATCCTGACGAATATGGATTTATCTTTTCCTCGAACTTAGGCCCTGCATTACTTGGAGGGCTTAGCGAAAGCACGTTGCATCTCCTCGAGCGCATTGGATGGTGGGGCCATATCACAGGAGTCCTCGGGTTTCTTATGTACCTCCCTTACTCCAAGCACCTGCATATTCTTCTTGCCTTTCCAAACACCTTTTATGCCCGCCAAAAACCAGCAGGTCAAATAGACAATCTTGAGAGTGTAACCCAGGAAATCAAGTTAATGATGAATCCTGATACCGCCTTTGCCGCAGCTGATCCCAACGCAGAGATACCCACCTTTGGAGCAAAGGATGTCGGGGACCTCACTTGGAAAAACCTTCTTGATGCGTATTCATGCACAGAGTGTGGCCGTTGTACGGATCAATGCCCAGCCAACCTAACAGGAAAAAAACTCTCTCCTCGAAAGGTCATGATGGATACCCGAGATCGCATGGAAGAGCTTGCAGCATTTCGTAAAGGCTCAGGTGAAGAGCATGATGGCAAGAGTCTGATATCAGACGAGTATGTAAGCGTCGAAGAATTACGCGCTTGCACAACATGCAATGCCTGTGTGGAAGCTTGTCCGGTAATGATTAATCCGCTGGATATCATTATTCAAATGAGAAGAAACTTAATCTTGGAGCAGTCCAATTCACCCGAAGAGTGGAATGCGCTTTTCAATAGTATTGAGAACAGCAACGCTGCGTGGGCCTTCCCCGCAAGTGATCGGCTGAAATGGACAGAAAACTAAATCTGAGTAAACAAACAAGCATATGGAACTACAGGTAAAAACTATGGCTCAATTGACGGCGGAAGGTCAATCCGTGGACGTACTCTTTTGGGTAGGATGTGCGGGAAGTTTTGATGACAGAGCAAAAAAAATCACAAGAGCCTTTGCCAAAATACTCCAACACTGTGAGGTCAATTTTGCCGTACTTGGAAGTGAGGAAGGATGTACGGGTGATCCAGCCAAACGAGCAGGTAATGAATTCGCATTTCAAATGGCAGCCCATATGAATATTGAAATACTCAATGGATATGGAGTAAAGAACATTGTAACGACATGCCCTCATTGCTTTAACATCTTAAAGAATGAATATCCTAGCCTGGGGGGAAGTTATGAGGTGATGCACCACACGACCTTCTTACAAAACCTCATCAATGAAGGGCGTATAAAGCTTACCGATGCCGATGTTTTTAAAGGGCGGAGAATCACCTATCATGATTCCTGTTATCTCGGAAGAGCTAACGGTGTTTATGAGGCACCACGTGCAGTACTCGCGCAACTTGATGCAGAGCTTGTTGAAATGAAGAGCTGCAAATCCAAAGGACTATGCTGTGGAGCGGGAGGTGCCCAGATGTGGAAGGAAGATGAACCGGGAGAAGAGCGTATCAATACGCGCAGAAGCCGTGAAATGGCTGATACTAAGGCCGATATCGTAGCTGCGAATTGTCCTTTTTGTATGACCATGCTTCGCGATGGGGTAAGCAAGCAAAACCTTGAAGGAGAAATGCATGTTTTTGATCTAGCGGAACTCGTCGCCGCTGGACAAGGAATTCAAGATATAAACCTAGACTAAAATGGCATTACAAGTAGGTATTGTAGGACTACCCAATGTTGGGAAATCAACCCTATTCAACACATTAACAGAAAGCATCAATGCTCAGGCAGCGAATTATCCATTCTGTACCATTGAACCAAACCAAGGGACAATCACCGTTCCTGACAAACGTTTGGAGAAATTAGAGGAATTAGTAAGCCCACAAAAAGTAATCCCAACGACGGTTGAGCTCGTCGATATAGCCGGACTCGTGAAAGGAGCGAGTAAAGGCGAAGGACTAGGCAATCAGTTCCTTGCTAATATTCGAAGCGTTGACGCTATCGTTCATGTGCTTCGATGTTTTGAGGATGAAAATGTCGTACATGTAGACGGATCTGTTGATCCCGTTCGCGATAAAGAAATCATTGATACCGAACTGCAGTTAAAAGATTTGGAGTCGGTGGAGAAAAGGCTTGAAAAGCATCGCAAAGCTGCTAAAGGCAACAACAAAGAGGAAATGCGCGGTGTAGAAATTATGGAGGGCCTCAAGGCGCATCTCGAGGAAGGCAAGAACCTCCGGGAGTTTTCTATAGATGCTGATGATTTTGCCAAATACGTCGCTGAAATGAGCTTACTTACCTTCAAGCCCGTTCTATACGCTTGTAATGTTGACGAAGGCTCAGCTGCTGAAGGCAATGCGTTTGTCGACAGCATTCGGCCTATTGCCTCTGCTGAAGGAGCCGAGTTACTTGTGATCTCCGCAAAGATCGAGTCAGACATCGTACAAATGGATAAAGAAGATCAGCAGGAGTTTTTAGAAGACCTTGGGCTTAAAGAATCCGGAATGGATCGTCTCATTCATGGTGCCTATCAATTACTCAAGCTCGAAACCTATTTTACCGCGGGCGAAAAAGAAGTGCGTGCCTGGACGATCCGACGTGGAACAAAGGCACCGCAAGCTGCAGGAGTAATTCACACGGATTTTGAAAAAGGATTCATTCGCGCAGAAGTTATTTCCTTTGAGGATTACGAAAAGCATGGCTCAGAGGCGGCAGTAAAAGAAGCCGGAAGATTCCGAATTGAAGGGAAAGAATATGTGGTGCAAGATGGAGATGTAATGCATTTCCGATTTAATGTCTAATTGATTTGTGAGAAGGTATTTGCTTAGGATGGTTTTTGCGATGGCATGTATGATGCCATGGCTAGCTCAAAGCCAATGTTTTCCAAAACAATACATCGATCCACTCTATGGAGTATCCCAAAATGCTGCTATTCAATATGGCGCAGCGGATCCCTACGATATTCTCGGTCTATCCATCAACCAAAATCTATTCCTTGATTTGTATACACCAGTTGGAGACACCCTCTCTCATCGACCCACCATAGTCTTTGCCTTTGGCGGAGGGTTTATCATTGGCTCAAGAAACCAACCCGACCTTCCCCGACTCAGAGATTATTACGTGCCTAGAGGATATAATCTAGCAACTATTGATTATCGATTAGGATTTAACGTAACCAGCGGAGCAAGTGGTCTTAGAGCTGTCTATCGGGGAGTGCAGGATATGCGGGCAGCCCTTCGTTTTCTCGCTGAAAATTGCGACCAATATGCCATTGACACAAATCATATAGTACTTATGGGATCAAGCGCAGGTTCCTTTATCGGTCTTCATCATGCCTATATGGACGAAAATGAACGACCTCCTGAAACCTATGGAATTCCAGGAGAAAACCAAGACTTAGGATGCGCGGATTGTTCAGGAAACAACGCCTACAATAATCAGTACATCCGCCCAATGGCCGTGATCAACCGATGGGGCGCTATAGGAGACACCAATTGGATTGAGCCCACCCTTAGAGATAGTATTCCGTTGATTTCCTTTCATGGCACGAATGACAACGTCGTTCCCTTCGGCACGGGATATCCTTTCAGCATTCCTCTATTCCCCCCTGTTTATGGAAGTTCAGTAATTCACCAACGCCTAGAGAATCTTGGAGTTCATAATCAATTTATTCCACTTCAGGGAGCTGGACATGAGCCAGAGTTATTGCAACCTCGATGGGATGACACCATCTTTAAATACACCACCCCATTCCTCTACGACATGTTAAAGCCTGATGCTCCAGTAATTACAGGAGCTGCAACCGCATGCCAAGGAGATACCGTAGATTATCCTATCTTCTACGATCTGTCAACAGAACTTTGTGTTGAAGTTTCGGAGGGAATCCTTTTATCGCAAGATTCCAACAGTATCCAAGTGAGATGGTCTGATACTGCCTCTACAGGAGAGATAATCTTGGCAGCCCGTAACGACTTACTCGCCTATGACTCGACTATCCTCAGTGTTTCCCTCGGTCCCCTACCCCAAGGAGGAGGAATAACCTATACCAGCGATGATGGACTGTTTTTATTCTTTTCAAACATTCAAGACTCTGTCTCCCAGAGTGCATGGAATTTTGGGGATAATGATAGCTGCGGCTGTGTCAACCCCGCGCATCAATACCAAGACACAGGCCGTTACGAAGTGAATCTTACCTTGACCAATGACTATTGCTCCTTTGCATATGACTCTATCATCGTTTCAAACCTTTGTCCGGTAGCGGGCTTCAATGCGATAACCGCAGACAGTAGCCTCTTTGTTCAGAATCAAACTCAATTCGCTAATCAATGGATCTGGTCGTATGGTGATGGAAATATTGACTCCACGCAGGTACCACTTCATACCTACCAAGGTGAAGGAGATTATCTAGTTCAAGTTATCGCAAGTAACGACTTCTGCAATGACACCATTTCTCAGTGGATTACCATTGACTTTTGTCCAATAACAGATTTTACTGTTTCTATAGAAGAACTTGATGTCACTTTGCAAAGTACAAGCCTCTACGCCGATGTGCTCTTTTGGAGTCCGGGCTTTGGTAATGAAGTATTTAGCAGTGAAATATTAGATCTAACCTTTCCAGATACTGGAACGTATACCATTCAACTCATTGCATATAATAGTGAAGGTTGTAGCGACACCATGGAGCAGAATGTTGTGCTATCCCTATCAACAAGTTTAACAGAAGTTAATGCTAGTCAAGGCAAGGAGATCATCATAGACAACCAACGAGTTTTCATTCAAGAAAACGCCCCAGTCATTTGGGTCGGCATTGATGGAAAGAAGGCAGGAAGTAAAGTGGAAGATTTTTATCAGTTATCTCCCGGCATTTATCTTTTGATTCAAAAACCAAATGGTACTTCAATCAATATTCAACGTGTCGTGAAATTTTAATTCGATTCGTAGGTAAGGTTGATTGTGATTGTTGCTGTCTTTTCTTTATCTGCCGTGTTAAAGGATCCGCCCCAAGAGTAGTCTTCATCTGAATACTGCCCAGTTATTTGAAAAACACCCATTCGAGCATCACGTAATTCACCAAGTGAACCACCAGATTCCGCAGCGATAATCTCAGCACGCTGTCTTGCATCCTCAGTGGCTTTTTTAATCATTTCATGCTTCAAATCAGCCAACTTCGTATAGTAATAACGGGGTGAATACATATTAATGAGAATACCCTTGTCGAGAACATCCGAAATTTTTCGAGAAGCCCTTTCAACACTAGCTACATCATTGGATCGAATCTCAAAATCCTGTGTTAACCGATAGTAGGGCTCGTATCCAATGAACTTTCCTGTGTCGTTATACAAGCTCCTATCCAAAGCTGAATAGGTGGCCGCCTGAAATGTAATCTCTGATGTCGGAATGCCTAAATCGACAAGGAAGGCCTCCAACTCATCTTTTTGACGACTCGATTCGGCAAAGCCCAACTGTAAATCATCGTTTTCCACAGAAAAATACCCTTCTAACGCAATAAGGTCAGCGGTAAAATCCTGACTTCCTAATCCCTTGACAGCAATAGAACCTTCGGCCCTTCCTTTATTCTCTATTCCCTTTCCTAAATAGTAGGAACCCCATACAATACCCACGCATAACAACAAGGAGGTAACGACTTTTGAAACGAGCACATGTTTGCTTTCCATAAATGAGTTTTTAATAGTCTAAATGCATCTTTTAAGCACCCTGAAGAAATTCCTTCATCTGCTTAACGATGTGTTCGATCTCTGTATTGCCGAAGTCTTGGCATAAAAAGTAACTCTCAAAGGCTGATGGTGGCAAATAGACTCCGCGAGCCAACATAAAATGAAACAACTGATTAAACTTGTCTAAGTCAGCAGCCGAAGCATCTGAGGCATTTTTTACTTCATCAACTCCAAAATGAATACTCATCATCGAGCCCATCTGATTAACTGCGTAAGGCCCCTCTAGATGTTCATCGAGCACAGCACGCAAGGCATCTGCAAGTGCCGCTGTATTTTGTGCTAAGGAGGAATAAATCGAAGGATTCGAATCCAAATGTTTCAGGGTGGCTAGACCGGAGGCCACTGCTATTGGATTGCCACTAAGTGTTCCTGCCTGATATACTGGTCCAGCAGGAGCAAGATGTTGCATAATATCCATTCGTCCACCAAAGGCTCCCACAGGCAATCCCCCACCAATGACCTTACCATAGGTCACTAAATCCGGCTGAATCCCATAGAGATCTGCCGCACCACCTCGTGCGAGACGAAATCCAGTCATGACCTCATCAAAAATGAGCAATACTCCATAGTGATCGCATAGCGCTCGCAGTCCCTTTAAAAAGTCTACTTGGCCAGGAATACATCCCGAGTTACCCGCAACGGGCTCGATGATGACCGCCGCCATATCGTTGCCATGTTCATTGAATATCTTAGTTACTCCCTCTAAGTCGTTATACTCAGCAACTAGTGTATCCTGAGTTGCTCCTTGAGGCACACCAGCACTCCCGGGTATACCAAAGCTTAGGAGCCCAGAACCACCTTTCACTAAAAAAGGATCAGCATGGCCATGATAGTTTCCCGCAAACTTGATAAACTTCGACTTCCCTGTAAAGCCACGAGCAAGGCGTAAACAACTCATACAAGCCTCTGTCCCCGAACTCACTAAGCGCACCTGATCTACAAAATCCACCATCGAGGTGATTTGCTCGGCCATATGAAACTCAGCTTCTGTAGGTGTGCCGTATGACTGGCCAAGATTAAGTTGTTCTTGTATGGCTTCAATGATAGGAGGAAAGGCATGCCCCAAGACCATTGGCCCCCAGCTGTTGATCATATCAATGTATCGATTGCCATCTACATCATAGAGATAGGTCCCCTTGGCATGATCCATAAAGACAGGACTTCCACCAACTGCTCCAAAGGCGCGAACCGGAGAGTTTACACCCCCAGGTATTAAGGCCTTGGACTTCTCAAAAAGACGCTGACTCTGAAGGGTTGAATACGTTGTGGGATTCATAAAAAGTTGTCGTTATTTGTTTTGAATATACTTAGCTGCCTCCACCGCAAAATAGGTAGCGATTAGAGAGGCACCTGCTCTTCGCATAGCGTAGAGACTCTCCATAACGACCGCTTTACGATCAAGAAAACCGTTTGCACTAGCGGATGATATCATACTGTATTCGCCACTAACCTGATAGGCCGCCACTGGAAGATCAAAATGCGTTGCGAGATCTCTTATCACATCGAGATACATACCTCCCGGTTTAACCATGATAAAGTCTGCGCCTTCTTCAACATCCTGCCGAGCTTCACGAAGGGCTTCTTTGGCATTTCGAAAGTCCATCTGATAGGTCTTCTTGTCACCAAAACCGGGTGCTGAGTCAAGTGCATCGCGGAAAGGTCCATACAGGTTGCTCGCGTATTTTGCCGTGTAGGCTAAAATCCCTACCTCATGATATCCATGATTGTTCAGGCATTCTCGTAGGGACCCAATACGGCCATCCATCATATCCGAAGGAGCTATCCAATCAGCCCCTGCCTCCACATGGGATAAAGCCATAGCACATAAAACCTCTACCGTTTCATCGTTAACTATCCTGCCATCAACGACAATACCATCATGGCCGTAGGAAGAGCATGGATCTAAGGCGATATCGGTCATCACGACCATGTCAGGAAAAGCACTTTTTATATGACGAATTCCCTGTTGCATAAGCCCGTCGGGATTTAAAGCTTCTGTACCCGCATTATCCTTTAAATGTTCTTCGACTTGTGCAAAAAGTAAAACTTGGCGTATGCCATGATCATAGGCCTCTTGAAGAAATGCATTGACGCGGTCTAATGTATAACGGTAGACGCCTGGCATGGACGAGATCTCAGAAACCTCATTATCTCCTGGGATTATGAAAATGGGAAGAAGAAGGTGGCTCGTGCTGAGATGTGTTTCCGCCATTGCTTCGCGAATCGAAGGTGATTTACGCAGTATTCTGTTTCGTTCAAAGGGATAGGACATAGAAGAAATTTTAGATTAAACCCATGCTTTCGGTTGATATAAAACATCCATTAGCTTGGCCTCTGGACTACCTGGCTCAGGATGAAGATCATAAGCCCATCGCACGGTTGGAGGCAATGACATAAAAATGGATTCAATGCGCCCATTGGACTTAAGTCCAAACAAGGTGCCCCGATCATGTATGAGATTAAACTCAACATATCGTCCGCGACGAATCTCTTGCCATTTTTTCTGCTCAGGGGTGTAAGGCATGGATTGACGTTGTTCCACAATTGGCAGATAGGCAGGAAGAAAGGCGTTACCCGCATCTTCTACAAAGGCCTGGTGGGCGCTGTTTGCCGCGATATCCTCGGATAAACGTAAATGATCGAAAAACAAGCCCCCTATTCCCCGCTGTTCTTTTCGATGATGGTTACGGAAATAGCGATCACACCAATCCTTGAACTTTGGGTAATGGGATGGATCATGACGATCGCAAGCATCCTTTAAGGTTTGATGAAAATGCACGGCATCCTCTTCAAATAGGTAGTAGGGAGTAAGATCTGCTCCCCCACCAAACCAACCATCGACAATGTTGCCCTCCGTATCCATCAGTTGAAAGAATCGGAAATTGGCATGCACGGTAGGAATCATTGGATTGATAGGGTGAATCACAAGCGATATACCTGTCGCATAAAATTCAGCGGCCGATTCAGGAACTTGATTTTTAATGACTTCCGGCGTCGTTCCGTGGACCGCACTTACATTGACACCAGCTTTTTCAAACAGACGACCGCCGTCCATGATTCGGGTCCATCCCCCGCCTCCGCCATCGCGATCCCATTGATCTTCGATAAAGACTGCCTCTCCATCTAAGGCTTCAAGCGCACGACAAATCTCGTTTTGAAGCGTGCGCACATAGCGCGCGAAGGATTCTTTGGGCGATTGATTCTTAGATAACATCTTAAAAGTTATAGGACTTAACGGTGTCAACAAAGGCCCTGACATGGTCTACCGGAATATTCGGGTGAATACCATGACCTAAATTCACAATATGATGTAAGCCCTCAAATTCTTTGATGAGCGCTAACGTTTCTCGCTTAACCTCTGCTGGAGAACTGTGCAATATACTTGGATCTAGTTTTCCTTGAAAAACCATATCTGAGCCACATTGGGCCTCAGCCACCTCACGAGTCATCGTCCAAGTCAATCCAATAGCCGAAGGATCTAACGCCGCGAAATCTTTTAAGGCAAACCACCCATCCTTAGCATAAAGAATGGTAAAGACCTCCTCTTTGAGGGCAGCATTAATGCGAGCAATGTAGGGTAAGGACCACTTAGCATAATGATTAGGAGACAGAATCCCCCCCCAGCTATCAAAGACCTGTACAACACTGACACCAGCAGCAACTTGTTGTTTCAAAAAAGCTATACAAGCTTCTGTTACCACATCGAGCAACTTAGCAGCTGTCTCAGGATGGTTGAGGCAAAATGCCTTGGCCTTGGCAAAATTCTTGGAACCACTACCCTCTACCATGTAGCACAATAACGTCCATGGAGAGCCACAAAAACCAATCAATGGAACTCGACCATTGAGATCATCAAGTGTCGCTTGGATACACGGCGTAGCATAGGTTAAAAATTCAGCACATGCGTCTAAACTTAGGTTATCTACATCGGCTGCGCTGGCAATAGGGTTGGGCAAGATGGGTCCCTTTCCCGGAACCATCTGTACCTCCATACCAAGTCCTTGAGGAATCACCAAGATATCTGAGAACAGAATAGCCGCATCCACCCCAATCTGGTAAACAGGCATATTGGTGATTTCGGCCACGAGTTCAGGCGTCTGTACCCGAGTAAAGAAATCATATTTTGCTTTTAAGACTTGATAATCCGGCAGGTACCGACCTGCTTGGCGCATAAACCAGATGGGTGGTCTTGAGGTTTGCTCACGAGCTAGCTTACGCAATAAAAGATCATTTTGAATTGTCATATCGTAGTGATTAAAATGTCTAATAAACTTTGAATTTTGGGTCCGTCATTAGGGAAGTATATGGTTCGAAAGCCGTGCTTCCATGCTGCCAAAGCCGTTTCATGTCCCAAGCAGTACATTGGAATGTTTGGATTATCATCTAAAAGATGAGCGTTGTTTTTTAAAAGACTCTTTATACTTCGGGGACTGAGCGCTACAACACCATCGTATACAATTGATGGATCAACTACTGGTTCCCTTAAGACCGTCTGGTAGGCTGTAATTACCGTTAAATCAATAGCATTCTGACTTGCATATTGCTCAATAAATGGCATACGGTGCTCACCAGCAAAAAAGACATAGGATTGGCTAGACTTAAGTGCTTTAGCAATTGACTCACTATCGGGATAAACCGATAAGGGTAAATGAGCATATTCGCGCTCAAGAATCAATTTAGTCGGGCCATCAAGACATATAATCTGTTTGGGGTTTCCCATCATTTGATCCATTGCCGGACCTAAAGCATATCGACTGGTAATAATAATTGACTTGCCCTCCACATTCACCGGGGAAGTAGCCACTATACCCTCAGCCGAGAGGGTGCGGACAAAATCAACGTCTACACCATTGCTTTCAAGAAAATTTCCAACAAAATGCGAGGGCTCACGACCATATAAAAGCCTCTTATCCTCTCTTTCCTCTGAAGGTGCTAAGGCCTTAACTATGGCTTCAATGATCTTCTTGTCAGCCTCTTTACCATCAATTAGTGATTGAAACTGAAAGGCTTTATCCTTGCCATCTAAAAAGCGTACACCACGGACCGAATACGTTAGATCGTCACGCTTGACTTCAATCCCTAAAGGCACCGAGCACCCTGCTTCAATTGCCCGCATTGACGACCGCTCAATCGATACACAGGTTTCAGTTTGTAAGTGATTTAACTTCTGCCGAATCATCTCACACTGGGAGTGATCCTTTCGCATGACTACCGCTACACATCCTTGACCGGGTGCAGGCACCATCCAATCCAATACTTCAGCATCCCCAGGAAGTAAGTCAATACGCTCAAGGCCAGACTTTGATAAAATTCCACCAGCACTATCACGGCATTTGGCAAGCCGGGTATCCATATTACCCCTAAGCTCTGCAATCCTTGCATCCGGATAGCGCTGTTTCCACTGACGAGCTCTCCGCGGGCTTCCCGTCAAAACATTCCCATTTTCTTGACTTCCTGGAATAAAAACATCGCGATGATCATCGCGGCGCAGGCAAGCAATAATGACCAAATTCTCCGGAGGCTGAGTAGGATAATCTTTCAAAGAGTGCACCGCAAGATCGATTTCCCCATTGAGCAAAGCGTCATCAAGAGCTTTGGTGAAGACACCAACCGATCCAAAAGAATGGAGCGCAGTCGATGTGTCCTTATCACCCGCTGTTTGAATAACGCGAACAGCCTTGTGGTCTAATCCTAAGCCATCACATACACGATGTGCCTGCCATAAAGCCAGTGTACTTCCCCGACTCCCGACAATCATATAGCAGCAGATTGAATGTCCTCATCCATGTTCTGCGCAAGCGCATCCAGCCATAATTTTGCCACACATACCTGAGGCTCAGCTTTTACTTTGGAAAAGAAGACGTGTGCAAGGGAAGAATTACTGGGTAACCCATCGTAATATTCACTTTGCATTCCCATGCCATCCACTAAGTCTTTTGCGCGTCTTGCCTTGGACCAGCGTTGTAAAGCTTCCATAGCAGCATCAATGATATGGTCATGATCGCGTTGCGACATGGCCACTTGAGCATTATGAATTGCATTGTAGGCTTCTGAAATACTATCTACATTCATAACGTGAATACCTTCTTGAACCGATTGAACATTAGAGGGAATGCCTAAGTCATAAATATGGCAATCAGGATGTAAAACCACCTCTTTGGTAAGCACAGGTTCATCACTGTGTAGCGCAAGGACTATAGCATCATAGGATGAAGCATTACGCTCCCAAGAAGTAAAAGGAATCATTTCACAACCATAGCGCTCAGCAACTTCTTCAGCTTTTTCTGAAGTTCGATTAGCCACGCCTACCTCAGCATTTATCTCCTCTAGGCGAGATACGTGATGAATTACTCGTTTACCAATTTCTCCAGTACCTACAATTAAGATATTCTTGGGCGATTGAATCTTTAGTAGTTGAGCGGTCGCTAAACTTACGGAGTGGCTTCTGAAGGTTGAGGGATCAGTTCGCTTCACCGTTCGACTGGTATGGATCCCAAGCGTTGCAACCTTCTCAAGAAGACCACTTATGCATCCATATTCCTTTGCCTGAAAGAAAGATTTTCGAACTTGGCCAGCTATCTCAGCATCACCATAAATCTGAGATTCCATACCGGACATAACCCGAAGAAAATATTGCATAGCGTCGTTGCCATGCTTGACCTCCATGGTCTCAGAATCTGTGTTAAGGACGGATTGGATTCTTTGTTGAAGTAAATCAACTTGTTCGCCATGTACTAAAAAAAGGCGTCGATTACACGTTTGCACTAACAGACCTGCACATTGTGTTTCCTTTAAATCCTTGGTGTAAAAAGCCTGTACTTCTTCCTCGGATAAGGCAAGTTCTGTTCTGGTTTCGACATTAGCATTTTTAAAGCTGTGCTCAAAAAGTCTAATTTGTTGATCAATTACTTCAACCACATCCCTAATTTCGATGTTCATGATACATTATGCAATGATTCAAATAGGGCTTGCGTAATCTGTGTGTCATAAAAAAGTAACAAACAAGCAAATCATGAATACAACCATGGAAAATGCAACGTCTGCAGCATTGATTATCAACTTGGGATCACCCGCATCCACAAAGGTTTCCGATGTAAAGACTTATCTCGGAGAATTCTTAATGGATGAAAACGTGATAGACTACCCCTACTTCCTTCGCGCCCTACTGGTAAAAGGAATCATTCTCAATGTTCGACCTAAAAAATCAGCAGAAGCCTATGAGACGATTTGGTGGGATGAAGGCTCTCCACTCATCGTTTTATCTGAGCGATTACAAGCAAGCATGCAAGAAAAAATTGACACCCCTATTTTTCTTGCGATGCGCTATGCCAACCCATCGATCCCCGGCACATTAAATGCCATGCGAGAAGCCATGCCCAACCTCAAAAAGATTTTTGTCATCCCGCTCTATCCTCACTATGCCATGTCATCCTATGGCACGGTTAAAGATCGTGTAGCAGAGGTAGCACAAAAAGAACATAGCGATCTAGAGGTTGTTTTTCAGCCTCCTTTCTATGAGGACAAAGACTACATCAAAGTACTCGCCAACTCCATCAAAGAAAAACTTCCCGAAGACCATCATCTCCTCTTTAGCTACCATGGAATTCCCGTTCGACATCTCAAAAAAACTGACCCAAGCAAGGTCCACTGTGCTCGACTAAAGGATTGCTGTAATGTCGACAACAAAGAAGTACATGCCGTGTGCTACAAACATCAAACCCAAGTAACATCATTGCGCGTAGCAGAGGAAATTGGACTAAGTCCAGACCGATATTCAACTTCATACCAGAGCAGGTTAGGACTCGCCGAGTGGATTCGACCCTACACGGCCAAAGAGTTTGAGCGTATGCCAAAGGATGGCATTAAAAAACTGGCTGTTGTCTGCCCAGCCTTTGTGAGTGATTGTCTAGAAACTCTCGAAGAAATATATGTCGAAGGCAAAGAGGACTTTATGCATGCTGGAGGAGAATCCTTTGTAACCATCCCATGCCTCAACACACAAGAGGATTGGGTTAACCTCCTTGTATCTTGGGTGCGCAACCATTGCGCTACAGAAGCATCCTAGAATCGGTAGATTTACTACGTGGATAAAGCATCAAAATCAGTTGACTTTCTTGTAGTCGGGGCTGGAATTTCTGGAATGGGGGCTGCCTACGAGCTCCATAAAACAGGAAAATCCTTTACAATCCTTGAGGGGCGTAATCGAGCAGGTGGCGTCTTAGAATCCCGAGAAAAGAATGTCTACACCTATGACCTTGGAGCTAACTCCGCGGCATCTAGTGCTTCCTACCTTGAATTTATCAAAGAGCTTGACTTAGAGGATAAATTTCAAAGTATTCTAGCAAGAAGTCTTCCAAGGAGTCTATGGCAAAAGCAAGGCCTAATGCGAATCAAATCTCCATTACGTTCTATACTTGGTGCACGATGGCTAAGTCCAAAGGCTAAATGGACGCTACTCACAGAGCCCTTTCGAAAAAGCCAGCATGATGCTGAAGAAAGCGTGCATACCTTTCTCTCAAAAAGAATCGGAGAAGAAGCTGTCGTAAAAATTGTGGATGCGGTTATGACGGGCATCTATGCAGGAGATATCCATCAGCTAAGTGCTGACGTCGTATTCAAGGAGTTAAAGGAAGGAGTAGAGAAACATGGTTCACTCTTCAACGCCATGAGGAGAAAAAAAACGAATGGACCACGAACTATTACGGGGTTCAATGGCGGGTTTTCTGATTTAAGTCAAGCCTTTGAAAAAAAGTTTGCAAATAATCTTGTGCTCAACGCCACCGTGCAATCGATTCACAAGAAAGAGGATCGATGGGAAGTTACACTATCCAATGGATGCATCTACTTTTCGAAACATCTTATCTTAACCCCACCTGCCCATGCAACAGCCGCTCTCCTACAGCCTATCCATAGAGAGCTCAGTGCAGCATTAAACACTATTTCTTACGCTCCGATGGGCGTACTGCATTTAGGCATCCCCCATGGTGACCATCCCCTGCCTAATGAGCTTGGTTTCCTCGTTCCCAACTACGTAAAGCGATCCTTACTTGGAGCGCTCTATATCTCAAAAATATTTAACGACCGAAGTCCAGCGAATCATGATGTAATCGCAGTGTTTCACCGCCATCAAGGTGAAGCAGAAGCCGTCTATCAAATGGTTAAAGACGATTTAGACCAAATCCCCTTTTTGAAAAAGGATGTCACCATTTTAGACAATACATGGTGGGATAAAGCCATTCCCCAATTCAACATAGGCAGCAAATCAAATCTTCAAAAGATTGCGCAATGTACCCGAGAAATGGAAGGCCTTGAATTGGCGGGCAATTATCTAGGCAAAGTAGGATTAGCCGATGTGTTTGAATCGGGAATTCAAGCAGTACAGAGACTGTCTTAGTCTATCCCTCGACTTTTTTGTAGTCCGCTAAGAATTTTTCGAGCCCAATATCGGTTAATGGGTGCTTAAACAAGCCCATAATGGAAGAGAGAGGACAGGTTGCTACATCCGCACCTGCTTCCGCACATTTCACAATATGTAATGGATTACGAATGGAAGCAGCAAGAATTTGAGTCTCAAAGCCATAATTGGCATAAACCTCTACGATTTGTTCGATAAGCTCCATACCATCCCAATTGCTATCATCCACGCGGCCTATAAAGGGCGAAACAAAAGTTGCCCCAGCTTTAGCAGCTAACAACGCTTGACCTGCAGAGAAAACAAGGGTGCAATTCGTTGGAATACCCCGATCAGTAAATGTTCGAATCGCCTTGATACCATCTGGAATCATAGGAACTTTAACGACGATGTTGTCATGAAGTTCGGCTAACTCAGTCCCCTCCTTGATCATTCCCGCGTAATTCGTGGCAATAACCTCCGCACTAACCGGTCCATCCACCATTTCACAGATATCTACATAACGTTTAAGCACAGCATTTCTTCCTGTAATCCCTTCCTTAGCCATCAGCGAAGGATTGGTTGTAACGCCGTCAAGAATACCTAAGGCTTCCGCCTCTTTAATTTGATCTAGGTTCGCAGTATCTATAAAAAAGTCCATGGTATGTTTTACAATTTAACTGGTACAAATTTGAAGAATGTTCCTAGGAGATTAAGGGTTATTAAGAATAGGTTTTAAACACCATGTTAATCATGAGAAATGTAGCTGCTTAGAACAGTGTTCTCTACAGAGATAAGTGTAGGTGGAATCCACCCCCACCCATCCACCCAATAATTTATTGAATAAAATGATGTGAATACCTCATGAATGACTATCCTGAAAGACTTACTGAGCAATAAACAATGGACAAAAGGGAAACAAAAAAGGGCAAGTTACTTACATCGCACCGCTACAACCGACTACCCTTGCTTCCGTCAAGACCTGGGGGATTCATCAGGAGCTGGTCGTGTAAGACTTGCCCGACTGCAATATTACGACATACCTCGTAAATGTCCATAGTC
>JAYYPZ010000040.1:0-3677 GCA_036128775.1 Bacteroidota bacterium
TAAAAAAGCTCTTGAAAAACTTGAGGCTGCTGGTGGATCATTTGAAAAGGTAGAAGCATAATTAACGACTGTGAAATTCCTACAAACCTTACAAAACATTTGGAAAATTGACGATTTACGTCAGAAAATCCTGTATACGCTGGGTCTCATCCTTGTGTTTAGAATAGGTACGTATATCCTTTTACCAGGAATTAACCCATTTCCTGCAACGCCAGCCGCTCAAGATAATGGGGGTATTGCTGGGCTATTGAATATTTTCGCGGGAGGTGCATTCTCAAGAGCATCGATTTTGGCATTAGGTATTATGCCTTACATCAGTGCGAGTATTGCGATCCAGCTTTTAACCATTGCTGTTCCTTACTTTCAAAAACTACAGAAAGAGGGCGAGAGTGGTCGACGCACAATCAATCAAATCACACGATACTTAACGGTAGGAGTAACCCTACTTCAAGGCTTTGGCTACTTAGCCTACTTACGTTCTATTGGTATGGGACCAGAACCAGGGGTTATGAGTGACATGACTTTCCGTATCAGTTCTATGGTCATCCTGAGTGCGGGTACGTTATTTGCGATGTGGATTGGTGAGCGTATCACAGACGGGGGAATCGGAAACGGTATTTCCATACTTATCATGATTGGAATCTTGGCAGAATTACCAGGAGCTATTGTGCGTGAGTTCACACGATTGTTAGGCGGTGAAGGTGGTGGAATGATCTTCTTTGTGGTTGAGACAGCTGTGCTCTTCTCCATTGTCATGGTGGTTATTCTCTTGGTACAAGGGACTCGAAGAATTCCAATCCAGTATGCGAAACGAAATGTAATGCGCGGCGGTCGCATGATGCAGGCTGGTGGTGTGCGTCAGTATCTACCCATGAAGGTTAATGCTTCTGGGGTTATGCCGATCATCTTTGCTCAGGCCATCATGTTTGTTCCAGGAACGATTGCTTCCTACGCAGGTTCAAACAGCGTATTCTTAAACAACTTATCAAACCCAATGCATTGGTCGTATAGCTTAATCACATTTTTCTTAGTGGTTGGCTTTACCTATTTCTACACAGCATTGGTAGTTAATCCAAAACAAATCGCCGACCAGCTCAAAAAGGACGGAGGTTTTATTCCAGGTGTGAAACCTGGTCGTAAAACGGAAGAGTATGTCGACAACGTTATTTCTCGCATAACATTACCTGGATCATTATTCCTTGGTATTGTAGCGATTCTTCCAGCATTCGCAATGCTTGCTGGAGTAGATCAAAATTTTGCACTGTTTTTTGGAGGGACGTCTTTACTTATCGCAGTAGCGGTAATTCTAGATACGCTTCAACAAGTGGAAAGTCATTTATTATCACGTCACTATGACGGCTTGACTAAGTCTGGGCGGATTAAAGGACGTCAAGGGGTAGGTGCGGCGTTTTAGTGATGGTGATTAAATCGTTGGAGGAGGTAGAGGTTCTTCGAAAGAGTTCTTTATTAGTATCGAAGACTTTAGCAGAAATTGCCAAGCATATTAAACCTGGTGTATCAGGGCTTGAGTTAGACAAAATCGCTGAGGATTTCCTCAAGGATCACGGAGCTAGCCCAAGTTTCAAAGGATACAATGGTTTTCCAAATGCTTTGTGTATATCTGTCAATGATGAAGTGGTCCATGGAATACCCAATGACAAAGCCTTCCAAGAAGGGGATGTTGTCTCGGTAGACTGTGGAGCCTACATGAACGGGTTTCATGGAGATCAGGCGTTTTCCTTTGCATTAGCAGGGGCTACTCAGGAAGTCATAAAGCTTCTGCGAGTAACGCGTAGATCGCTTGAGCTCGGGGTTGAAAAGGCTACTTCTTCAAATCGTGTTGGCGATATAGGATATGCAGTACAAAATTTCTGTGAAAGACAACATGGATATGGTGTCGTGCGAGAGCTCGTTGGTCATGGTCTTGGAAGTTCAATACATGAGGAACCTGAGATTCCTAATTTTGGACGGAAAGGATATGGTCGCCGCCTCTTAAATGGATTGGTTATAGCTATCGAGCCTATGATTAATCTTGGGAGTCGAAGAGTTCGTTTGGCGGAAGATGGTTGGACGATAAAGACGGCCGACGGCAAACCGAGCGCACACTTTGAACATGATGTTGCAGTAGGACCCAAGGCGGACATCTTAACTACGTTTGATCTCGTAGATGAGGCGATCGCAAGAAATGAAAATGTAATTGAAGTCCCAAGTTGGGATGGAGAAGAAAAATAAAAGGAAAACATCTCATAAAGAATAAAAGGATATGAGTAAACAAGGATTGATAAAACAAGATGGGGTGATCACTGAGTCACTTTCCAATGCCATGTTTCGTGTGCAATTGGAAAATGGACATATCATTACCGCCCACATTTCAGGTAAGATGCGTATGCACTACATCAAAATCCTTCCAGGTGACAAAGTATCCGTGGAGATGTCTCCCTATGATTTAGATAAAGGAAGAATAACCTACAGATTTAAAAGCTAGACATGAAAGTTAGAGCATCAGTAAAAAAACGAACAGCAGACTGTAAGGTCGTTCGAAGAAAAGGTAAGGTTTACATTATCAATAAGAAAAACCCAAAGTTTAAACAGCGTCAAGGATAAGATATGGCACGTATTGCAGGAAACGATTTACCAAAGAATAAGCGAGGGATTATTGCCTTGACTTATGTGTATGGTGTTGGTCTGACGACTAGCGGCAAAATTCTCGATGATCTTAAAATTGATCGAGACAAGAAAGTTAAGGATTGGTCGGATGATGAAATCACACAGATCAATAAGTACATCGCAGAAAACCTAACCGTCGAGGGAGAGCTTCGTACAGAGGTCCAGATGAGTATTAAGCGTTTGATGGATATTGTTTCCTACAGAGGCCTACGTCACCGTAAAGGACTCCCATTACGTGGACAGCGAACCAAAAACAATTCAAGAACTCGTAAGGGTCGTAGAAAGACTGTAGCGAATAAGAAAAAGGCAACTAAATAAATAACTGATGGCAAAGTCTAATTCAGGAAAGCGCGGACAAAAGAAGCGCAACGTTCAAGTGGATGTTGAGGGATGTGTATACATCACCGCATCGTTCAACAACATTATTGTAACCTTCACGAATACTCGTGGTCAGGTTATCTCATGGGGTTCTGCCGGTAAAGCAGGTTTCCGTGGTTCGAAGAAAAATACTCCGTATGCAGCACAAGTTGCAACAGAGGATGCTGGTAAGGTTGCTTATGATGCTGGAATGCGTCGTGCAGCGGTATATGTCAAAGGGCCTGGCTCAGGACGGGAAAGTGCTATTCGCACCGTCGGAGCTTGCGGTATTGATGTAACGGTGATCAATGATATCACTCCAGTTCCCCATAACGGTTGTCGTCCACCTAAACGACGTCGCGTCTAACATAATAATCTAGAATAAGATGGCAAGATATAGAGGTCCAAAGACAAAAATTGCTCGCAAATTTGGCGAAGCTATTTATGGAGAAGACAAGTCTTTCGAGCGCAGGAAATATCCTCCTGGGCAACATGGTAATTCTCGACGTCGTAAGTCGGTTTCAGAGTATGCTATTCAGTTAAAGGAAAAGCAGAAAGCAAAATATACTTACGGAGTATTGGAGCGTCAGTTCCGTAAAACATTTGAAAAGGCGAGCCGTAAAGAAGGGATTACAGGTACGAACTTGCTCCAA
>JAYYPZ010000041.1:0-5709 GCA_036128775.1 Bacteroidota bacterium
TAAAGACCACTTACTCTTATCAGGAGTAATTACAATATCTACACTCTGAAGTTTCTCAAGCGTATTCACCGGTGGGGCAAAATCCGTTGCACGGAAAGGACCGTTTGTTTTGTTATGATCATCAATCTTGAACGCCGGACCGTGTAGGAAGGTCGGTGGTTGAGTTGACTGATTTGTATTCGCTGGATTCGTCAAATTGGTAGACGTGAATCGACCATAGTTTGACGTTAAGCAGTATGGTGCCCATTGACCTCCAAGAATATTGTTGAACTCACCATTAGCATCATAGAAGAAAGTCTCTGATGGAGGTTGAGCAGCATTCGTGAACGCTGGTGCCGTTGGATAATACTGATCATCATATACTCTTCGTAGCGCATACTCTGATTCAAACAATTTGAATTGTCCAGATCGCAACCAATTGGATGGACTCTCATCCCCACCATTGGAACCATCTGTAATGAAGGTCAACCACTGTTGGTCGTCATCTGCAAACTCAATAGAAGAAGTTAAATAGCCATAAACATCTTCATTATTGTTTCGATTTGTATTAACCGGTAATGGATTCCCAAGTTTAAGCGCGATTCCATATTCAGGGATAATTTGATCAAATGGACGATCAAGTGTACGCTCAGATTGGATCGTTGTCTCTACAACGCCATCACGACTAACGGTTAACTCCCAAGTGGCCCCTGCTGGGAAAACATTGGCAGGATTGGTTGAAGGCAGTATGCGTAACTCAAAGTCTACATCCTGGAGGGCAAATGGATCAACTACGCGCACCCCAATTGGTGTTCTATTGCCTTTGTACGTAATATCATCTACATAACTTGTGAAGCTGCTGAGGATTTCCTCTTCGCTTTCCGCTGTAATCTCAATCGGATTACCTCCATTTCCTTGACCTTCAACTCTTGTTACAGGTAAACCTTGGCCATAGACCGCATTCAGCTCAGTACCTCCTAATCCAGGATTAGATCTGTGCGGAGTACAAGTGTACTGTTTGATATTACCCTGACCTAAAATGTAGGGTTCATATTGAGGAACAACACTTGACGTATCACCTACAACATAGGGATAGAAGTTGTTGTACCCATAAGCCAATGCCATGTAATAGTAATCTTTGTGATTTACCAGCTTGTTGTCGCCAACAGCAAAAAGGTCGGTGGTCACCTGAAGACTCCTTTCGATACCTTCGTTAGAACCTGACACTTTTAACACCGGGCTGTATATCGTTTGCCCATTCGCAGTTAGCGGCTCATAGTTATAGATATCAACGATATCATCCTTTATATCACATTGGTAAAGAAGACGAGCTCTTGATGCATCGCTTAATTCCTGCGCAGTAACTGTCGCATCGGCTAATTGATAGATAAGGTATCCTTGGAACTTATACGTTGAATCATCAAAACCACTCGAGCCAGGTACATTTTCCGCATAATTCTCGCCAAAGTTGTTCGAGTTTTGAGCATAGGTCAACGTAAAGATGAACTCCTCATTTAACTCACGTACATTGAGGTCTGGTGCATCTGGACCATCGAGCTTATCAAAGTTATTGTCAAAGAGGAACTGAGCTCGGTCATCAGCACGACCAATGATTGCCTCGATGTCTGGGCATAGACCGTAATTGTCAGGCTTAACCCAAATCGCTCCAATTGTGATCTTTTGAAACTCCCCATTTCGCAGGGTAAATGGACCAGAGTTTTGGACAAAACGTCGGTCATCGCCTGGAATTGACTCAGAGCACTCTGACCATCCCGCTGGATCCGATGGATTGGATGGATAGACATAGTTTGTAGGCACCGTACCTCCATATCCAGTTCCATCCTCAGTGATAGGCGTTCCATCCTTCCAAAGACCCGTTTGGAAATTTCTGAACTGAGCCGCGTTGTCTGGGTCAGTTTGTGGACCCGAAGCCGCATTATTAAAGTAAACGAAAGAGGACATACCTAATTCATTTCCATTATCATCAAGTGGACCTTCGAAATAATCAATCCCTAATACTGGCGGTGGTGTTCCATACTGGTCATCTGAAGCTTGGGAATTATAGACAAATCCTAAAGCACGTGATGTATCACAGCCAATCCAATCATCTTCGTAATCGCCTAGGTCAGGGTCACAAAATACTCCCATGTAGGTCTCGTTGAGAGAACCAGGTGTTTTCTTAACAATGTCAAACGAGTAGAATGTCATGTTGTTTACCTCGTCATTCGTTTGAAAAGCAAAAGCGATAGCATTGACTTGTACTCCTAATGCTTGGCCCCCTGTTCGACCATGAATGTTACCCTTATCATTCATTACCCAGAAAATCATTTGGTCAGCATAATTTGGCACCGTGTTGCCATTGTCATCCTTCACCCCAATAACAGGATAGTCTCCTTTTCGAGGATCGTAAATACCATTATCGTCAAAATCAAAGAAGGGCGCCAATGGGCCATCATTGTAATACAATTCTGAAGAAACCAATGGGTTACCGCGACCTGGCCAATTTTTTATACTTGTTGGAATTTGCGATTCCGCTAGAGAAACTCCTCCAGCCTCTTGGAAAGCAAGCAAGAAGTTATCTACGTCTTCACCAAGTACTTCAAAGTGATTATCCCACGCTGCACAAGTCGACTTATCAATTTCACCATCGGGACGAAGTGGGCCTGTCCAGAAATCGTGACCTTGGTTACGATACGTCTGAGCGGCAACTTTAAGCTGACCTGCATCATCTAGGGCAGAGAACCAAAGAGCTCCAGCGAATATCGCATTGACTGGCGTCTGACCAGAAGAAGGATCAATTTTAGGCACTTCATACTGGGCATCATTAACGCCATCCCACCACATATCTCCTCCTCCAAGGATCTTTGCTCGAACGTTATTAATGTTCAAATCCTTATCTGAATTCGATGGAAGGCAATCTCCTAACTTCTCTAGCTGGGGGCTTTCTTGCGCTGGACGCTCAGGAGCTCCAAGCCATAATGCACCAAAAGCAGTGTTTCCTGCTAGAACGAGGACAGTAAGAATTATACGTTGTTGTAAACTCATAATCTCGGTTTATTAAATCTTTAAATTTTTCTATTAGAAGTTCATGGATAGGCCTAAGAAGATTCTTCGTGGTAACGTGAAGTTTCCTGGACGATTGACACTAGCAGAATATAGGTCACGATAAGAGTCAGGGCTAACTGAACTGTTGATTACAGTTTGCGCTTCCGGACTCTGAAGCCATCCATCTTCTGTAGCAGAACCTGTGTATCGATAAACATTTCGAACATTAAGCGTTCCAAGTACATTTTGTGCCATGACATAGGCATTGAAATACATTGATTTCGCCGGACCTTCAGCATCATCCTTTTGCTTGAATTTAATCGTAAATGATTTGTCAAGTTTAAGATCAACTCTGAAGTTCCACCCAATGCGAGAACCGTTGATATATCCTGCAGTGGTTACACGTTGTCCGCCAATCTGACGAGTAGCAATCGGATTCTCAATCTGGGTGTAAGGTGTACCTGAGTTCGCATTGACTCGAATGTTTAATCCAGCATTGGATAAAATCTGCTTACCTCTTTTCGATACAGGACCATTGTAATTGCGACCATCCGCAAAACGATAGTCAAGTACTAGGTTCATAAGGTGTCTTGCATCGTAGTCTAGTGGCGAAACAGTTCGGAAATTAATTCCTGTGTTTGCAACCACCTGCAACTGTGTCTGGTCGTCAGAACCTGATCCTTCTGCAAACTGAAGGGTGTACGAAGCGCTTGCCTTAAAGTTTCTTGTGCGACGTAAATCATAAACAAAATCAAATCCTTTTGTATTACCAAAGTCAATATTAGCATAAGAGAAATATGTCTGAGGATAGGCATTATTCAACTGCTTGATTTGCACTTGATTTCTAAACTCTTTGAAATAGGCGGAAATCGTGAAGGCCGAAGAATTTGTTAGCTTCTGCTTGAAACCAACTTGGAAATCAACCGTTGTCTCTGGACGAATTGCTGGGTTAGCAATTGGAGATCCTCCGAACTCTTCCAAGAAGTAGTAATTCAATGGAGATCCTGTAGCACGCTGAATCAGAGAATTCGTACCTCCAATTCGTGCCTGAGGTCCTTGAGTAAGAACATCATAGTGGGCAAAGAAGAGTGCTTTATCCGTAATGTTAAATGAAAACTGAAGACGAGGCATAAAGACATACTCTGGATCGTAATCGTCAAACGTAGAGTTTGGATCAAACCCGGGATCTTTAATGCCAAGGGTATCTGTCAAGAAGGGTTGAGGAGTTCCTCCTGTCTGAAGAGCAATCGCATTTCCGTCTGCTAATTCTACACCTTCTGCATTATACCAAACATCGCCATTACGATATCCTGTGACCGTGGTAGGATTAAGTGCATTGTCAACATAGATTACATAATCAGAACCGATATTTCCAGGGTGCGTAATGTATGTACGCTCAGATTCTGGAACATCTGCTGCATTCGCATAATTGGATACGTTGTAGAGATAGTTTACATCACCAACGCTTTGGAAACCTTCCACGATAAGCGGGTCGCGAAGAACCGCTTGGTTTAAGTCGTATCGGTCGATACGAAGACCTAATCGGAAGGTTAAGTCTTTTAATTGGAATTTATCCTCAATGAAGAAGGCACCATAGGTTGGGCGGTACGCACCAATAGGTCGTAAGTAGTTTCCTTCTGCATCACGCTTTTTCCAGAAGTCTTCAAACTTCCATGGCTCGTTAAAGCGATTACCATACGCATCGTAACCTTGCCATTGAACAACCGGACTTCCTGAGTTTAACAACTCATCTGGAGAAAACAAGTCAAGTGAGAAGGTCTCAAGCGGTAACGCAAAGACATCGATAAATTCATTGTCTGCCGCACCAATTCGTTCGCGGAGTCGCTGATCAAACACAGACTGTGCATCCGTATCTACTAAGCGGTCGAAATAGATAGTATCTTGGAAATAAAGATCCGGGAAGTTGCCGTCTTGATAGTATACACGCTCTCCATCTACTAATACATATGGATTGCTTTCGTCAAGCGATTGAATGTGTGAGTTTGCCTGCAGACGAGCAATATCCCACAAGCTCAGTGGGCTTACTGTGAAACTGCGCGTTGACTGCTGCTGAAACTCTGCACCGAAGCTGATCGCATGTTTGTTACGCGTATCTGATCCGCGCTTTACAATATCAAATGAACCAGTGATTTGCCCTCGGAACTGATCGATCTCCGAAGTAAAATATCCATTGTACTGACGCCCTGTGTTGTACCACAAGCTATAAGGAATCTCTGCACGCTCTCCATTGATCAGTGCAAGTCCTGATTGCACCTGATTTAAGTCGGTAACACTTGTTCCCATGGAATCCATGTAGTAGAACCACTGAGAAGTGTAATTCGCTCCTCGTTCATTAACTGAAGAAGGATTAAAGGTTACCGCCGTATCTGTAAATCCGTTTTGTACATATAAATCCCATGACTCGCCATTAGGACCTATAAAGCCTGATTGATAGGCTACAGAAGGAGCCTGGGCAGTTTGAAACTCTCCAATGTATCCGTAATCAAAATAACGATCTTGGTGTGAGTCATCTTCCGTTAGAACATTAAGCTTTTCGTAATCAAACTGAACTTGATAGAAGGCATTTTGGAAAATACTGTTGTTCTGCTCCTCATCCTCTATTCCCGTATTTCGCTTACCTAAATTGTGCGTGAATCGAGCAAATCCCTTGTAATTGTATGTTCT
>JAYYPZ010000042.1:0-4605 GCA_036128775.1 Bacteroidota bacterium
CTCAGTGGCAGCAATCACTGACCGATCCATTCCAAGTCGCTGCTTGCGCATTCCAGCCATTCCCTTTATCGAGAACGCTTCAGAGATCTTATAATCTGTTCGTACACCAACTAAAGCATCATCAATACCTAATGCACGATCTTCATAAGCACGAAAGATTAGCCCACTGCCGAGCTGGTCATATATATACCCTCCTGTGATTTCTAAGTTGTTGACCGTCTTTCTCAGATGAAATCGACCAATGCCAAATCCCGTGTAGGCTTCCCTTCCTGGATTAAACAAGTTCGAATGCAAAAATCCATCGAGTCGAACACTTGCGTCAAAGTCCCAGTCTGGATTAGCATAATTTACAGTTAGCCAGGCGTCAACGCTCGATTTTAAATTATCATACTGCGCCGTATTCGATGCACCAATCAAGGAATCTCGTACGTAATAGTCATTTCGAATCTCTAAATCACCATAGATCGTGCCCTGCCCAAAAACAAGCGCTGTAGACAAGATTGATACCCATAGCAAAGCAGTTATAATCGCTAAACGTCGCATAGAATAGAATAAAGTATGAATGTACAATGTTTATCGCTCCTTTCCCATGGTTTCCAAAGTAGTTGACCACACAAAAAACTTGGCATTGACTTTGTACCTTAACAGCCGTTTATATGTAAAACTTAGAAACTATGGCTACAATCGTTAAAGCATTGCTCTGCGCAACCCTTGTCTTAAGTACAAGCGGACTGTACGCACAAACAATAACATCGACTATACTTAAAGACGGAGACAATAAAGAGGTTGATCTAAAGACCTATGCTGAAAATGGAAAGATCACCGTGCTTTGCTTTTGGGCTACATGGTGTGCTCCCTGTAAAACGGAACTCAAAACGATTGCAGAGGACTTTTATCCGGATTGGCAAGACCTTTACGACGTAGAACTCATAGCTATATCTATCGATGATCAGCGAAATGTTGAACGTGCGAAAAGTTATGTAGCCGGTGAAGATTGGCCTTTTGAGGTACTCTATGACCGCAATTCAGATACAAAACGAAGCCTTGGTTGGCAAACAGTACCATTTACAATTGTCTTAGACAAAGATGGAGAAGTGGCCTACAAGCACACTGGATATAATGCTGGAGACGAGTATGCGCTAGAAGAAGAACTTGCTCGAATCGCAGAGGACTAAAAAGAGAAAATCCTTCTTATCGCACGAAGGATTGCGTCTTCACAAGGGCAGAACCTTGAAGAACTTGAACGAAATACATCGTAGCGGGTAAATCGCGAACATCCAGTGAGAGCATTCCATTGCATGATGCACTCTTTACTTGATTTCCAAGTAAGTCGTAGATGTTGACCGTAAGACGGGCGTCACTCATTGCGGATAATTGTACATAGCCATTAACCACCGACAATTCGACATCTTCTTCAGTCAAGATATTAGAAATACTAGTTGCAAAAGAAGGGTCGTTTTTAAACGAATAGGGTATTACTTGGACGGAATTTGCACTGTCATTTATATCCCAAACAAGCAACTCTGCAGTGGCCTCGCCTGAGTAGCCGTTAGTTAAAAAATGCATATCGAGTCGCGAAGAGTCTCCTGGCGCAATTGCGTCAAAATTTCTTTGGCTAACCTGCGGCGCCGCACAATTCACATTATCACAAACACTGGTGCCCGTCCATTTGGCAACAGGAAAATCATTAACTGTTCTTTTCCAGGCTAGATTAATTGAATCTTGACCTACATTAAAGACTTGGTTTTTAAGGACAATATCTAGTTCTTGTGAGAAAGTATCTACACTGTAGCTATTGTAACTCGTCATGAATTGGCCATATGATGAACCCGTAACAGAGACAACGAATGCAAAAATCAAGATGGATAGGTATGAAGTGAAAGAAAAGTTGGGCATAATCTATATAAGTGTTAATTTCCTTTTCGAAATATACAACAAATGAAAAAAATTATTACCGTTTTATTTTTGGGTGTCGGATTCGGAACTGTTATGGCGCAGGGAATCCCCGTAAGCCAAAATGCGAGCAACCGAAATGCCCTTTTAGAAGAATTTACAGGGGTCAATTGTCAATTTTGTCCTGATGGACATCGAATCGCTGATGAGTTAGTCGCTGCTAACCCTGGACGTTTAGTGGCAGTTAATATTCACTCAGGAGGTTATGCCAACGACCCTACTGATTTTCGCATTCAAGATGGAGAAAGTCTTGATGGTACCTTCTCTATTGGGGGATACCCAACAGGAGTGGTAAGCCGAGCACAAGGAAACACTACTTCAAACCGAGGCGCATGGGCAAGTCAAATATCCCCAATACTCGCTGAAACATCCTATGTTAACTTAGGAATGCAGGCGGATTGGGATATAAATACAAACGAAGCAACGATTACCTTGCAGGCTTACTTCACAGCCAATTCCTCCGCTTCTAGTGAGCGTTTGCATCTTTATCTTCTACAAGATGATGTAGAAGGCAAACAAAGCGCAGGTGGCACCTATTATCCTGAAATGGTCCTGCCTAACGGGTTATACAATCATAAGAAAATGCTAAGGAACATGTTCTTTGGTCTTAATGGAATCACGCTTCCAAGTAACTCTTCAGGAAGCCTTTTTGATACCACTTTTACAGTAAGTATTCCCGATTTCTATCCTTCTCTTTCTGGAAGTACGAATGTGATGACTGAAATTGGTAAGATGAGCTTTGTGCTCTTCACGACAGACCAAGCCAATAGAAATGTTGAGACAGCCATCAAAGTGGCACCTAATTACATTGGACTTACTGCACTTGATGCTAGTGCTGGCAGCGCTTCCGTGGAAACACCAACATGTGGATGGCAAGTAAACCCAAGATTCTCATTTGATAATGCAGGACAAAGCCAAGTAACTTCACTTCAGATACGCTACGATATAAATAATGGTACGGAGGTAACCTACACTTGGAACGGACAAGTCGATCAATTCTCATCAACTGAATTTACCCTTCCGACGTACTACTACCTACCTGAACCAACCAATACATTAACTGCAGAAATTATTGCTGTAAATGGATCAGCAGATGATGTTGCATCAAACAATATTGTGACAAGCAACTTCATTTCAGATGCCACGGGTTATAATACAACATCGATTGCTCTAGATCTTCAATTAGATAATTGGGGATCCGAAGTCACTTGGGGTATCTATGATGCTAGTGGTGCATTTGTCCCAGCGCGTGACAATATTACAGGAACGACTTACTCAAGTCCAATAGTATATGCAGATGGAATGACTTCTGCGAACAATCAATTTTTCTACACCATCAATTTGAATAGTTTTGATTGTTACTCGATTGTTTTTGAGGATTCCTATGGCGATGGATTAAGTGGCGCTCCTGCTACACAGGGAGGACCTGCTGGACCTACAGGATCATTTTCCTTTACTGACCCCTCAACAAGTGCTCCCCTTCTCACAGGTTCTGGCCAATCAATTGGCAGCGGCAGTTCGGCGGCCTTTTTTACCATCAATGCAACAGGTGGATCAAACGCAGTAACTGACTTGACAGAAACAACGGATTCAGACAATGATGGCATTACGGATTTAGACGAGTTAAACTTAGGATCCAATCCAAATGACCCTAATAGCCAACCAACATCTATAGATGATTTAGCTAATTTAGGGGTAAGTATATATCCTAATCCATCAACAGGAATTATCAATCTAGAATCAGCTAGTCGAGTAAACTACCGTATGATTGATGCCTTAGGCAAGGTAATCACATCGGGCAGTGTCGAGGGAAGTAAAAGCTTGAATCTATCCTCAGCAGCTAGTGGTATCTATACACTTTCTATTGTAGATGCTTCGGGCAATGTTTCTTCTGGAATTATTCAGATTATGAAATAATTGAAATTGTATATTTTTCGAAAGCGGGCCAATGGCCCGCTTTTTTTTGCCCTTATGATTTTGCAGAAGACTAGTGCCCAAGAGGTCAATAAAGTGTTTATCCTTGCTTTAACTCATTGCTATATAGCCTTGCATTACTCAGGTAAGTCTTTTACCGCCATCCATAACAGTGCCTTAACTTCATTAGAACGCATCTCATCAGCAGTTATACTCAGGACCTTGGCATGTTGCTGTATAGCATATGCAATTGGAGCAGGAGCCGGAAAATCAATGGGATGGCTATTCAAGGAAGTTGTACTTCTGCCTTCTTCTGACTCTGGTTGATTACTCATATCTAAACCCAGTTTGCCATCCTTAATCTCAATATAGGATGCTAAGGCATCATCTCTGCGCTCACTCACAAAAGTTTCAATAGCCTTTGACACGGCATTATTGTTTTCCGTTATCCGTAAAGGACTCAAACTCGAAAGGTAGCTAAGATATGGGCGATCGCGGAGAATCGTTGTGATGCTATTCCAAAGCAGCGTAAGCAGAAGATTATCCTTTGATAAACTGTGATCAAGATAAAAGCAATCGATATCAATAGACTGCTTTAACAAGCCATCGAATGCCGGATTCAGTCGGAACATTTGATTTAAACTAAGTCCTGACTTTCCGTGGGTTGCAAAAACTCTCTTCCCGTCCCCTAGTCGACATGAGGCGACTATTCGCTTATCCTCTGCACTCCAGACTACT